>MNQC01000118.1:0-14551 GCA_001915225.1 Collinsella sp. 60_9
CCCGACCGCCGGCAGGATCAGTGCGGCGCGCGGAAAACCGTCAGTCAGCCGCAGTGCAAGCACCGGGGGCAGGACTGCCAGCGCCGACCATGCCGCCGCTTCCAGCCCGACGGTCAGGCAAAGCCCGTATGCGCCGGGGGAGGTGAAGGGGTACAGGCATTCCGAAAGCCGCATCGCCATGCCCGGTGCACCGTCTGCCCGGACGTCCGGTGCCACTGCCAGCAGGATCGCCAGCCGGTACACCGCCGCGCCCAGCGGCAATGCGAACACGACAACAGGCAGGAGGCGGACTGCCCACAGCCACGGGGGCAAGGGGATTCCGCACTGTTCAAGAGCCGCCTCTGCGCAGGCGAGCATCCACTCCCCCGTGTACAGGAATATCAGGTACAGAATCAGCGCCAGCGTCAGGGTGAAGCGCGGCGATGCCCGACCGGAGAGTCGGTCACCCGCCTGACGCCATGCTTTCCGGGGGGCGGTCATACGGCACCCCGGTTTGCGGATCCGCAGAACACGCCGCCGCACATGACCTGCGCGGGGGTTCCGTCGGCGTTCAGAATCAGCAGGTCGGCGCGCTTGCCCGGAGCGATCGCACCGCGCAGCTCGTGCGGGTCGCGGCAGCCGTGATCCAGGCCAAACGCCTCGGCCGTGGAGAGGGACGCCATGGAGATAGCGACCACGGGGTCGATACCGGCCTCAATCGCCACGCGGCAGGCATTGTCGATCATGCCGGTCGCAAGCGCATCGGAAGGGGCACGGTCGTCAGTCGCAAAGCAGCAGCGGCGGGCGCGAGCGGGATTCTCCAGCAGCATCGGCGACAGGTTGGCCAAGTCATGGCTGCACGTACCCTCGCGGAGCATCACGTACATGCCACGAGACAGCTTGTCGAGTGCCTCCTCGGGAATCGTCGACTCGTGGTCGGCGATAATGCCCGCTGCGGCATAGGCGTTGAGGTCCTTACCGGCAACGAGCGGCGCGTGGCCGTCAACCTGCTTGGACGGCGTCTGGTTGGCAGCATCGATGCGAGCACAGGTCTCGGGGTCGGCCATAAAGACGCCCGGCAAGTTCATCATTTCGCCCAGACCAAAAACATCGCCCGGATGCTCGGCAAAAAACGCCTGCATATCGGCAGCCGAAATAACGGCACCGGCCTGCTCGTCGGGCAGCGCGGGCACGCACGAAGGCATCATATACTTGATGGAGATGGGTGCGCGGCGGCCGTCCTCGATCATAAAGCGCAAGCCGTCGAGACCGGCAACATTGGCAATCTCGTGGCTGTCGGCAATGGCGGTGGTGGTACCGCGCGTCGCGGCCATGCGAGCATACTCGGCGGGACGGATGTTCGAAGACTCGATATGCAGATGCCCGTCAATAAAACCGGGAGCGAGATAGCGACCCTGGCAGTCGATAACCTCGGCAGCCTCGTAGGTGCCAGCGGCATCGTCGCGACCATCGTAGAGCACGCCGACGATCACACCGTCCTTGACGGCAACGCTGCCGGGCGCCACACGCTGGCCATACACGTCGACAATCTGCGCATTGGTAAACAGCGTGTCGACGGGCACGCGCCCCTCGGCAGCATCGATCACAGACCTCATGACCTCAACGGACATACATTCTCCTTTAACTGTAGAAATAACTGCGGAGCGGACGAGCCTTCACCGCAGCAAGCCAATAGCAATTGTATGCCCAAAAGGAGGTCCCGCTAACACCCCATCCGCTTAACGGCACCGCCAAATGATCCCTTGGGTGCGGAAGAAAAGTTGCGGTGGAATAGTTCCTGCCTGGGCGCCGTATGGCATTTTTAGGAACTATTTCACCGCAACTCAAAAGGCCACAGTCGGGATTCCCGGCTGCGGCCTTATTGCACTTGTGAGGTCAACTCGCTCGTTAGATCAGCTTGAAGCCCTTGCGCTTGCCTACGGAGAGGGTGTCGCCCAGCTTGAGGGCGCTGGGATCGATGTTATAGCTCTTGGGAGCCACGGCCTTGCCGTTGATCTTGACGCCGCCGCCGTCGATATCGCGACGAGCCTGGCCGGCGCTCGTCGAAAGACCCAGGTCCTTGAGCAGGCCGGCGAGGTAGATCTGGCCCTCGTCGTTGACGGTCAGCTCAACGTGCCTCTCGGGGAAGTCGGCGAGCTGGCCCTCCTTGAATACGCGGTCGAACTCGGCCTGGGCCTCGTCGCCGGCGCCGGCGCCGTGGTAGGTGTCGCACAGGTCGCGGCCCAGAGCGCGCTTGAGCTCGTAGGGGTCGGCAGAACCATCGGCCAGGGCAGCGTCGATCTTGTCGACCTCGGCCGGGGTGAGCGAGCTGGCCAGACGATAGTACTTGCCGATCATCTCGTCGGGGATGGACATGGTCTTGCCGAACATGTCCTTGGGCGCGTCGGTCAGGCCGATGTAGTTGCCATAGGACTTGGACATCTTGCGTACGCCGTCGGTGCCCTCGAGCAGCGGCATGGTGAGCGCGATCTGGGGCTCCATGCCCATCTTCTCCATGAGCTCACGGCCGGCGAGCAGGTTGAAGAGCTGATCGGTGCCGCCCATCTCCACGTCGGCCTTGATCTGCACGGAGTCGAAAGCCTGCATCACGGGATACAGGAACTCATGCAGGGCGATCGGCGTCTGAGACTGGTAGCGCTTGGTAAAGTCATCGCGCTCAAGAATGCGGGCGACGGTGAACTTGGAGCACACCTGCAGCAGACCGGCCAGATCCATCGAAAGGATCCAGTCGCCGTTGTGCACGATGGTGGTCTTCTCGGGATCCAGGATCTTCATGGCCTGGCTCACATAGGTCTCGGCATTGGCCTCGATCTGCTCCTGCGAAAGCTGCGGACGGGTGGAATTCTTGCCCGAAGGGTCGCCGATCAGTGCGGTGCCGTTGCCGATGATGAGGGTGACGTTGTGGCCCAGGTCCTGGAACTGACGCATCTTGCGCAGGGGCACGGCGTGGCCCAGGTGCAGGTCGGGGCTGGTGGGGTCGACGCCGAGCTTGATGTTGAGGGGCTCGCCCTTCTCAAGCTTCTTGCGAAGGTCGGCCTCGGGGACGATTTGGGCAGCACCCGAGGTGATGATACGCATTTGCTCGTCAACAGACAGCATTGGGTATCCTCCTTTTGCTATAGCACCCTCGCCGAAAACGGCGGTGCTGGAAGTCCATAAACTCTCATATGATAACAAACTGACGCGACGCAGCACCTACGACAGGAAAATCCTCGTCCTGCCGCATGCGTCAATGGCAACTGGCAGGCGCGTGCCGTCGCGCTCGACCAAATATCGTGTTTGCCGACGACGCGAGCAGTCACGACAATGGACCTGTCCCGTCGCATCGGTGGCGCAGACGCCCTCGGCGGTCAGCAGGCAGTGCTCGCACACCATAAGCTCGGGACGGTCGGCGTCGACCGGACCCAAGACGCCGGGTTCAGCAGCCAGTTTGGCAATACGCTCCGCATCATTGCCGAGCAACTCGGCCGGCAAGTACACCCGCCCCGCGCCAAGTCCGCGCAGCCAGGTAAGCGTGGCCCGATTCGCGCAGAACACCGGCGCCGCCACGTCAAACGTCACGCCCAGCTCGCGAGCGATCACCACCTGTCCCAGGTTGCGGCAGACGACGCGCCCGGCACGCTGCATCAGTGAGCGGGTCCGGTCAGCGTCACCCGTGCGGCACACCTCGTCAAGCACCACAACGGCGTCGGACAAATCGAGTTCTCCGCGCGAGTCGGCATCCATCAGCTGCCAAGCAAAAACCATGCGAGCGGGAACCGCGCACTCCACCAACTCCGTCGACGCACCGCCATCCACCGCAACGTCCTCAAAGGGCAGCACCTCAACGGCACGCGCAACGGGCGCAATCGCATCCGCCTCGGCCCGCATGCGCTCCAACACCGCCGCCGTCTGATCCAACACGCCGGCGCTGCGAATCAGGTAAACCTCGCAGCCCGCGTCCACCTTACGCTTGCAATGCACGACGACGCGCTTCCCCGCTGTGGCATCCACCGGACAGGGCACCTGCGGCCAGCGCTTGGGCACATCGGGACGCGCGTCGACACCCGGATAGAACCGAATCTCGAGCGTGTCACCCGCCGCCACGGCGGCGTCGAGCTCAACGGTCACCTCTTCGTGGCCCACAGCGACCAAGCGCCCCACGCGCACGCCCTGGTTAATTGCGCGCTCAAAGCTCATCAGCTCGGCACCCGAACGCCCTCGCAGGTACGCATCGGTAAACCCACGGTTAAACGACCTTCCCAACTCGCGCTCAAGCTCTTCCACGGCACCGGGATCCCACGCGCCGTCACACAGCATATCGAGTGCCCGGCGCCACACCCGCACCACGTTGAATACGTAATCGGGGTTCTTCATGCGCCCCTCGATCTTGAGCGACGCCACGCCGGCATCTACAAGCTCGGGCAGATGCGCAATACCCAGATAGTCGCGCGGGCACAGCAGGCGATCTCCCTCGACGGCGACAACGCTCTGCCCCGCCTCGTCCACCAGGTCGTACGCCAGACGGCACGGCTGCGTGCAGTCGCCGCGCATCGCCGAGCGCCCACGCCGCAGGGCCGAGAACTCGCACGCCCCCGAATAGCCGATGCAAATCGCACCGTGGCAGAATACCTCGATGGGCACGCCCGTGGCACATAGCGCCGCAATCTCGTCGACCGTCAGCTCGCGCGCCGTCGTCACGCGCTCGACCCCCAGCTCATCGGCGGCAAGTCGCACGGCGCCTTCGCTATGAACGCCCGCCTGCGTAGACAGGTGAATCTCGACCCCGGGAATCGCCGCGCGCAGCGCGCAGGCCAACCCGGCATCGGCGACAATCAGAGCATCGGCGCCCAGCTCCAGTGCATGAGCTCCCAACGCCACCGCGTCGGACAACTCATCGTCAAACACGAACACGTTGAGCGTTACGTACACACGCACGCCATGAGCATGCGCCACGGCACAACCGCGCGCAAACTCGTTATCCGTAAAGCCATGGGCGCTCACACGGGCGTTAAAGCCGCCCAACCCCGCATAGATGGCATCGGCACCCGCGGCGATGGCCGCAAGCATCTGGTCGAGCCCGCCCGCCGGCGCCAGCAACGCGGGCAGCGCCGCACCAGCAGCATCCAATCCAGTCTCGTATTGTCCGCTCGGCCCCATCGTCCGAATCGCCATCGACAAACTCCTTACCAAGGTATGCATTCACTCTGAAAAATGCCGTCTTCCAGCATACACGAGGCATCGCGCGCCCCGTTTGGTTTATCGTGTAATAACTTATGTCCATCCTGCCCCGACGGCACATCCACCGTCCGGCACGACATACCTGGAGGTCAATATATGGGTCCTCGCCAACGACAGGGACGCAGCCGTTCAAAGACGCATGCCCTGCCCATAATCCTGCTCTCGTTTTTGGGCTTTCTGCTGATTGCGGGCGTGGCATTTGGCATCGGCATGGTCGGCAACGTCAACCGCTGGCTGTCCGATCTGCCCGACTACACCGACGCCAACGCGTATCTGGTGAGCGAGCCCACCGAGATCGTCGACTGCAACGGCAACAAGATCGCGAGCTTCTACACGCAAAACCGCAAGTCCATCACCAAGGACGAGGTCTCCCCCTACGTGCTGCAGGGCACCGTTGACGTCGAGGACGAGCGCTTCTACGAGCACGGCGGTATCGACCTGTGGGGTATCGCGCGTGCTGCGGTGGCTACCCTCGGCGGCGGACACGAAGGCGCCTCGACTATCACCCAGCAGCTGGTGCGCAACACCATCCTGCAGGAGGAGCAGTTCGACTCGACCATCGAGCGTAAAGTGCGCGAGGCCTACATCGCCGTCAAGATGGAGGATATGTACTCCAAAGACGAGATCCTCATGATGTACCTCAACACCATCTATTACGGTCACGGCGCCTACGGTATTGAGGCCGCCGCCGAGACCTACCTGTCCAAGAGCGCCGCAGACCTCACCCTGAGCGAGGCCGCGCTGTTGATCGGCCTTCCCAACTCGCCCTCGCAGTACGACCCCACGGTCAACCCCGACCTGGCGCTGTCCCGTCGCAACAAGGTCCTCGACAACATGCTGCGCCTGGGCCACATTACGCAGGAGGAGCACGATGCCGCACAGGCCGAGCCCATCACCCTCAACGTGACCGAAATCTCGGGCAGCGGCGTCGACGTATACTCGCAGCCCTACTTTGTCGCCTATGTTAAGCAGCTGCTGGAGCAGGAGTTCTCGACCGACGTGCTCTTTAAGGGCGGCTTGACCGTCAAGACCACCATCGACCCCACGATGCAGCAGGTGGCAGAGAATGCCGTCCGCGAGCAGCTCGACACGCTCTCGCTCGACGGCCTGGACATGGGCATGGTCGTCGTCGACCCCAAGACCGGCTACATCAAGTGCATGGTGGGCGGCTACGACTACAACGCCGACGAGAACCATGTGAACCACGCTACGGCGAAGCGCCCCGTCGGCTCCACCTTTAAGGCCTTTACGCTGGCAACTGCCATCCAAAACGGCATGAACCCCAACGTCACCCTCAACTGCAACTCGCCGCTCAAGGCCAAGGGCACCACGACCGAGGTCCAAAACTACGCCCACCATAGCTATGGCAACATCACGCTTAAGCAGGCGACGGCATACTCCTCCAACACCGGCTACATCCAGGTGGCGGAAGCCGTCGGCAACAGCAAGATCATCTCGCTCGTCAAAAAGCTCGGCATCGATCCCGCCAAGGACAACATCGAGGACGTTCCCGTCATGACGCTCGGCACCGGCTCGATCTCGCCGCTCGAGATGGCCGCCGCCTACGCGACGTTTGCCAACGGCGGCTACTATCGCCAGCCGATCGCCATCACCGAGATTGACTCTCGTACCGGTTCGGTGCTGTACCAGCACACGGACAATCCCTCACAGGTGCTTACCGAGGGCGAGGCCGCCGCGGTCACCGATGTTCTGTCCGGCGTCATGCAGGGCAGCGGTACGGGTGCTGCCGGCGCCTTGAGCGTCAACCAGCCCTATGCCGGCAAAACGGGCACCACCGACAACACCACCAACCTGTGGTTCTGCGGCTATACCCCGCAGCTGGCGTGCGCCCTGTGGACCGGCTATTCCGCAGGTGAGATCCCCATCCAAAAATACGGCACGGACCTGCTGGGCGACAGCACCAACCTGCCTGTCTTTAAGCGGTTTATGAACACCGTTCTGACCGGTACCGAGCGCGAGGAGTTTGCGACCGGAACGGCGCCCACCTACAACTCCAAGAAGACGGAGAACGACGACAAGGACAAGAACGAGGACGAAGAGGAAACCACCACAACGACTACCACGACGACCACGACCACCGAGACCACGGGCGGCGACACCACCGGCGGTACCGGTACGACCGGTGGCTCGACGGGCGGCTCCACTGGTGGTTCGACCGGCGGCGATGGCGGCACGCCTACGCCTACGCCTACACCCACTCCCGACCCCTCGCCCACGCCTGACGATACGGTCGGCTAGAAATCATCCGGCCATAAGCAACAAGGCCCCCGAGCAGCTTATTAAACTGCTCGGGGGCCTTTTAGTTTAAAGCGACCTGGTGGGCGGTCTTTATACCGGCAAACAAAAAGGGGGTACCGACCAACGTCGATACCCCCTTACAAGCCACTATGTCACGCACACAGTGCCGAGCGCACGACCCGCACGCCTACTTGCGAGAATTGTTCAGCTTATTGATCAGCGCCTCGAGACGCTCGCCGTCCTCGGCCGTCTGGGCAATAACCAAAATCGTATCGTTGCCGGCAAGCGAGCCAAGCACATCGGGCAACTCTGCCGCATCAACGGCGGCGGCGATGCCGGAAGCCGTGCCAGGCTGAGCCTTGATCATGACCAGATTATCGGTACGTAGAACGCCCGTTACGAGCTCGGAAACCATACGCTGCAGGTGCAGGTCCTCTGCCAGAACATAGATGCCCTCAGGGAGCTTACGCAGCCCCATATCGGCAATATCGCGAGAGACAGTCGCCTGCGTGCAATCAAAGCCCATAGCGCGGAGCTCATCGACCAGCACGCGCTGCGTGCGGACGTCCTTATTGCGCACAATATCTCTAATGGCATCCTGGCGCCCATTGCGTTTTTTAGCCATACAAACCCTCTCTCCAAAAGATGGCGGAGACAATCAATCAGTGATTGAATAGTTTAACGCTATTTGAAGGCTTTTGTGTATAAGAACGCATTTCGAAACAATTCTATGCAAGTTTGTTTCGAAATGAGCCGTTTAGGCGGTTTTTGTGCCCGTCCGGTTAAGAAAAGCTGCCAGATGCGTACACATCACGCAGCGCGCGGGCTTGGCGCTGGCGATCGGCCCAAACAACAGACCGAGCCCCCGATGGTTATCCTTGAGCGCGGCGACCATCTGACGGGTTCGAGGCGCCTCGAGCATATCACGCATGCGGGCGGAACGCTCGATTGACGACACCCCATGCGGGCTCAGACACAAATTCTCGATGCAGGCGACCAGTCCGGCAAAGTAGAACTTTTGGCTTGCCAGCTTGAGCCGACCACCGCTATCTGCTTCCGAGAGTGAGTCCGCAAGCTCGTCGAGCGCTCGAGTGTCATCGGATATCCTGGCATACATGGTGGGATCAAAGGCATCTGTAAGCTTAGGTGCCACCGCGTGGAAACAAGCGTCGCCGCAGCCGGACACGAATCGTGCCTGCGAGAGCGCATAAGCCATAAACTCAACCGTACGGTACGCCTTGCCGCGCGACAGGCATGCCTCAAACAGCGGACGGCTGTACATCACGCCAGAGGTCTGAGCGACTAGGCCGCCTAAAATCAACTGAGGCAGCCCGGCCACCATCGAAGATTTGCTATCAATGGAAATATGAGCAGCATCCAAGACGCGCGAATGGCGCTCTCGATGTGCATCATAGCGGTCGAGCGACACCGTGGGGAGCACTATGTCTGCCGCAGTATCGCACGCGATATCGACCATCTTGGAAAGAGACTGCGGAGCAAACCACTCATCGGCGTTCATGGCGATGATTTGAGAGCCGCGCGAGGCAGCAAAACCGGCACGAAGACAAGCGCCGCGCTTCGCGTCCTCGACGTCAATCAAATCAATATGGATGTCCCTGTCGGCGGCAACTTGAAGCGAATGGCGCACACCGGGCGCAGCATCGCGGCAGACAACGACAATCTGCAAATCGTAGAGGTCTTGGTTCTGGATACTCTCGAGCGCACGCATCGCATAGCTGGGCGAACCTTCTACCACAAGGATCACCGAAAGTCGCGGATGCGAGCCACGTCGAACCAAGTTATCCGTCCTCTCGACAGCAATAAATCAAACCGTGGTTCATGGTACACCCCGGCAATAAAAGCAATGAGACACCAGTTGTATTGCACGTCAAGAACAGATGTTGCACACGCGCAGCCCACAGATGACAGGTGTCGACGCACGACGCGTCGAGCCCTCCCCTAGTCGAGCACGACAAGCTCGGCGGGATCGTAATCCACGCCCATAAACGTAAGGCCGCAGGCAGGAGCCGTGGGGCCCGCAGCGGTACGGTCGCAAGCATCGATGACCTCGCGCATCCACTCGGGTTCACGGCGATGCATGCCAATCTCGACAAGCGTGCCCACGATCGTGCGGACCATCGAATGCAGAAACGCATTGCCCTCGATGGTAAACGTCAGGATGTCCTCGCCAAACGCAACCTCATGGCCAAACTCGGCACGCATCACGCAGCGATGCGTGGGCTTGCCAACGGCCGAGGCAACCTTGCAAAAGCTCTTAAAGTCCTGCTCACCCAAAAGCGCGGGACAGGCCGCAGACATGGCCTCGACGTCCAAGGGATAGCGATGCCACCACACGGCACCCCGTGAGAGCACGGGACGCGCGTCGCGATCGGCAATACGGTACGTATATGTACGTGAACGCGCATCAAAGCGTGCAGAAAAGCCTTTACGGGCCTTGTAGACCTCGTTTATGGCGATATCTTTGGGCAGCAGGGCATCCATAGCCCGCAGCCACCTACGGCGCGTCAAGGCGAGCTCAGCGTCCGTTACGGGCACGCTGATGTACTGAGCCACGGCATGTACGCTGGCATCGGTACGCCCCGCGCACGTCAGGACAATCGGACGGCGCAGGAGCGTCTCGATAGCGCGGCGCAGCTCGCCCGCAACCGTCGTCTGACCGGGCTGCTCGGCAAAGCCGCTGTAGGACGAGCCATCGTAGGCCACGCGGAAAACGAGAGTGGCATCGAGCTCGGGAATAAACAGGCAATGGCATTTCGAAAAAAAGAGGGGTACGCGAACGTACCCCTCGAATATAGCCTATGCAGACGGATTGTCTACTCAGCGGTCTCCTCAGCAGGAGCCTCCTCGGCAGCCTCGACCTTCTTGGGAGCAGCGGCCTTCTTGGGGGCCGGAGCAGCCTTCTTGGCCTTAGGCGTGCAAGGCTCGGTGACGAGCTCCATGATAACGATGGGAGCGTTGTCGCCCTTGCGGTTACCGAGCTTCATGATGCGGGTGTAACCGCCGTTGCGGTCCTGCCACATGCCCTGAGCAGCCTTGTCGAAAATCTCGGCAACGAGCTGCTTATCGCCGAGCTTGGCGATAGCCAGACGACGAGAGTGCAGGTCGCCCTTCTTGGCCCAGGTGATGATCGGATCGACGACCGAACGCAGCGCCTTAGCGCGGGTCTCGGTGGTCTTGATGCGGTCGTTCTCGAAGAGGGCCTTAGCAAGGCTCTTCTTCATGGCCTTGGTGTGGCTCGCATCGGTGCCGAGCTTCAGGCCCTTCTTAACGTTGTGACGCATGGTCTAGTTTCTCCTCAAATATGCGAAGCATTAAGCCTTCAGGCTCAGGCCCATGGACTCAAGCTTGTCCTTCACTTCCTCGATCGACTTAACACCGAAGTTACGGATGTTGAGCAGATCGTTCTCCGAGAACTCAACGAGCTGACGGACCGAGTGAATGCTGGCGCGCTTAAGGCAGTTGTAGGAACGGACGGAAAGGTCCAAATCCTCGATCTGCTTGTCCAGCTCGGCGTTGTCGTTGGTGACCTCGGGAGCGAAGATCGAAGCCTCCTCCTCGACCTCGGGGGTCTCGGCAAGGTTCATAAAGGCGGCCATATGCTGGTTGATGATATTGGCAGCCTGGACCACGGCGTCGCGCGGGGCGATGGAGCCGTTGGTCTCGATCTCGAGGACAAGGCGGTCGTAGTCGGTGTGCTGACCGACACGGCAAGCCTCAACGAGCTTGGCGCAACGGGAAACCGGCGAGTACAGCGAGTCGACGTGGATCACACCAATGGGATCGTTGTCGCGCTTGTTGGCCTCGCCAGAAACATAGCCGCGGCCATAGCCGATGCGCATGCTCATGGTGAGATGGCCACCCTCGGTGAGCGTAGCGATGTGCTGCTCGGGGTTGACCAGCTCAAACTCGGACGGAATAAAGAAGTCCGCACCGGTGACCTCGCAGGGGCCGTCAACCGAAATGGTGGCGGTCGCCTCGTCGGTCGTGCCGAGAGCCCTGAAGACAAGACCCTTGACATTCAGGACGATGTCGGTGACATCCTCGACCATGTTAGGGATGGTCATGAACTCGTGCTGCGCACCATCGATCTGAATAGCCTCGACGGCGGCACCCTCGAGCGAGGACAGAAGAACGCGACGAAGGGAGTTACCCAGCGTATCGCCGTAGCCACGCTCGAGCGGCTCGACGGAGACACGAGCAGACGTCTCGTTGATCTCTTCGACCTGAACCTGAGGCCTAATGAATTCTGACATGTATTACCTCCAGCCTCAGCAGCCCGGATGGACTACTTAGAGTAGAGCTCGACGATGAGCTGCTCGTTGATATCACCGCTGATCTGCTCACGCGTCGGCAGAGCGAGCACGTTACCAGACAGCTTCTCGATATCGACCTCGAGCCAGCCAGGGACCTCAAAGCGTTCGGAGGAAATCAGGGCCTCCTTGATGGGGAGGAGGTCACGGAACTTCTCGCCGACAGCGACGACGTCGCCGGCCTTGACGCGGTAGGACGGGATGTCCACGCGCTTGCCGTTCACGGTGAAGTGACCGTGACGGACGGACTGAGGAGCCTCTTTGCGGGTGCGGGCGAAGCCAAGACGGAAGACGACGTTGTCGAGGCGAGACTCAAGGATGATCATGAGGTTCTCACCGGTGACGCCGTTCATCTTGCGGGCCTTGTTGAAGTAGCCGTGGAACTGCTTCTCCAGAACGCCATAGATGAACTTGACCTTCTGCTTCTCGCGCAGCTGCATGCCGTACTCAGATTCCTTGCGACGGCGCTTGGGCTGACGGATAGATTCCTTCTTGCTGCTGTAACCGAGCTCAGCGGGATCGATCCCGAGCTGACGGCAGCGCTTAAGAACAGGAGTCCTGTCGATTGCCATATTGATACGATCCTTTCAGTTACACGCGGCGACGCTTCTTGGGGCGGCAGCCGTTGTGCGGAATGGGGGTCTTGTCCTGGATGCTCGAGACCTCGAGGCCAGCAGCCTGGAGGGAGCGGATGGCGGTCTCACGACCGGAGCCGGGGCCCTTGACGAAGACGGAAACCTTCTTCATACCGTGCTCCATGGCCTGCTTGGCAGCAGCCTCGGCAGCCATCTGGGCAGCGAACGGCGTGGACTTACGGGAGCCCTTGAAGCCCACCTGGCCAGCCGACTTCCAGGAAATGACGTTGCCCTGGGGATCGGTGATCGAAACGATCGTGTTGTTGAACGTAGAACGAATGTGAGCCTGGCCCACGGAAATGTTCTTACGGTCCGCGCGCTTCAGACGGGCAGCGCGAACGTTCTTCTTAGCAGTAGCCATCTATCTAGCGCTCCTTATTTCTTCTTCTTAGCACCGATCTGACGCTTCGGGCCCTTGCGGGTACGAGCGTTAGTGTGGGTGCGCTGGCCGCGGACCGGGAGGCCCTTGCGGTGACGAAGGCCGCGGTTGCAGCCGATGTCCATAAGGCGCTTGACGTTCTGGTTGCGCTCACGGCGGAGGTCGCCCTCAACCATGATCTGGTTCTTATCGATATAATCGCGGATGGCGTTAACCTCATCCTCGGTGAGGTCCTTAACGCGCGTATCCACGTTAACGTTGCACTCGACGCAAATCTTCGTCGCAGTGGTGCGGCCGATGCCGTAAATGTAGGTCAGACCGATCTCAACGCGCTTCTCACGCGGGAGGTCGACACCATTAATACGGGCCAACGTAGTCTCCTCTCTTAACCCTGACGCTGCTTATGACGGGGGTTCTCGCAAATGACGAGGACCTTGCCATGGCGCCTAATGATTTTGCACTTATCGCACATCTTCTTGACCGAAGGACGTACCTTCATCGTTCTTCCTTTCGGTAGCGCTCAAACTACTTCCCTACTATCTACTCGCCCAGCCGCAGGCGTTTAAAACTATGGCTGGTCTTCACACACAATCCGACCGTAGGTTGAGCTAAGCCTGCAGTCGGAAATGGAGTGCGTGTATGCGTGCCGCTATTTGTAGCGATAGGTGATGCGGCCGCGGGTCAGGTCGTACGGGGAAAGCTCCACGACAACCCTATCACCGGGGAGAATACGGATGTAATTCATTCGGATCTTGCCAGAAATGTTGCACAGAACCGAATGACCGTTCTCGAGCTCGACCTTAAACATGGCATTGGGCAGCGGTTCCTTTACCGTACCCTCGAGCTCAATTGCGTCTTCCTTCTTCACAAGCAATCATCTTTCTCTAGAAAACGACAGCGATTGAGTATTCTACAACACGTATGCACGCATCGTAATAACTTCGTAATGGCTCCACAACTAAGTGGAACTTGTTACATTTCTCCGCCTTGGAGCGAGCACCAAGCACCTTGGGCATCCGTGGTGAGAATCACCGGACCGTCATTGGTAATGGCGACGGTGTTCTCGTAGTGCGCGGCAGGCAGGTGGTCGTTGGTCGTAACAATCCAACCGTCGGAGCCCGTGCTCACATGGTTGGAACCCATCGTAACCATCGGCTCGATGGCAATGACCATGCCGGCCTGGAGGCGAACGCCCCTCCCCTTCTTTCCATAGTTAGGAACGTTGGGGTCCTCGTGCATCACGCGTCCAATGCCATGGCCAACATAATCACGAAGCACGCCGTAACCGTGAGACTCGGCGAGGGACTGAACGGCATAACCGACGTCCCCGATATGGTTACCGGGAACAGCCTGCTCGATGGCAGCCTTAAGGCAATCGCGCGTGACCTCACACAAAGCCTTGGCTTCGGGCGTGGGGGTGCCGACGAAAAACGTCCAAGCGTTATCGCCGACCCAACCGTCGACAACGGCTCCCGTATCGATGGAGATGATATCGCCATCGCGCAGGATCATGTCGGGGTTGGGAATACCGTGTACCACGGCATCGTTAATCGATGCGCAAATGGTTCCGGGAAACCCGCCGTAACCCTTAAAGGCTGGGGTGCCACCATGCATGCGGATAATCTGCTCCGCGAGCTGATCAAGCTCAAAAGTCGAAACGCCGGGGCGCACCATGGCTCCAACGTGGGGGAGCGCCATCTTAGATAGCGCTCCTGCCTTCTTCATCT
>MNQC01000118.1:14558-34058 GCA_001915225.1 Collinsella sp. 60_9
AGCGCTCCTGCCTTCTTCATCTGCTCGATTTGCGTTGCAGACTTAATCTTGATCATAGACCGAGAGCCTCTTTGACATCCCCGTACACGGTCTCGCGAGCCTGGTCACCGTTGACCGACTTGAGCAGACCCTGGCCACGATAGTAGTCGACGAGCGGGCTCGTGGACTTCTCGTAGACGTCGAGACGGTTCTTGATGGTCTCGGGCTTGTCGTCGTCGCGCTGATACATCTCGCCGCCACACTTGGGGCAGGTAGCATCGGCAGCGGTGCCGGTGTAACCGCATGCGCGGCAGGTGCGACGCGAAGACAGACGATCGATAATGACCTCGGGGGCCACATCGACCAGAAGGGCGCAGTCGATCTCGCGACCCATGGCGGAGAGCTCGGAATCGAGCGTCACAGCCTGGGCGGTGTTGCGCGGGAAGCCGTCGAGGATGAAGCCCTGCTGGGCGTCATCGGCGGCAAGGCGCTCCTTGACAAGGTCGATCACGAGCTGGTCGGGAACGAGCTCGCCAGCGTCCATGTACTTCTTAGCCTGAATACCAAGCTCGGTGCCACCCTTGACGGCAGCACGCAGCAGGTCGCCCGTGGAAATGTGGGCGACGCCAAACTCGGCGACGAGCTCCTGTGCGACGGTGCCCTTACCGGCACCCGGAGCTCCGAGCAATACGAGGTTCATGAGCAATCCTCCTCTAGCCTATTTAAAGAATCCATCGTAATCATACATCTTGATCTGGCCTTCGAGCTTATCGACCGTGTCGAGCACGACGCCGACCATGATGAGGATGGACGTGCCGCCAAATGCCTGGATCAGATGGTTACCCGTGAAGGAGAAGATGATCGAAGGCACGATGGCGATGAGCGCCAAAAAGACAGCGCTGGGAAGCGTGATCTTGTTGAGCGCGTTCTTGATGTAGGCCGCGGTAGCCCTACCCGGACGCACGCCCGGAATAAAGCCGCCCTGCTTCTTAAGGTTATCGGCCGTGTCATCGGGGTTGAACACCATGGAGGTGTAGAAGTACGCGAAGAACACGATGAGGACAACGTTAAGCACCCAGTTGAGCCAACCGGTCGAAAGCGCGGAGGCAACTGCCTGAATCCAGCCGATGCCGGGGAAGAACACGGCAATCTGAGCCGGGAAGTACAGCAGCGCCGAAGCGAAGATGATCGGCACGACACCCGCGGTGTTGACCTTGATGGGCAGGTAGGTGGTCTGGCCACCCATCATGCGACGGCCCACGACGCGCTTAGCGTAGGAGACCGGGATGCGGCGCTGGCCGCGCTCAAGGAAAACAATCAGCGGGATAACCAGCAGGATGATGGCGCAGATGATCACCATGGTGATGATGCCACCGGCATTGCCCTCAGTGCTGGAGAAGATAGCCTGCGGCAGACCGGCCATGATGTTCGCGAAGATGATCAGCGACATGCCATTGCCGATACCGCGCTGGGTGATGAGCTCACCAATCCACATGATCAGCATGGCGCCCGCGGTGAGCGTACCGACGATCATGAGGTCGAAGATGATCTCGGGAGCGCCGGCGCCATTGAAGCTGATGCCGAAGCTCTTAAAGAGGAAGAGGTAACCCACGGAGTTGAGGATTGCCAGAGCCAGGGTGAGGTAACGCGAATACTGCGTAATCTTGGTCTGACCGACCTCGCCCTCGCGGGCAAGCTCATGCAGGGAAGGCACGACGGCCTGGAGCATCTGGAGGATGATCGAGCTGGTGATGTAAGGCATGATGCCCAGCGAAAACACCGACACATAGCTCAACGCGCCGCCAGAGAAAAGATTCAGGAGGGCCATAGCACCTGCGGCGACCGAATTGTTATCGGTCGAGAAAAGGCCCAGCATCCCCTGGAAGGGAATGCCGGGCACAGGAACGTGCGCACCAATGCGGTACACGACGAGCATAGCTATGGTAAAAAGAATCTTTTCGCGCAATTCTTTGATGCGGAAAGCATTCTTAAGACCATTTAGCACGGCAGCTCGACCTTTCCGCCGGCGGCCTCGATCTTGGCCTGCGCAGAAGCGCTGACCTTGTCGACCTTGACCGTGAACTTCTTGGTGAGCTCACCATTGCCGAGCACCTTGACGGGCTCGAACTCGCTCTTGGTGATGCGAGCGGCCTTAAGAGCGGCACCGTCGATCACAGCGCCGTCCTCGAACTTACGCTCGAGACGCTCAACGTTAACAGCGGTGTACTCGATACGACGGGGGTTACGGAAGCCCGGAAGCTTGGGCAGGCGCATAGCCAGCGGAGTCTGGCCACCCTCGAAGCCGGCACCCTTGGTGCCGCCAGAGCGGGAACCCTGGCCCTTCTGACCGCGGCCAGAAGTGGTGCCGTGACCCGAAGAATTGCCACGGCCGACGCGCTTGCGGTTCTTGGTGGAACCGGGCGCGGGAGTAAGATCGTGAAGCTGCATTTGCTACTCCTCTACAATCTCGACAAGGTGCTTGACCTTGAAGATCATGCCGCGGACGGACTCGTTGTCAGCAATCTCGCGAACCTCGCGGATCCTGTGGAGACCGAGGGCACGGACAGTACGGACCTGGTCCTGCTTGCAACCATTGGTGCTGCGGACCTGCTTGATCTTGATGGTGTCAGCCATGCTTAGTTCTCCTTACCGACGAACATCTCGGAGACCGTCAGGCCACGGCGAGCCGCGACGTCCTCAGGGCTGGAGAGCTCCTTGAGGCCCTCGACGGCAGCCTTGATGATGTTGAGGCCGTTGTCGGTACCGAGGGACTTGGACAGGACGTTCTTGATGCCAGCAAGCTCAAAGAGGGGACGCACAGCGCCGCCGGCGATAACGCCGGTACCCTCGACAGCGGGCTTGATGATGATGCGGCCGGCACCAAAGTGGCCGAGAACCTCGTGCGGGATGGTGCCCTGCTCGGTCACCGGCACGTGGAACATGTTCTTCTTGGCATCGAGAGATGCCTTGGAGATGGCCATGGGCACCTCAGCGGACTTGCCCATGCCAACGCCGACGTTGCCCTTGCCGTCGCCAACGACGACGAGAGCGACGAGGCTCATGCGACGACCACCCTTGACGGTCTTCGACACGCGGTTGATGTAAACGACGCGCTCCTCGAACTCGGAGGCCTCGCGCTGCTGCTTCTGATTACGAGCCATGTGCTACATACCTCCTAGAACTCGAGACCGGCGGCACGAGCACCGTCGGCGAGGGCCTTGACGCGGCCATGGTAGATACGGCCACCGCGATCGAAGGCGACCTTGGTGATGCCGGCCTCGATGGCGCGCTTGCCAACGAGCTGACCGACCTTCTCCGCAGCCTCCTTGTTCGAGGTGTGGGTGCCCTTGAACTCGGCCTCGAGGGTCGAGGCAGAGACGAGCGTCAGGCTGGAGCCCTTGCTGTCGTCGATGATCTGGGCATAGATGTTGGCGTTAGTACGGGTCACGCGAAGACGCGGACGCTCGGAGGTACCCGAGACCTTGCCGCGAACACGACGCTGACGACGCTTGAGGCCTTCCAGCTTCGCCTTATGCTTGTTCATACGTAAACTCCTAAAAAGGTTGATCTTGCCAGCACCTGACGGGGTGCTGGTCTTATGCGAGTGAGTCGGTTACGACTACTTGGCGGCCTTACCCAGCTTGCGGCGGATGTGCTCGCCAACGTAGTGGATACCCTTGCCCTTGTAAGGCTCGGGAGGACGATGGCCGCGGATCTCAGCGGCGATCTGACCGACCTGCTGCTTGTTAATACCCTTGACGTTCACGTGGGTGTTGTCGGGAACCTCGAAGGTGATGCCCTCGGGAGCCTCGACGATCACGGGGTGCGAGAAGCCCAGGGAGAACTCGAGGTTCTTGCCCTTCTGCTGCACGCGGTAACCGACGCCGGCGAGCTCGAGCTTCTTCTCGAAGCCCTCGGAAACGCCAACAACCATGTTGTGGATGAGGGCGCGGGTGAGGCCGTGGCGGGCACGGGTCTCACGCTCGTCGTCGGGACGGGAAACGGTGAGGACGTTGTCCTCGACGTTGATAGCGAGCTTCTCAAAGACATCGAGCTCGAGCTGGCCCTTGGGGCCCTTGACGACAACGTTGTTGCCGTTGACTGCCACTTCGACTCCGGCGGGAATCTGGACAGGCTTATTACCGATACGAGACACGGTGATCTCCTTTCCTTCTACCTACCGAGCGAATTACCAGACGTAAGCGATGATCTCGCCGCCGACGTTGTGCTTGCGAGCATCGCGGTCGGTCATGACGCCATGGCTGGTGGAAATAATGGCGGTACCAAGGCCACCGCGGACGCGGGGCATGTCGGCAACGCCGGTGTACTTACGCAGGCCCGGCTTGGAAATGCGGCGGATGCCGTTGATGACCTTAGCCTTCTTGGGACCATACTTAAGCGTGATGTGCAGAGTCTTCTGGGGAACGGTGTCCTCGACATCGTAGCCCTCGATGTAGCCCTCCTCGTGCAGAACACGAGCGATCTCGACGAGCTTCTTGCTGCTCGGCATGGAGACCGTGGCCTTGTTCACAGAGTTAGCGTTACGGATGCGCGTAAGCATATCTGCGATCGGGTCTGTAAGGTTCATACAGATTCTCCTTCGTTCTTGATGAACACGTGCTCTTGGTTCTTCGCCGCCCTTAACGGCAAAGCCTTTTTAGCGCGTTTTCCCTGTTCCAAACTGATGCTTGAAACGCTGGTAGTGACTTACCAGCTGGCCTTCTTAACGCCGGGAAGCTCGCCCTTGAGTGCAAGCTCGCGGAAGCAGACACGGCACAGGCCGAACTTGCGGTACACAGAGTGCGGACGGCCGCAGCGCTGGCAGCGCGTGTACTCACGAGTAGAGAACTTCTGCTTGCGATTGCACTTGACGATCATCGATGTCTTAGCCACTTATATCCTCCTCACATAGAGTATTGTTCGCCCCAAGCGCCGCCCCCTTGTGGGAACGGCGCTTATAGGGCAGGTGAACCTATTTCTTGAACGGGAAACCGAAGGCGTCCAGAAGGGCCTTGGCCTCCTCATCGGTGTTGGCGGTGGTCACGAAAGTGATGTCCATACCGCGCTGGTGATCGACGGAGTCGAAGTCGATCTCGGGGAAGATGAGCTGCTCGGTGACGCCCATGGAGAAGTTACCACGGCCGTCGAAGCTCTTGGCGGAGATGCCGCGGAAGTCGCGGATACGGGGGATCGCGACGGAGGTCAGACGATCGAAGAACTCCCACATACGGTCGCCACGCAGGGTAACCTTGCAGCCGATCGGCATACCAGCGCGCAGGCGGAAGGTAGCGATGGACTTGCGGGCACGGGTGATCATCGGCTGCTGGCCGGTGATGGCGCGCAGGTCGCGCACGGCACCGTCGATGGCCTTGGAATCGGTAGCGGCCTCGCCGACACCCATGTTCACGACGATCTTCTCAAACTTGGGGATCATCATGACGTTCTCGTACTGGAACTTGTCCTGAAGCTGCTGCTTGACCTCGTTGTTGTACTTGGTCTTCAGACGCGGCACATACTTCTCTTCTGCCATTGTTCACTCCTTCTTGGGGTTTTAAGCACGGGGCGTGGCCACGATGGGTTGTCCTCGTGCCTCCTGGCTGCATCCGCGCCGCTCATGGCATTTTGCGGTTTGGACTCGACGCAGCAGGAGCCGACAAAACAATCGGTACTATACGCGCATCGGGAGCGTATTTCCAGAAAAACCTCGTCTGCCTGCACAACTCCACAACTCCCCCGCACAAATGGATCCCAAAAAGCAGTTGCGGTGAAATAGGGACTGTTTGGCGGCCTAACAGGCTTAAACAATCCGTATTTCACCGCAACTTATTGGTGGGGATGCGATTAGCGCTTGCGGGGGACGAGTTTGGTGCGGCGCAGGTGGATCATCTCGGCGGCGATGGAGATGGCGATCTCCTCGGGGTCCTCGGCCTCGATGGCAACGCCGATCGGAAGGTGCAGCTCGTCGATCTGGTCCTGCGTAAAGCCTTCCTGCTCCAGGCGGGCGCGCACAAAGGCCGTCTTGCGGCGCGAACCCAGACAGCCCAGGTAGGCAGGCTTGGCACGCATGGCCTGAATCACCACGTCGATATCGGACTTGTGACCCGCCGTGGCGACGACCACCAAGTCGCGCGGACCGATGGGACACAGCTCGCTCAGGTTCTTGTAATCGACCAGGCGACGATCGTAGACACCGGGCACCCATTCGGGCGTCAACGTGCCGGGGCGGTCATCGCAGGCCACGACGGCAAAGCCCGCCGCCGTGAGCACGCGCGCCGTCGCGGCGCCCACGTGTCCGCAGCCAAAGATGTAGGTCAGGCCCTCGGGGCAGAGCGTCTCAACGTGCGCCGCGGGAATCTCAGAGGCCGCGTTGGTGTAGGTAACCTTACTCCCCTCCTCCACCAGTGAAAGCCCGGGGCAGCCCGCAATGGTATGGCGCGATGCCTCGCCATGGTACTCGGCCACATCGCCCTCGAGCGCGCTCGCGATAAACGGTTCAAAGTCGATGACGAAGTCGCCGATGCGCCGATAGACCAAGACGTCGGCAATTTCCTGGAACAACGGTGCCTGGGTCGCATCCAGATGTAGGTAGCACAGGCAGATGGCTCCGCCGCAGATCATGCCGGTATCGGAGTTCTCGCCGCCCATGGTGTAGCGGACCAGACGCGATTGCCCCGCGGCCAGCAGCTCTCGCGCCTCGTCCAGCGCAAAGAGCTCGATCTTGCCGCCGCCGATGGTGCCCGCCTGGCTACCGTCGGCAAAGACGGCCATCCAGGCGCCCACGCCGCGCGGCGACGACCCCGCCGTGCCGGCTACGACCACGAGCTCGCACGTCTCGCCAGCACGCAGGGCGACAAGCGCCGCATTCACAACATCGAGCTTTTCCATTGCCGCCTTCTATCCTCTAAAGATATCGGTGAGCATAGCGAGTGCCTCGAGCACGCCGCCGCCGACCGACGTCGCCTTGTCCGAAATGTAGTTGATATAGCTGGCATCGCCACGCGGATCGACATCGGCGCATTTAAAGCCCTCAGTCACCTGCACGCCGTTCGCCAAAAGCCCGCGCAGGCAGCCATCGATCTGCGTGCACATGGGCGTATCGTCCGCGTAGCCAATCACGTCTCCGGCGCTCACGATGTCGCCGATTGCGCGGTCGGACCGAAACACGCCGGCGGCGGGGCTGTGGATAACGCGCTCCTTGCCATAGCCGGCGATCACGCCCGGCACGCCCGTGTTGGGCTGGGGCGAGCCCTGGGTAATGACGCGGCCCAAAAAATGCCCGCGCATGGTCTCGACCACGGCGTCGCAATCGACCGGCGCGGTAAAGCCCGGCCCCACGGCGATGACGGTAGGCGCCATGTCGCGCGTGGTGCCCAGGTTGCGCTTGGCCAAAATCGCGTCGACCACAGCCGCGGGTTTAAGCTCATCGAGCATCTTGGCCTGAGGGTCCACCACGACGGCAACATCCCCCGCTTGGGTAATCTCGAGCGCCTCTGCCGGCGTCTGCGCCAAGCGAGCGCGAATGCCCTCGACCTGGACCTCGCCCAGGCGAATAGCCTCGCAAAAACTGATTGTGCGGCGGATGCACGTGGGAACCGCGATATCGGCCATAACGACCGACACGCCGGCGCGCACCAAGCGAGCGGCGACACCCGTGGCGATATCGCCGGCGCCGCGAACATAAACGAGCATTCCCGGGGCACCTCCCTGTGCTACGGTTTGAGCAGAGCAAAAGCGGCTCGACCGCTACTCTGATGATTATTTATTATCACAGTATTATACGGCGGTGAACAGATGGAAACGGTTAGCGGCAATCTTGCCTCGGCGCTCAGGATCGAGCCGGACATTACCGCGATTATCGGCAGCGGCGGCAAGTCGACGTTGCTCAAAACGCTGGGTCTTGAGCTCATGCGCGCTGGCGGCCGCGTGCTCCTCTGCACCACCACGCATATGCTTCCCGTTGCCGGCGTGCCATGGGACGGGTCGAATCGTCGCCTGGACGCCGTGCCTTGGAAGCCGGGCGCCTCGCATGTCCCCGGTTGCACCTGCGAGGCCTGCGCGGGCCTTGCACGCGGAGGCATCTGCCAGGCAGGCATCTTGGACCCGGAGACAGGCAAGCTCTCCGCCCCCGCCGAGCCGCTCAACGAGCTGGCGCAGCGCTTTGACTATGTGTTGGCCGAGGCAGATGGCAGCAAGCGACTCCCGCTCAAGGCGCATGCCGCCTGGGAGCCGGTAATTCCCGCCGCCACGGCAAACGTTGTCTGGGTCGTCGGCGCCTCGGGACTGGGCAAACCCGTCGCCGAGGTTGTCCACCGCCCCGAGCTCTTTTGCGAGCGTTGCGGCTGCGAGCTCACCGACACTGCCACCCCAGAGCGCGTCGCCCAGGTGCTCAATGCCGAGCTGCGGATGCTGAACCTCAACAATGCCCGCGTCATGCTCAACCAAGTCGACACGCTCAGCGACCCCACGATGGCCGACCGCTTCGAGGCAGCCCTCGGCCGCCCCCTCATCGCCACCAGCCTCAAGTAGCCGGCCCCATCTCGTCAGTTGCGGTGAAATACGGACTGTTTGGCCGCCAAACGGCCGCAAACAGTCCGTATTTCACCGCAACTGCGGAGGGGAATCCGGTGATCTTCCTGTTAGCGGGGGACGTAGCGGCCGGGTTGGGCTCCGGTGGGCTCGCCGTCGCGTGCCGCCAGCACGCCGTTCACAAACACGGCCTTGGCGCGGCCATGTGCCTCAAAGCCCTCGAGCGGCGTGTATGCTGTGTCGCGGCGCTGATCGTCCAACGCGCGCAAGGATCCCACACGCACACGTCGGCATCGGAGCCCTCGGCAAGACAGCCCTTGCGCGGATACATGCCAAAGACGCGCGCCGGGTTCTCGCTCATCAAGCGGCACAGATCCTCGGGGCCCAGCTGCCCCTCAAAGCTCGTAGCGATCGCGACGGGGCGATGCTCCACACCGGGTCCGCCGTTGGGAATCGCGCGGAAGTCGTCGCGCCCGCGGTCCTTTTGCCCGTGCAGGTTAAAGCTGCAGTGGTCGGTCGCGATCGTATCGATCTCGCCGGCCACAAGCGCCTCGCGCAGTGCCGCACGGTCGCCCGCATTCACATACTTGGCACCCGCAAAGCCGTCCTCTCCCTGCTCCAAGTAGCACGTATCGTCGAGCATCAGATACTGAGGGCAGGTCTCGACATAGATATTCTTCTGCCCGCGCGCCTTGGCGGCACGAATGGCCTCGAGCCCCAGCTTGGTCGAAAGGTGCACCACGTTGACCGGTGCGTCGCCGGCCAGGTGCGCCAGATATAGCAGACGGCTCACCGCCTCGGCCTCGCACACATCCGGACGGCTGAGCGCATGGCCCTCGGGCCCGTGGATACCCTGCTCAAACACGCGCTTCTGCAGCTCATTCACCAGCGTGCCGTTCTCGCAATGCACGCACAGTATGCCGCCAATATGCTTGAGCTCCTCGAGCACCTCGAGCGTCTCGGCATCGTCCAAGCGCAGGTGATCGTAGGCAAAGTAGGTCTTGAACGACGATACGCCCGCCTCGCGCATGGCCGAAAGGTCGGCGCGGTTGCGCTCGTTCCACTCGGCGAGTGCCATATGAAAGGCGTAGTTGGCCGTGCAGGTTCCGTCGGCGCGGCGATGCCACTCGGCCAAGGCATCGGGCATGGTCACGCCGCGATCGGCCGTCGCGTAGTCCACGATGGTCGTCGTGCCGCCGCAGGCAGCCGCGCGCGTGCCGGTCTCAAAGCTATCGGCTGTCCAATCCATGCCGGTCCAGCACTGCATGTGCGTGTGGCCGTCGATAAAGCCGGGAAACACCCAGCAGCCCGCGGCGTCCTCGACGGTATCGCCCTCGG
The DNA here is from genome assembly GCA_001915225.1 of Collinsella sp. 60_9. GTDB lineage: Bacteria > Actinomycetota > Coriobacteriia > Coriobacteriales > Coriobacteriaceae > Collinsella. The sequence goes on from MNQC01000118.1 coordinate 24,402, forward strand.
CCGGCTCAATCGCCGCGGCGATTAATTGTTCCTTATTGATTGATGCTGTTGGCCACGCGATCAAAATACGAGCAGGCAGCGATATGCTCCGTTATGCGTTGCTGTCCCTTGGCGGTATCGACGTCCCACAGCTCGTAGGCACGCGCCTCGACCAGCACCACGTCGGTACGGTCCTTGAGGATCGAACCGCCGCCGTCCTTGCCCTCAAGACGCATGAGCGCATCGAACAGTTCCGCCGGAAAGAGCACCGGGCTCGAAGGCTCACCGTTGCACGCCAAGCGCACCGGATGTTTGCGGTCACGCTCGTCAAACGCGCGAACCATGGCCTCAAAAGAATCCGCGCTCACGAGCGGCTGGTCGCCCGGCAAAAAGAGGCAACCTTTCCAGTTGCGTTCGGCTCCCCACGAAAGGCCCGCACGGACGCTTTCGCTGCGCAGCTCGCCATTGTGCAGCACACACGGGCAATGCTTGTCCTCGCAAATCTTAGCGACCTCGGGCCAACGCGTCGAAACCACGACGTCAAAGCCCCGGGGAACCGAATCGATGGTCCGGACAATCAGCGGCTCGCCATAGATATCGGCGAGCATCTTGTTAGAGCCAAACCGCTTGCCCTCGCCCGAAGCCATAATGACAACTCGCGCCGCGGGCATCCACATCGAAAGCGCTTATCCCGCACGCCCGCGATGCAAAAAAGGGCACCCCGCCGGTTGGCAGAGCGCCCCCTTTACATGGCTTACCTCAACCCGGCTTTAGGCCTGGAGCCAACGGGCGGTGTTGCGCTCGTCGAGGGCCTTGAGGGTAGCGGCGGGATCGGCAACCTTCTGCAGGAACATCATGGCAGCGATGGCGTACGGCTTGTAGCTGGCCTCCTTGTACATGCCCACGCGGTGCATGTCGAAGACGTCGGCGTTAACCTCGCCGTGCTCACAGGAAACACCGGAGATGTCGGCGGGCAGCGGGTGCATAAAGATGGTGTCTTGGCCGTTGGCAGTCTTCTCCATGAGCTCGGTCGTGGAGCACCAGTCCTGATGGGTGGCGTTCTGGGCGAGCAGCTCCTTCTCGAGCGCTGTACAGGTTGGTGCGCTTCTCCATGGCGGCAAACGGAGCCCAGCTCTTGGGGATCACGATGTCGGCGCCCTCGAAGGCCTCGGCCATGGTGTTGACCTGCTTAAAGGTGGTGCCGGACTCGGCGGCATAGCCGCGGGCGCGCTCGACGACCTCGGGCATGAGGTCATAGCCCTCGGGGTGAGCCAGGGTGACGTCCATGCCAAAGCGGGGCAGCAGGCTGATCAGCGACTGCGGGCAGGACAGCGGCTTGCCGTAAGAGGGCGAATAGGCCCAGGTGACGGCAACCTTCTTGCCCTTGAGGTTCTCGAGGCCGCCAAACTCGTTGATGAGGTAGAGCATGTCGGCAGAGGACTGCGTGGGGTGGTCGGAATCGGACTGCAGGGAGATGAGCGTGGGACGGTGATCCAGAACGCCGTCCTCGTAGGCCTGCTGCACGGACTCAGAGACCTCGGCCATGTAGGCGTCGCCCTTGCCGATGTACATGTCATCGCGGATGCCGATGACGTCGGCCATGAAGGAGATCATGGTAGCGGTCTCGCGTACGGTCTCGCCGTGAGCGATCTGGGACTTCTTCTCGTCCAGGTCCTGCAGCTCAAGGCCGAGCAGGTTGGCGGCCTTAGAGAAGGAGAAGCGCGTACGGGTGGAGTTGTCGCGGAACAGCGAGACGGCCAGGCCCGAGTCGAAGATCTTGGACGAAACGTTGTTCTCACGCAGCTCGCGCAGGGCGTCGGCGACGATGTAGAGAGCCTTGAGCTCATCGGTGGTCTTGTCCCAAGTGTGCAGGAAGTCGCTGCCGTACATACCCTTAAAATCGAGGCCGTTCAGCTGCTCGACGAGCTCGGTAAACTTGGCGTCCATGTAAATGTCCTTTCTAAAGGTGAAACGATCGCAATGAGTAGATGTGCTCCGGCATGCGCGTGTGGCTAGAACATGCAGAGCGTTATGACGAGGACCCGCTACCGTTGAGGAAGCATGGGAGATAACGACCGCGGGCCCCAAGTCAATAGGAGGCGCCGGGGGCATAAACTGTCCCCGGCTCAACAAGATCGAGGAATGGGACTAGTCGATCTTGTTGTTGGTCAGACCGGCGCGGAACACGGTGGCGTCGCCATCGGCCTGGCTCGGATCGTAGAGGTTCAGGGCAGCCACATACATGGCGGCAGCGGTGACCAGGTCGTCCTTGTAGGTGACCTCGTTGGGAGCATGAGCCTGAGACTCGGAGAAGGTCCACTTGTCGCACAGCGGGCGACCGGCGCGCTTGTCCATGCTGGGCTCGCAGCCGATGCGCTCGTCACCGAACATGGCCTTGTGGGCGTCGACGAGGGCCTTGACGTGCGGAGCGGTCTCCTTGTTGATCCACGTGGGGAAGTAAGCCTCGGTCTCGTAGACCTCGCCGGTCCAGGACGGACGGTCGTACATGTACATGGAGACCTTCACGTCGTCGCCGTACTTCTTGGCGGCCGGCAGGTTGCGGATCTCGTCCAGGCAGGACTCCCAGGTCTCACCGGCGGTCATACGACGGTCGATGGAGATGGCGCAGGAGTCAGCGACAGCGCAACGGCTGGGGCTGGTGTAGAAGATCTGGCTGACGGTGCAGGTGCCGCGGCCCAGGAAGCCTTGATGTCGGTCGACTCGTCGCAGCCGTTGTTGTTGAGGGCGCGGACGTCGGCGATGATGTCGGCCATCTTGTAAATGGCGTTGTCGCCGCGGTCGGGAGCGGAGCCGTGGCAGGAGGTGCCGTGAACGTCGACGCGGATCTCCATGCGGCCGCGGTGACCGCGGTAGATGCCGCCGTCGGTGGGCTCGGTGGAAATGACGAACTCGGGCTTAATGCCGTCCTTGTTGTAGATGTACTGCCAGCACATGCCGTCGCAGTCCTCTTCCTGGACGGTGCCGACGACCATGATCTTGTAGCCCTCGGGGATGAGGCCCATGTCCTTCATCATCTTGGCAGCGTAGGTAGCAGAAGCCATGCCACCCTCCTGGTCGGAGCCACCACGGCCGTAGATGATCTCGTCGGTCTCGTAGCCCTCATAGGGATCGGAGTCCCAGTTCTCGATGTTGCCGATGCCGACGGTGTCGATGTGGGAGTCGATGGCGATGATCTTGTCGCCCTCGCCCATAAAGCCCATAACGTTGCCCAGGCCGTCGACCTTGACCTCGTCATAGCCGAGGCTCTCCATCTCGGCCTTGATGCAGGCGACAACCTCGCCCTCCTCGCAAGACTCAGAGGGATGCGAGATCATAGCGCGCAGGAAGCGAGTCATATCAGCACGATGAGACTCAGCAGCAGCCTTGATAGCGTCGAAATCGAGTTCTTTAGCCATTGTTCATAACCTTTCAAACGAAGGAATCTACCTGTGGGGTGGCGGAGCGATACCTATTTACTCCACCCAGTATTAGCAAGTGGGGTATTCGCCCTCCCAGACGATGCGACGGTACTGATCCGGGTCCGTGTCACCTTCCGTGGAGAAGCAGAGCACGGAGCTCGTCTTGTCCAGGCCGATGAGTTCCTTGAGCTCGGCGTACTCGGGATCGAGCATGAGGGTCTCAACCAGGCCGGTGGTCACAGCGCCGGACTCGCCGGAGATGACGCGCGGGTCGCCCTTCTCGGGAGCGCCCAGGGTGCGCATGCCGCGAGCGGTGACCCAGTCGGGGCAAGACACGAAAGCGGTGGTGTGGTTGCGCAGGATATCCCAGCCCAAAATGTTGGGCTCGCCGCAGCACAGACCGGCCATGATGGAGGGCATGTCACCGTCCACGATGCGCGGATCGCCGTCGCCGGCGGCAGCGCCCTTGTACAAGCAAGCGGCAGGCGCGCACTCAACCACGACGAAGGTGGGCGGGTTATCGGGATACAGGTTGGTGAAGTAGCCCACCACGGCGCCGGCGAGCGAACCCACGCCAGCCTGGACAAACACGTGCGTCGGGCGGTTGATGGCCATCTCGCGCAGCTGCTCGGCAGCCTCGGAAGCCATGGTGCCGTAGCCCTCCATGATCCAGGACGGGATCTTCTCGTAGCCCTCCCAGGCGGTGTCCTGAACGATGACGCCGCGCTCGCAGGCGTCGGCCTCGGCGGCGGCCATGCGCACGCACTCGTCGTAGTTGACCTCTTCGATGGTCACCGTTGCGCCCTCGGCGGCGATGTTATCGAAGCGGGGCTTAGTGGAACCCTTGGGCATGTGAACGACGGCCTTCTGGCCCAGCTTGTTGGCAGCCCATGCCACGCCGCGGCCATGGTTACCGTCGGTGGCGGTAAAGAAGGTGGCCTGGCCAAAGTCCTCGGCCAGCTGATCGGAGGTCAGGTAATCGAAGGTGCAGTCGGCAACGTCCTTGCCGGTCTCGTCGGCAATGTAGTTGGCCATGGCAAACGAGCCGCCCAGGACCTTAAAGGCGTTGAGGCCAAAGCGATAACTCTCGTCCTTAACGCACAGGTTGGACAGGCCCAGGCGCGCGGCCTGGCCGTCCAGGCGGGCAAGCGGAGTGACGGTGTACTGGGGGAACGACTGGTGGAAGGCACGGGCCTTCTTCACGTGGTCGAGACTCATGATTCCCAAGCGCTTGTCATCGCTCTTGGGCATCGTGTTGCCCGCCCACTGGATCTTATCGGCCATACGGTGAACTCCTTAAGTCCTCTCTTGCCGGCCCCCGCATACGCGTTTCAGCCCGATCCCATTCACACGGCTGAACTTTTATGTGGATGCCAAACAAAAAGTTTGTTAGTAATGTTCTATCACACTTTTTGATTGGCATACCTAACGAATTGTTTGTTGCCGTAATCGGTACCTTTTCGCCGCCGAACGGTCACACAACGCAGCGACGCTTTCGTTATTTGCGAACAGGTGTGGTTTATGGCACAGTGAGCCCAAACTAATTTTTAGGAAGGTACCCATGACCCCCGCACAGATTGAGTTTTACAAGCGCCTCGCACACGGCCTGGCGCTCCAATTTGGCCCCAACTGCGAAGTCGTCGTCCACGATCTGGAGACCGAGGACGTAGACCACTCCATCGTAGTGATCGAAAACGGCCACGTCAGCGGGCGCAAACTGGGTGACGGCCCCAGCCATATCGTGTTTGAGTCCATGCACGAGGGCGCCACCGACGTACACGACCGCGAGCCGTACCTCACTAAAACCACCGACGGTAAGCTGCTCAAATCGTCGACGATCTTTATCCGCAACGACGAGGGCAAGCCCGTCGGCATTTTGGGCATCAACTTTGACATTACGCTTATGAAGGCATTTGAGCGCTCGCTCGACGCTTTTACCGGCACCGGCGGCACGGGCTATACCGAGCCCGAGCCCATTACCAAGAACATCGGCGACCTGCTCGAGGACCTGCTGCACGAGTGCGAGCAGTTTGTGGGCAAGCCCGCGGCGCTCATGACCAAAGACGAGCGCATTCGTGCCATTGGCTACCTCGACCGTCGCGGTGCCTTCCTCATTTCCAAGTCGAGTGAGCGCGCCTGCGAGTTCTTTGGCATCTCCAAGTACAGCTTCTATAGCTACCTCAATGAGGCCAAGGCGGCGGCCGGCGACAAGTAGGCACTCGCCTGGATTGCCCCTCCCTTTTTGGGCGCGAGTTCTGGAAAGCACGAATCCGAGACCGAGCCGCTTGGGAAGTTCCATATAATCGATGTCATTAGTATTTCGAAAGGATGGGACAGAATGGCGTTGAGCAAGGCATCATGCACCGGTCGCGGATTGATTCCGGCAATTGGTGGACATGTGCACCGCATGTTCGATGAGGGTGAAGACGACCTGTTTTCGCTGAGCCTTGACGACGTGATGGATGATCGCCCGTGGACCGCCGACGAACTCATGGGCGGCGGCGGGGCTCGCCCGTCAAGCCCCAATCCCGCACTTGCGCCTGAGCCCGTATCTGCGCCGACTCCTGCGCAGTCCACGCCCGCTCCCCGCCCCGCAAGCGACCCGTCCGAGACGGCGGCATTTCTCGCAGCAGCGACGCAGGGCAAATCGGCCGACAGCACCGTTATGTACAGCGCCCAGCAGTTGCCTGTTCCTGCGGCACGCAAGCCTCCGGTCGCAAGGCTCGATGAGCCCGTTGCCCATCAGGTTGCCTACGATTCCTGGGCTGCAACCGATCTGGATGAGACCTCTACCGGCATGCCGGCGCTCGATGTTCCAGTTAACCCGCTTTTTGCCGCCAACACGAGCGCCGCGGACTATGAGGGCGGTGCGGCATATTCCGGTTATTCCGATGGCTATGCTGGCACCGGTCGCATCGAGACCGAGGATTATGGCACCGCATCGAGCGATTATCTCAACGATCCGTACGCCGCCACGCCTGCACCGGAATATGACCCGGAGGCCGCGTCCGCGCCGGCGTATACCAAAAGCACGGGCGAAGAGCGCTTCGCCGATTATTACGCCGAGGAAAAGGCGCTGCGTTTCTCGGAATTTCCGCAGGCAGTCAAGGTTGCCTTTATCGCCATTATCATTGCCCTGCTCGGTGTCATTGCGTTTGAGGGGTTCCAGCTGTTCCGCGGCCCCACCCAAGCGGAGTCGGAGACCCAGCAAAAAGAGGACGACAACCAGTACCTGGACATCAACACCCTCAAGGGCGACCCCAACGACGAGGACGACGAGTAGCGAGGGCTGAAGGCGACCACAGGATCCCGCATCCAGCACCGGCTTCTAAGTGCTGTTTTGTCATCCAGCTACACTTTTCCGAAGTTTTAAGGTGCCTATTTCGACTCTTTTCCGGATTTTATACTCTGTCCCTCCAGATGCGCTTTACGGTGCAGGCGTTGGAAGAAGGGCCATGTGCCGCTGGCGGCCCACATGTTCTGCAGATCAAGCTGCTCGGAGACGGCTCGCGCGAGCCGTCCAGCTGGAAGCTCTTTGCCGACGGCGCGTGCGTTGCGGACGGATCCGGCGCCTTTGCCCGCGAGTGCTTCTGCGAGGGCGCCGAGGTGTTTCTAGACCTGTGCCGCGACGCCGTACGCGCGACCGAGCTGGAGTGCGGCCCGCAGGATCGTAAGGGTGTAGACGGGCGGACGAGCCATCGACGATTTTGAGCTGGCAAGGGCCGGGAACTAGATTCCCAGCCTTCAACCTAGCACTGCTTTATGAGATCGAGCACCGCAGGAATGTCATCGGCATTCCGAAGCGCAACGTAAGTGGGTAAGCCCGGGCCAAATCCACCCTGCGTACGCTTGTCCTGGCACATGTCCTCTGGATCCGTTAGATCATCCACACTCTTTGCCAAGCCAACGGCAATCCAACCACCGTTGCTGGTCCTGCCTTCTAACACGGCATGCAGTTTTCGCTTGCCCGACCTGAAGCCTACATAGTACTTAGCTATGTAGGACTCCCACGAAGGGTTACCACTCAGAACGGACTCGCGCACCTCATCGAAAAGCTTCTGGTTGAGCCCACCTTCGGCAAAGGTGGGGTGATTCTCCTGCAGAGTCCAGATAGGAGCCTCATCAGACTCCCCGCGAGAAGGACGGTACTTGTCGACGACGTCTGCCGGAAGGTCGGGATATTTCCATATCTCACACGCCTCTTTCGCCAGCTCGTCCGCGCGCTGTCCAATCTCTTCCTCACCCCATTTTTCACGCGAGGCGATCGACTTGTTCAGGTAGAGCGGACTGCACTTAAATCCGACGTCAGGCAGATTGAGCTTGTCCGAGAACGACCGGTTTGAGTACTCCTGGTTGTAGCCCGTCAGCGTAAGATTTCCCAAGTTGTTGCACAGCCTGTCGTGGACGTCTTCCCAGTTCTCACCAAGCGATTCCTTCCAGCCGTGCTCATCATCGATCGTCTGGGGCATGATGTGCTCGATCTGGTAATCGTCGGCTGAGATGGACTCCTTCGGGTGGTGCCAGTTCTCCATGCGTTCCAGGTAATAGCGCTTTTTAGAGAAGCGGTTGTAGCAGTCACGCGTCTTAAACTCCTCGACAAAATGCTCGTCTGTCGGAAAGTATGCGGTCATACCGCTGCTGTGGATAAGGAGCATCGCCGTAACGTACTCCTCGATATCGTCCTGCTGCTCGAGATTGCGATACATGCCGGCAAAGAAATTATTTAGGCCCGTGGTAAGTCTGCCGCAAACCGCTCGCCTGAACAGAAACGACTCGATAGTCTCGCAGATACGTAAAAACGCATTGCGGTCTAGTCCATTCCCCTCGTAAACCGAATAAAGCAACATTAAGAGGGGCCTTATCTGCTTCACATCGAGGCTTACGATTCTGCCGAACACTCGGCGCAGTCCGTCGTCCTTCTCCTTACCAAGGAACAGACTGGCGTATCTATGTGCATACCCTCGCAGCTCCTTAAGCAGGCCCTCGGTGTCACCATCGTAGTCGTCGGCGAAATAGCGCTTAAACTCGTAGTAGGCCTCGTTCTCCTTCGGCATCCTATTGGGAACTTTAAGCCACAGCCAGTACCAGATAAATGCATTGAACTCGTCCTCGCCGCCTTTTCCGAACAAGCACTCGAGTGGATGCCAATAACCCTCATAAAGATTGGTCTGTTCGTCGTTGGGAAGCGACATTAGAACGTAGTTACGGATGAGGTCAATGGGCGTGAGCGGCTTGCCCTTGGAGTTCATGGACTCAAATATGAGCTGGGCATTATCAACGCCAGCGGTGAGCTTAGCGTCGATGACCTGCACGCGGTTTAGCCCCGCCCAAAGCCTTGCAGGGTCGAATGATTTCCCGTGCATCTTTTCACGGAAGAACGCATGGTTTTCGACAATGCGATCCGATTTTTCATCTGGCACGGGAGCCCCAGACACGATGGAGAACAGCGTCTCTTTATCGTCCTGCGAGAGCACCAGCTTGTAGCGTGCCAGACCGTTGTAGTCGTCATCGTTAAAGAGGTAATTTTTCCTCAGCGCCGAGATTTTGAGGTCGCCAAGGAAGCCAGCCTTGTCGGGGTTGCTCTCCAAATAGTCAGCCAAAGCTGCAATCATCAACGAAAACGTCGTCATGCGCTGCTGTCCGTCAATCAGAAGCACGCGCGAAATGCTCGTGGCAGAGCTCTCGGACTCGGGGATATAAAGCATTGACCCCACGAAGTGCGATACGCCATCACGACCCGCTCGCATGACGTCATCCCAAAGCACCTCGCACTCTTTTACACTCCACGAGTAAATTCGCTGGTACACGGGAATGACGAACTGCATCTTCGCCACGCCCATAAGGTCGAGTAGATTTGCCTCGGTTGCTTTCATTTGCGGTTGTCTCCTCTTTCTTGTTTACGCCGTTTGCAGTCAGTCCCCCACTGAGCGGAGGGTGCCAAAGACGAGAGCATCGAAGCACAGAAGCAACCGGGATGCTCATATCGTTAGATTTTACAACGCAAGCAAACGCTTACGCCGTCAGGGTGGCGCGCGATCGCTGCGCGCCACTCCCCAAAATCATACGATGTCAAAAGACTGACACTTGTGTATGCCTTTTGACATTGCCACGGACTTACGGGTTTCTTGTCTCATATGCCAAGAGCGGATATCTAGATCGCTGCCCATTACAGTCTGAAATAGGCCATCGATAAATTTCGATGGCGAGCATTCGGCGCATTGCCTACGATACGGGCAAGCCCCGAGGGGCCGCCGATCGG
>MNQC01000119.1:0-874 GCA_001915225.1 Collinsella sp. 60_9
CGCGCAAGCTGCCGCCCGAGATCATGGACATGGCCACGGCGGTCATGCGCAACCAGTACCCCGGCGAGGTCGGCTACAACCCGGGCAGCCAGATGATACAGATCGCCGGCATCAGCGCGCTGGACCCGCTGGACCACATGGCCAAGGACCTCATGGGCATCAGGAGCTACATCAGGTACATGGACGACGCCGTGGCCATCCTGCCCACCCGTGAGGAGGCCGAGCGCGCCATGGCGGCCTTCGGCGACACGCTGCATAACCTAGGCTTCGAGCTGAACCCCAAGAAGTCGCGCGTGTACCCGCTGCGCGACGGCATCGAGTTCCTGGGCTTCGACTTCCACCTGACCGACACGGGGAAGGCCATCATGTTCGTCAAGCCGTCGAACGTCAAGGACATGCGCCGCCGCATCCGCCGCATGGCTCGACTGGCGCAGACGGGCAAGATGTACCGCTCCGAGGTGGACGGTAGCTACCAGGGCTGGCGCGACCACGCTTCCAAGGGTGACAGCTTCGGGCTGATCAGGCGCTCCGACGCCTGGTACAAGGGACTATGGAAGGAGTAGCCGATGCTGAACATCAAGAAGGCCCCGGACGACCTGGCCGCCGCGCGCGAGCAGGAGAACCTGGCCAGCCGCATCGAGCGCCAGGAGGCGCTGACCGAGCTGGTGGCCGCCTGCGCCGACGTGGAGCTGCCGATCGACGACGAGGACGAGACCGCACCCGGGGAGGTGGAGTAGATGGCCGTGAAGCTGAGCAAGTTCGCGCAGCGCGTGCAGAAGTGGTACCTGAAGGGCTTCTACAACGACAAGAGCCTGGAGCAGCTGCTGGCTGCCGGCAAGATCACCAAGCGAGAGCGCGACGCCATCATCGCGTC
>MNQC01000119.1:901-2389 GCA_001915225.1 Collinsella sp. 60_9
TGAGCCTGTTCGCGCCGTTCGGTCCGGAATGGCTCGGCGGCGTCCTGCTCGGCCTCATAGCGTTCTACTTCGGCCGCCAGTTCCTGGACGAGTACAAGAAGCAGAACGAGCGCAAGGGCGCCCTGGACCTGAAGCGCGAGGAGCGCAAGCAGGACGAGGTGAACGAGCGGGCGCAGCGTGACCGCGAGCGCTCGCAGATGGAGGGCCGCATCGCCGCGCAGATGGAGAGGTCCAACAGCCTCATGGAGGCCATGAAGACGCTGATGGAGTCCGTGGTGGCCTCGAACGAGGTGCTGCACTCGGACCTCGCTCACAGCCAGGCGCGCAGCCAGGGCATGGCCGCCAAAGTGGACCACATCTGCGACCGCGTCGACCTGCTGTACGACAAGGAATCGAGCAACTAGGAATGGAGAACGTAATGAATGAAGTGCGGGCTGGGCTCACGGTGCTGACCGTTCTCGTGGTGCCCTATATCGTGCAGGCGATCAAGTCCAAGGCCATGGGCGGCAACGCGGCGCGCTGGCTCGCCATCGCCGTCTCGGCGCTGTGCGGCGCCCTCACCGCCATGGCCGGCGGCCTGCCGACCGACGCGTGCAGGTGGCCTACGCCTCCTTCAGGGCCGTCGGCGTGACCGACAAGTGGCTGGACGCCCTGCTGGCGCTCGGCGAGGTCAAGGGGGACTAGCCATGGCCATCACGCAGCGCGAGGCGTTCGCGCAGGTCATGGAGCACCTCGTCACCCACGACGGGGGCAGCGGCCACGGATACTCGCAGTACACCCGCATGGGAGACGGCACCACGGAGACCGTCACGCTGTCCGACGGCACCACCGCGACCGTCGCGGGCGGCGACCGCGACTGCAGCTCGGCGGTGATCACCGCGCTGCGTGCCGTCGGCGTCAACACCTACGGCGCCAGCTACACCGGCAACATGGTCGAGCAGCTGCTGAAAACCGGTTTGTTCGGATGGCGCAAGATGGGCGTCAAGTCCGCTCAACGCGGAGACATCTACGTCAACAAGCGCTGCCACACTGCCGTCTGCGTCTCGCCCTACGGCTCCGCCCGCGGCGACCTGCTGGCGCAGTTCAGCATCAGCGAGAAGGGCACGATCAGCGGCACCAAGGGCGACCAGACGGGCCGCGAGTCCAGCATCAAGCCGTACTACAGCTACCCGTGGGACGGCACGCTGTACTGGCTGAGCGACGGCAAGACGCTATCCGGATCGAACACGGAGGTGGCCGACCACACCGACCCCGACCTGGGGGACACCAGATACTGGGGCCCGAAGTTCACCCGCGCCATCCAGAGGCAGCTCGGCACGACCGTGGACGGCGTGGTCTCCGGCCAGTGGCTCGCCAACAAGGCCCTCTTCTGGGCCACGGATGGCGGTATCGAATGGACGAAAACGGGCAAGGGCGTCGGCTCTGACATGGTGCTGGCGCTGCAGAAGAAGGTCGGCTGCAAGATTTACCCCGAGTTCTGCGGGGTGC
>MNQC01000119.1:2422-11365 GCA_001915225.1 Collinsella sp. 60_9
AGCGCTGGCTGATCGCCCACGGTATCTCGTGCGGCCCGGACGGTGCCGACGGCTACCACGGCACCAATACGAACGTGGCGGTAGCCGAGGCGATCAGGCGCGGGCTGTACAGGGCCTAGCGCGCGAGGCGCGGGGACTCCCCCACGACGGCGAAGCCGCAGGGCAGGGCGTACATGGAGGTGTTCGCCGTAAGTCTCCGCAGCCCAGCCAAAGAAACAAGCCTCTCGAACGCATAGCCGATCGGGAGGCTTTTCTTGTGAGCAAGCGGAGGGATTCGAACCCGCAAGGAATCTACCTATATAAGACAGACGCCCCAGGCCCATAACGACCAAGAGCGCCTTGCATCTAGAATTATCAGCCCTGTTCCGAAAAGCGAGCCGCCTGCGACAACCAAGTAGCCGCAGGCCCCGGGAGAGCGGGGACACCGGCTTAGGTTTATGAGCAGGACTGTAGAGCAGGAAACCTAAGCCGGTGTCCCCGCTCTCCCGGGGCCGAACGCCCTAGTTGTTCAGCATGCGGTCGAAGCTTCCCGAGTCGCCATCCCGATAGTCTGCGGTCATCAGAATCTCCTGCGGAATGCGCCCGCCTTCACGCAGCACGTTGCGGAACTGCACGCGCGTGACCATGGGCAGATCCTTGATCGTCGCTGCCAGGTTCTGTGGCACGCCCTGGTTGGCAGCCGCGGGCTCGCACTCGCCGCCGGCCTTCACGCGACGCTTATGCTCGGCAAGCATGGCGCGGTACATGCCGGCATGCAGGCGAATCTCAACCACATTGGCATTGCGAGTCTGCTCGACAATGCGCGCGCCCTCGCGATCGATATCGCCTACGTAGTAGACGTAGTTAAAGCGATAGCCAATCTCGGCCAGATAATCGTCCAGGGCATGCGAGACGCTCGCCTTGCATCCGCCGCCAAAAATCACGCCGCCCACCTTGATGCCAAAGAGCTTGGCGTGCTTGCGGCCACGCAGCAGCTTGACGATCTCGTCGTAGGTGTCCAGGTTCTCGACCATAATGAACGGCTTGTCGGCGCCCAGCGTAAAGAAGCCCGTAAAGTGCACGGGGCGATTGGGGGCGACCTTGATCGCCTGCATGCTGATGCCCTTTTCGGTCATGCGTCTGATCAGGCGCTCACCGTGCTTGCCGTCAAAAGCCTTCTCGTCGTTAAAGATCTGGTAGGCGCGCTGGCGGCGCGAGGCAACCGGCGTATCGGCACCTCGGTTCTGCTCGATCCAAGCCTGGATGATTGCGATTTCCTCGGCAATCTTGCGGTTGGACATCTCGTTGTGCTGAGTGCGCTGCGGAGCCTTTTTGCCGTCCTTGCCCTCGACCTTTACGATCTGTGTCTGCTGCTCCTTGATCTTAGAGAGCGCCGTAGGCGTAGGGACAACTTTGAGCAGCTGCCTGCCTAAAACGCGGGCAAGGGCAAACGCCGAGACCTCGCCGTGGACTGCCGACTTGGGCTGCTGGGCAGCAGTATCTGCTGCGGTAGACTCCGGCTTCTTCTGAGACTTGCGCTTAGAATCGCCTTGGGAATTGCGCTCGCGCTTCGGCATAGGCGCCTGCTTCTGCGGACGATTGGACTTGCTCTCCTTCGCCGGCTGGCGCTTAGGCTGCCCCGAAGAAACCTCGACCTTCGCATCTTCGTCCTGCGGCCTGGTCTTCTCGGCTGCAGTCTCGGCATGGGAACTGCGGCCCCCACGATGGCGACGGCGGCGAGGCTTGCTCGACGCGCCCTGCTCCGCCTGCTCATCAGTAGGCTGCTGGCCCTTGGCCTCGGCATCGACCTCAAGCTGCGGCTCAACAGGCTTCTGTTCGCGAGCCGCCGGCTCAACGGCCTTCTCGTCCTTCTCGTCCTGAGTGGTCGAAGCCGGTTCGCTCTTCTCCTGACGCCTTACGGGATACGCGCGCCCCGCAAAACCACGTCCGGGACGGCATGAACCCGGAGCCTTCTTGGCCGGTTCATCGGACGCGTCAGCAGCCTCGGCGGAATCCTGGACCTCGCATGCAACACCTCGCTGCTCGGCCTTAAAATGGGCACCGCGGCGACGCTTGGGCTCCTGGATCCCAGCATGCTCTTGAGTGCGAGTCGGCTCCTGCATCCCGACGGACTTTTCCTCGACGGTCTCAGCATCCGTCTCACCCTTTTGAGCAACGGCGCGACGGAAGCGCTCCTGCTGGGCGCGGCGCTGCGCATCGCGCTTGCCACCCCCACCAAAACCGCCGCGTCCTGCCTTGGCCGTAAAGGCACGCACGACGTTCTCATCGAGCAACTCATCGGTATCGACATGCTCGCGCGGAGCAACTTCTTCCACAGCAGGCACGTCAGCAGAATCCTCGACGACAAAGTCTTCGACGGACTCGGTAGGTTGTTCCTGGACATCGCTGATCTCGGCATTGATGGTATAGAACGCCGGGCGCCCGTTAATGCCGCTACCCTCGATCTTTGTCACGATTTTTGCCGCGATAAGCTCATCGCGCATCGCCTTGGTGTCACATTCCTTATCGGCGGAGCGGAAAATCTGCGCCAGCGCACTCGACTTAATCTTGAGCGCCTTGCGGCAGAGCAGGTCGTAGGCAACCAGCTTGGCACGCTCGGCAGAAAGCGACGTCTGGCTGCTCAGACGTTCAGCCAGGGCATCGACATTATTTTGGTTATCGGAATATACCGTCTTGGCCACGGGGCCCCTTTCATATGTACACATATACGTCTATATGGTACAACGCACGCCCTTATCCACGCAAAACATCTGCGAGAACACTCGAGCGTCACCAGCTTTTGCATGAAAAAAGGACCGAGCCCGCGAAGTCGCGGACCCGGTCTTTCCGAGTCATATAGATGTGACGTTCAACTCGTCAGGTCGACTAAGCCTTGGCGGCCTCGGCGTCGGCAGGAGCCTCAGCGGCAGCGGCGCGGCCGTACTCGGCCTTGCCCATCTCGGACCACTCGGGCTCCTCGTCGGGCATGGAGCCGGCCTCCTTGCCGAAGAACTCCTTGAGGCAGTTGACGGCAACGATGAGGCCCAGGACCATCAGCAGGACGGCAAAGACGAGCTGCAGGCCCTTGGTGGCGGCGACGGAGACGGCGGCCGTGGTGGCGGTAGCCGGGATGGTACCGAAGAAACCGTAGGCCTGGACGGCGGTCATGCAGCCCATGGCGCTCTGGACCAGCGAGGTGAAGGTGCAGCAGAGCAGGAAGGCGACGGGCACGTAGAGCATCCAGCCCTTGCGGCCGGTGCACTTGCAGAACACGGCGAGGGTGATCATGGTCATGCCGCCGAGCAGCTGGTTGGAAGCACCAAAGAGCGGCCAGATGTTGGCATAGCCACCAAAAGCGAGGGCGAGACCGGGAAGCAGGGTGACGACCGTGGCGAACCAGGGGTTGCCGAGGACCTTCATGTAGCCAGCCTTGGACTCGATGGCCAGGGCGTCGTTGGTCTGGGCAAAGAACTCGGAGAACGAGGTGCGGGCGATGCGGGCGACAGCGTCGAGCGAGGTCAGGGCCAGAGCGGAGACGTTCATGGTCATGAAGACAGTAGCGAGCGTGCCGTCAACACCGAAGGCCTGCATGCCGCGGGAGATGCCAGCGGCGAAGATCTGGAACGGGGTGGAAGCGACACCAGCATTGAGGGCGCCAGTACCGGCGGTGTTCATATCGGAGAACATGATGCCGGCGACGATGATGGCAAGGATGCCGACGAAGGACTCGACGATCATGGCGCCGTAACCGACCTTGACGGCGTCCTGCTCCTTCTCGACCTGCTTGGAAGAGGTGCCGGAAGAAACGAGGCTGTGGAAACCGGAGAGAGCACCGCATGCGACGGAGACGAACAGGACCGGGAACATCATGCCGGAGGCAGTGGAGAAGCCGGTGAAGACCGGAGCGGTGATAGTGGCCTGACCGTTGACACCCAGGACGACGATGCCGAGGACAGCGCAGACGATCATGACGATCATCATGATGGAAGTGAGGTAGTCACGCGGGGTCTTGAGCATCTGGATGGGCATAGCGCCAGCGAAGACCAGGTAGACCATGACGACGGCGAACCACTGGAACTTATCCAGGTAGACCGGGAACTGCATACCGACGGCGAACATGAGAACCATGAGGACCACGCCGGTGACGAACTCGGCAGCGCCGGTGAGGTTGAACTTCTTCTGGGCCCAACCAAAGGCGATAGCGACGAAGGTGAACAGGATGGAGATGGTACCAGCGCAGCCGGCGGCATAGGACTTGGTGAAGTCGATGGCACCGGTAGCAGCACCAGAAGCGTCAACGGCCGGGGTGAACATGAACGTCTTGCAGACCATGTCGGTGAAGGCGGCGATGACGATGATGCAGAACAGCCAGCAGAACAGCAGGAACAGGCGACGGCCGGTCTTGCCGATGTACTTCTCGATGAGCTGAGCGAGCGACTTGCCGTTGTTCTTCATCGAAGCGTACAGAGCACCAAAGTCGTGGACTGCACCAAAGAAGATGCCGCCGACGAGGACCCAGAGCACGACGGGCAGCCAGCCAAAGGCCATGGCGACGATCGTACCCGTAACAGGACCAGCACCGCAGATCGAGCTGAACTGGTGCGAGAACGCAGTGAAGGCGGAGACGGGCGAGAAGCTGTTGCCGTCCTTCATGCGCTTGGCCGGCGTGAGGGCCTCTTTGTCAACGCCCCACTTGTTGGCCAGCCAGCGGCCGTAGCCCAGATAGCCGCAGGCGAGCACCGCCGCGGCCACAACCATGAGCAAAACTCCGTTCATTACATTTCCTCCTCTAAAAAGAACTTCCTAGACATAAAAAATGAGGGCCGTCGGTTGCGCTCGACGGCCCTCATCTTCATCAGCCGCCCGTTATCGTACGGGCTAGCTGTATGTGCTAACCCGCATCAGATAATTACTACGCTGATAATGTTTAGCTGATGCGTGAACATGTCTAAGAAATCCTCTTCAATCATGATGCGAACGACCCGTGCGTGTTCACATCCCCCAGTGGTTGAAAAGGAGTATGAAACTTTAGTTACCTAAAGTCAACGCAAATTTGTAATGAATTTTCAACTTTTTTGGATTTCTCAGTATAAAACGCCACTGACCTCGGACTTTACCCCACGACAGTTTTTGCATGAGAGATGCCCCTGAGAGCCGCGGGAGCCGGGCGGCGCATATGAACTTTATCGCGAGTTCCGCACGCAAAGAAGGCCACTTAATGTGGCCTTCGTCTTGCGCAGGACTGTAGAGCAGGAAACCTTATATCCGGCCCCTCCGTCCGGGGACCGCGCCGTACCAGCTACAGCGTCATGTTCGGATCGGCGTCGACATCGAACGGCGAGATTTCGCCTCGGTCGAATTTACGGCGAGCGACCTCCGCGATCATGGCTGCGTTATCGGTACAGGCAGACAAGGGCGGCACCGTTACGCGAATCCCCTGACGCCCAAGCTTCTTGATCATCATCTCGCGCAGATGCGGGTTGGCCGAGACGCCGCCACCGATGCAGTATTCCTTGCATCCGGTAGCGTGCAGTGCGTTTTTGGCCTTCTTGTACTGCACGTCAAAGACAGCTGCCTCAAACGAAGCCGCCAGATCGGGAAGGTGAATCGTGCGCCCGGCCTTGGTCTCTTGCTCGATGTAGAGCGTCACCGCCGTCTTGAGGCCCGAAAGCGAGAAGCGGTAGTCCCCCCTGCTGTTAAGCGCACGGGGGAAATCGATCGCCTTGGGGTTGCCCGTCTCGGCCAGCTTAGAGATGATGGGGCCACCGGGATAGCCCAGGCCCAGCGCCTTGGCCACCTTGTCGAAGGCCTCGCCCACGGCGTCGTCGAGCGTCTCACCGAGCACCTCGTAGTCGCCCCACGCCTTCACGTGCACGAGCATGGTGTGCCCACCCGAGACAAGCGTGAAGATAAAAGGCGGCTTGAGGTCGGGTTGCGCCAGCAGGTTGGCAAACAGGTGCCCCTCCAGATGGTTGACGCACACGAGCGGCTTGCCGGCAGCGTAGGCAAAGCCTTTGGCGAAGGCGACGCCAACCACGAGCGCGCCCACCAGGCCCGGACCCTGTGTCACGCCCACGGCGGCAAGCTCGCTGGGGGCAATGGCTCCACCCTCAAGACCAAGCGATGCTGCGGCATCCTCGAGCGCCGCATCCACGACACTCACAATCACCTCAACGTGTTTGCGCGAGGCGATCTCGGGCACCACGCCGCCAAAACGGGCATGGAAATCAATCTGCGTCGACACCTGGTTGGCCAGCATATTGCCATCCGCATCGATAATCGCCACGGCCGTCTCGTCGCAGGAACTCTCGATAGCGAGCACTAGGCGGCGGCGTTCAATTTCGGCACGCTCCCCCTCGGAGCGCCCGGGCGCAGGCAGCGGCCATACGCGCTGCTCTGCCGCCGTCGGCTCGGGCGAAGCATTGTCGACCGGAAGCACGAGGGGCAGCGGAGCCGTCATGACGATGGCATCCTTGCCGGCACCATAGTAGCCGCGGCGACGGCCAGCCTCGGTAAAGCCCAGGGCGGCATAGAGTGCAATTGCGCCCTCGTTGCCGTCCTCAACCTCAAGCGAAGCCGTGGTGCAGCCGAGCATCTGCGCGTCATAGCTCACGTGCGACAGAAGCTTGCGGGCGATACCCTCACGGCGATGAGTCGGATCGACGGCAACGTCCATAATCTGCACGTCCCCGTCGACGACCATGCCGCCGGCAAGACCCAGCAACTGACCGTCGTCGTGCGCCACCCACCAGCTACGCGGAGCGGCAACGTCCTCGCCCAGCTCGGACAAGAACATGCCCGGCGTCCACGCCTCGTGTCCGGCGCCTTCAAAGCAGGCGGTCTCCAGTGCGCTCGCGCCCTCGGCATCCGCCGCGCCCATGGGGCGGAATTGCAGATGACGCCCAGCGAGCTCGTCGGCAACACCTGTCACCTCACTCTGCGCGCTCTCGGCAAGGCCCAGGCGCTTGCGCTCGTTTTCCTCGGCGTCCGAAAGGCGCGTGTAGATCGGCAAGACGCGAGCGGGATCGCCATCGCCTGCGACGTGCGCCATCAGCAGGCCCTCGCCCGAGGGCCACCACAGGCCTCGCTCCACGCAGCGTGCCGTCTCGTCCTCACCCAGCAGCTTGCCATAACGCACGAGACCGTCACCAGTTAGCTGAACCTGATCCCAGCCCGCGGTCTGACGCCACTCATCAAGCGCCACGGCGGCCTTGACCACGCGCTCGCGCTGAAACAGACGCTCGGGACCCTCATCGACCAGCATATACAGCGCCGGATATACCTCACCGCGCATAGCATCGGCCAAGATACCAAGCTTGCCGCGCACGCCAGCCTTCCACGCCGTCCAAGCGCAGGCGTCGAGCGTCGACACGCCCAGCAGCGGAACATTGGCACCACGCGCGAGGCCCTTGGCAGTGGAGATGCCGATGCGCACACCCGTAAAGGACCCCGGGCCGCGGCCGACCACATAGCAACCAACATCGCTGCGATCCAGACCGGCTTGAGCCAGCACGCCATCAACGGTATTCACGAGCTCAACGTTGGCGTGACGGCGACACATGTGGTCGCCACTCACGAGCTTCGTCTCGCCCGTCTGCCCATCAATCCAGCTTGCCGCGCAGGCAAGCATGTCGGTCGAGGTATCGAGCGCCACCACCAGCGCGTTGTCGTTATGCAAGCTCATCTTGTACAGCCCTATCAATCAAATGGGAAAGCTCCATTGCGCGGTCACCGTGCGCCTCAAGCGTTATCGTTCGCACATCGCTGTCGCCCTCATCACGCTTGAGCGTCACCGAAAGATACTCATCCGTCAGCTCGTCCTGGAATTGTTCGCCCCATTCCAGCAGGCAAGCACCCTCATAGCCCAGCACATCGAAAATGCCCGTATCCTCGAGCTCGTAGGCATGCTCCAGGCGGTATAGATCAAAGTGAAACAGCGGAATACGACCTTGATCGTGAACGGCCATGAGCGCAAACGTAGGGCTCGTAACCATATGCCCATCGCCCAGCCCGCGCGAGACGCCCTTGGTAAAGTGAGTTTTGCCCACTCCCAGGCCACCGGTCAGGATGAGCACATCGCCGTCCTCAAGGCACGGTGCAATTAGCTCGCCAAAGTACTCCGTATCGGCAGCGCAAGTCGTTTTGTAAGTACCTACCCCCAGGCGCTCCAGGGACATATATGCTCCTTATTATTCCGAGGCGTCCTCTGGTGCGGGATGTCGCTCCAGATAGTCGCCCAGCATCTTAAAGTCTTCCTCCAGCAGTTCCTGCCACGCCGGATTGCGTAGCGCTGCTGCCGGATGGAACGTGGGCATTACTACAAAATGCCCCATCTGGTGGAACCTGCCGCGCAGCTTAGTAATGCCAATCTCGGTCTTAAGCACAAAGTGCGTCGCGGGGTTGCCGAGCGTCACGATAATATCGGGCCAGATGCTTCGAATCTGCTCACGCAAAAACGGCGAGCAAGCCAGCACTTCCTCGGGACGTGGATTGCGGTTTCCCGGCGGGCGGCACTTAAGCACGTTGGCAATGTAGACGTCTTCGCGTTTGAGCCCCGCCAGCGACAAAATGCCGTTGAGGTCCTCGCCTGCCGCCCCCACAAAGGGCTCGCCCTGCAAATCCTCATTGCGGCCCGGCGCCTCGCCAATAAACATCACACGAGCGCGGGGGTTTCCCACGCCAAACACGATATTGTGACGCGACTGGTAGAGCTGGCAGAGGTGACAATCGCCCAGAACGGCCTCAATTTCCTCGAGTGCGACCTCACGTGGTGCCTGATGGGTATGGCCGGGGATGTGCATGACGCCCATAGCGGCTCCTACACGTAGACCTTGTCGAGACGCATGCCAAAGCCGCAGGCGACCTCGTAGTTAATCGTTCCGCGCAGTCGGGCCATCTCGTCCATAGTGATCTCGGCATCGCCATCGCGGCCGACAATAATCATCTCGTCACCATACTCGGCCT
>MNQC01000119.1:11385-14771 GCA_001915225.1 Collinsella sp. 60_9
TGAATGGCGACCATAAACTGGTCCATGCAGATATTGCCAACCTGATGCACGCGCTCGCCGCGATACAGCACATCCATACGATTGGAAAGCGTACGCGATAGGCCATCGGCATAACCGATCGGCAGCGTGCAGATCTGAACGCGCGTACGCGGTACGCGGTAGGTAAAACCGTAGCCCACGCCCTCACCCATCGCAGGGTGTGCCACGCGCGTCACACGCGCATGGACGCTCATAACGGGATCAAGCTGCATCACGCGGCCACTCAGCTCGCACGGCTGCATTCCATACAAGCCAACGCCGGCGCGAATCATATCAAAATGCATCGAAGGGTCGAGCATCGAGGACGGCGTGTTGGCGCAGTGCACGATACCGCACTCAAAGCCCGCATCCTTAATGGCCTGAACGGCCTCGGTAAAGCGCTGACACTGCAGTTTGTAGTCCCAGCCCGAAGGTTCATCGGCCGTGGCGAAGTGCGTAAATACGCCGTCGCACTGAATACCGCGATGGAAATTTATACCGCGGACAAAGTCGAGCACCTGCGTGTAGTGAACGCCGATACGATTCATGCCCGTCTCGATGGCGAGATGATACTTGCCCACTTTGCCCGCCGCGACGGCACATTCGCCATACGCAAGAGCAAAGTCAGACGTATAGACCGAGGGCATGATATCAAACTCGAGCAACGTCGGAATGGCCTCGATAGGCGGCTCGCTTAGGATGAGGATGGGTTTCGTAATCCCGCCCTGTCGGAGCTCAACGCCCTCGTTAACCGTCGCCACGGCAAACATGTCGGCACCGGCCGAATACATGATCTTGGCGCACTCAACAGCTCCATGGCCATAAGCATCGGCCTTGACCACGCAGCACAGGCGCTGACGTGGATTCAGCAAGTTCTTGTAGGCCCTCGTGTTACGACGGAGCGCCCCACGGTCGATCTCGACCCAGGACCAGCGCGTCAAATCGGCTTTATTCATGATTAGTCATCCGACCCTTCGTCCATGATTCCCAGATCTTCGAGCGCATCCTTTGCCGCCAGCTCCATGGCAGGACCGATCAAGTCGATAAGATCGGTCGCGATAACGCTCTTCTCACCATACTCCGTCGCCGCGGCAAAACCGGCGTAGCTGTGAAGTGCGACGGCGTACGAATACAGCAACTCCCAACGATCCATCTCGTCGCGCATGGTGGCAAGCGTGCCGGCCAAAATACCCGCGAGAACATCACCCGAACCGGCAGTTGCCAGAGAAGCCGGACCCGAGAGCGGCAGCAGCACACGCTCAACGCCACAGATAGCCGTCGTCGGCCCCTTGGCAATGACAACCAGGTTGTCGGAGCCTGCAGCCCAGACAACCTTCTGCGCGGCCGCAATCGCGGTACCAAGGTCGTTCACCTCGTCACCGGCAACCAGACGCGAAAGCTCACGATAGTGCGGCGTCATAACCAACGGCTGCTCGCGACGATACATCTCGGGGTTACTATCAATACCGTCAATGGCAATCTTAGCAAGGCAGTTGAGTGCATCGGCATCCAAAATAAGCGGTACATCAAGCTCGAGCAAGCCCGAAACCACCTGCATAGCGCCGGCAGATGTCGTCATACCGGGACCGCACAGTACACAGCTGTACTTCTTTGCAATCTCGCACACAGTCATGCGCGCAGCGGCGCCAAAGGAGCCGCGGGAATCAGACGGAATAGCAAAGACGGGAATCGAAGGAAGTGCCATGCGAATAAGATTAGCGCAGGCGTCAGGAGCCGCGACTGCCACGTAACCAGCACCCGCGCGAGCTGCAGACTTGGCCGCCATAATGGCAGCACCAGGATATTGCGCAGATCCGGCGACAATAAGCACAGAGCCACGGGAATACTTATCGATATTCGTAGGAAGTGGAGCAAAGTAATCAACTAAGTCACCGGGCTCGACAATCTCGGCGGCGTGGTCGACATCATCGATGACCTCGTCAAGACGGTCGTAAAGATTGCCGCAGATCAAATCGCCAGCATACTCAGGGCCATCGGCGCTATACAAACCAATCTTGGGCGCAATCATCGTCACCGTATGCTCGGCACGAATGCAGTCGTCATCAACAACGCCCGTCTCGGCATTCAGGCCCGAGGGGACATCAATGGATACGACACAGTCGGCGCATTCATTGACCGTAGGAATCCAGATGGAGAACGGCGCACGCAGATTCCCGTGAAAACCGGTACCAAAAATGGCATCGACAACAACATCGGCCTTATCGATCAAAACCTCGAGTTCATCACGCGAGGGGCCGACGCAAACGTGCACATCGCGGCCGGCAGTACGACGAGCAACATGACGTGCCAGAGCAGCAGGAATCTCATCCGGCTCAACCGGAGAAACGATATCGACGTCCACACCCTTATGGCTCAGAATATCGGCGGCAACCCAACCGTCGCCGCCATTATTACCAAAACCGACCAGAACGAGAACCCGATCGGGATTGAGCTTCAAGATCTCGTTGGCGGCAAACTCACCCGCGAGCTCCATAAGCTCGGCCTTCGAAGTCCCTTCGCGTTCGATGATATCCTCGAGACGAACGACTTCTTCGGTACTCAAAACCGGTTTCATCTATGCTCCTAGCGTATCTTGCGAAGCATCGCCCAGGTGCTCCGTCAATGCTGAATTCTGCAGCTGCTCAAGCTCATCTAAAACAGAGCGAGCCTCTTTAAATGTCTGCGCTACGCGTTTCTTGGTACTCACCTTTTCCTCTTTTGGCTTAGGCCGAGCATCTTCGGTAATCGCGATGGCATTCGCAACGGCTAAGTCTCCTGTAAGCGTAATGGAAAGAGCGACCTCAACAACACCCAGCTCTTGAGCGATCTCGAGAGCACGGCCCGAAAGCAGCGCTTTCGGTTTGCCGAGTTTATCACGCGTAACCGAAACATCCTTGCGACCAACGCCTTGACTAAAACCCGTGCCGAGAGCTTTAAGTACCGCCTCGCGCGAAGCAAAGCGGCTGGCATAGTGAGCAGCGGGACGCGATGATGCATCACAATACGCACGCTCTTCTTCGGTAAACACACGCCGAGCAAACGA
This sequence comes from Collinsella sp. 60_9, assembly GCA_001915225.1. Lineage (GTDB taxonomy): Bacteria > Actinomycetota > Coriobacteriia > Coriobacteriales > Coriobacteriaceae > Collinsella. The sequence goes on from MNQC01000119.1 coordinate 14,447, forward strand.
CGGCGTCTTTTCAAGAATTGATTTCATACGGGAAATCTCGACGATATCAACGCCGATACCAGCTTCAGCCATGTTCACCTCCATATCGCACAGACTAAGTTATTGTAGCCCGTTCACAGAAGATGCGACAAACGAGGGTTATAAAACACAGCTACTATGTGAGACAAAAGCCCGCAAACGCAAAAAGGGGGAGGCCGCGAGGCCTCCCCCTTCTCAGTTCAAGCGTACGGCTCGGTGCCGTCCACCGGTCAGCGGCGCCCTGGCCTCCCACGGGCTGACCCCGCAGTACTCTCGGCGCGATGGGGCTTAGCTTCCGGGTTCGGAA
>MNQC01000120.1:0-17729 GCA_001915225.1 Collinsella sp. 60_9
GAAGGACGCACTCGGCGGAATCGACATCGAGTCCCTCAAGCAGAACCTCGATACCGCCAAGGGCGAGGCTGCCACTGCCCAGGCAGCTCTCGATAAGGCAAACGCCACGCTTGCTGACAGCAAGACGAAGGCAGCCGAGGCCGCTGCTCACAAGGCGAAGGCTCGCAGCGCCCGCGATGCCGCCAAGGCAAAGTCCGAGCAGGCCAATGAGGCGTATGACAACGCCACTGCTTCGGTCAAGGACCTTGCCGCCAAGCGCGATGCCGCCCAGGCGGACCTTGCGAATAAGCAGGGCTCGCTTGACGAGGCAAAGAAGGCCGACGATGCCGCCCAGGTTGGCGTTGACAAGGCTCGGGCCGCAGATACGCACGCCGCGACCGCTCTTTCGGACGCCAAGCAGGCAGTTGCCGCCAAGACGCAGGCCCTGTCCGACGCACAGGCGAAGGCCAAGGCCGCCGAGGGCGCGCTTGCCACCGCAAACATTCGCCGGCGCTCAGAAGGCGGTCGACGACGCCAAGGTCGCCTATGACGCCGCCGTCGCCGGTGTCGCCGATGCCCAGAAGCAGCTCGAGGCCGCCAACGAAGCCGTCGTCGATGCGAACCTCGATATCGTCAAGGCCAAGGCCGAGCTTGCCAACGATGAGGCACTCAAGGCCGATCTTGAGGCTGTCGACCACAAGGCATCCCTTGCCGCGGGCACGACGGGCAACGAGAAGCTGGTCAAGCTTAACGCTGCCTACGCTCGCTATAAGGCCGCCGTCGATGCCGCCGCTGGCCTCAAGGCCGCTCTGGGCGATGCCGATGCCAAGCTGTCCGATGCCAACGACGCCTATGACGCCGCGCTTGCCGAGCTTGGCGATGCCAAGGATGCCCTGGCTGCCGCGCAGGCCGAGTACGACAAGTATCATCCCAAGGCCGAGCCGCAGGCCAAGGCTCAGGCCAAGCCCCAGGTTACGCAGGCCGCCGCAAAGGCGTCTGCTGCCAAGAAGCAGACCACGTCGGGAGCACTTGCCCAGACCGGTGATGACTCCGCTCTTGCGGGCGAGGTGTTCGTCATCGGCGGTATTACGCTCGTGGCTGCGGGCGTGACGCTGGGCGATCGTCGTCGCAAGCAGATGTAGCGTTTCGAGCGTAGATTCTGCAACGAACTTCGGTTCAGAGCAGGAACGCTTCGATAGCTTAACCGATAAGGCCGGCGCGCTGTTAAACGCAGCGCGCTGGCCTTTCTTTGTTTCGATATCAAAAAGCCCGGGCGGTAGCCGCGAAAGCTACCGACCGGGCAAATCGTAGGCAATATGGTTGCTGTCGAGCAGCTGCTCAGCTTAGCCCAGCAGGCTTAAGCCCACGGAGACAAACGCCAGGATAACGCCGACGATAGACTCGCCGCCCAGCAGGCCGCTGGCAACGACCAGGCCCTGCTCCTGGAAGGCGGCATCCTTGGCAGCCTTCTCCTCGTCCGAAAGGCCTGCCTCGGCGTCGCGGTGTGCGGCCCACTTGTCGTAGGCGAGCTTGACGCAGGAGCCCAAGAAGGCCGTGAGCGACATGTAGAACGGCAGGTACACGCCCAGACCGATCATCATGGCCGGAATGCCGAGCCAGTACATGACGATGCCGGCGATAAAACCGCCCGCAAACCACGGCACGCTCGGGATGCCCGAGACCATGGTGGCGACCACGCTTGCCTGCGCGGCCACAAAGCTCTTGTCGGGGCCGAAGGCGTCCGGACCATAGGCGGTGACGAGCGCGACCATGACGGCGGCAGCGACCAGGGCGCCCACGATGCCGCCAATGGCCTGGCCGACCCACTGTGCACGCGGGTTGGTACCCAGTACGGCTCCGGCCTTAAAGTCGTTCATGACGTCGCCCGCAAGGCCGCACGCCACGGCCACGATGCCGGCGATAAAGAACAGCTTGACCTGTGCGAGCTGCGCGAAGGCTGCCACGATGAGCATGACGATGAGGCCAAAGATCTCCATGGGGTCGATACCCGTCTGGCCGCAGCTCTGCGCACTCATGATGGTGGTGACAAAGGTGAACAGCGTGACGATGACGGCCGGGACGGGACCGAGGTCGAGCGCGATGGCAACGATCACGGCGATGGCGGCGGTGCCCAGGCCGATGATGCCGGCGTCGAGCTTAAGCGAGCCCGAGATGAGCGATTGCTCGTCGGTGTCGGTGGAGCTGTCGGCGGCGAGGCCGCGGACGATACCGGCGACCTGCGGCAGGATGTCCTTAAGGACGACGGCGACGCCAAAGCCCATCATAAGGCCCATACCGAGGGACTTGACGATACCCTGCGCGGTCACAACATCGAACAGGCCGGCAGCGGTGCCGCCGACGATGATGCCAAAATTGCCCAGCAGCGCGCCAGCAAACCAGAACGCGACGGGGGCGAAGCCCACCAAAAAGCCGATGGACAGCAACATGGGCGAGTTATAGATGGCAAAGGTCACGCCGGGGATATTGAGCGTGCACAGCATGCTGGGCACCACGCCCAGAGCGTCGCGAAGCACGCTGTAGATGCCTGCGATGGCCATGGAGCCAAAGAGCTGCTTGCCGGTCTTGCCGCCGGCCTCGGTGGCGCGCAGGGTCTGAGCTGCGGCGTTGCCGGTGGGGAACTCCAGCGCGGCGTCCACGATAAAGTGACGGTGGATGAGCGCTGTCGCCAGAAGGCCCAAGATGGTGCCGGCGAGCGCCACGATAAACATGTCGAGCCAGCTGATCTGGTCGGCATAGCCCAGCATCCAGGCGCCCGGGATGGTAAACGCCAGGCCGCCGGCGACCATGGCGCCCGCGGACATGATGGTGTGGGTAACGTTGGCCTCGTTGAGGCTGGCGTTGCCCATGAGCTTCAGGAAGAACAGCGAAATGACGGCAGCGAAAATGATCGGCCAGGGGAGTGCGCCCATCTTGAGGGCGGTGTAGGCCGAGCTTGCCGTGATGATCACGCAGCCAAGGACGCCGATGACGACGCCGCGCAGCGTGAGTTGCCCGCGCATCGAAGCGCGGTTCGAGGGATTGCTCATATAAAACTCCTTTGCGTATATCCGCTTCCCCCGGGAGCGCCGTTACGGATACGGCGCGGGAAGTCGGGTTACCAAGGGCCGCCGCGTGAGCTCGCAAACGACCGCGCACCAGTATAACCGCAAGCTAGTCATTTCGGGATGACTGGTTTAGGTAGGCGATATACTGCTGGGCAGACGAAAGGAGCGCCGACGATGCTTAATGGGTGCGCATATATATTGACGGTCGACGTGGGCAACACGTTCATTCGCTTTGGCCTGTTTGCAGAGGATTCGGCCGCGGCGCAGGAATGTCCGCTTGCGACGTGCGAGATCACCACGCCGTCGAGCATCACGGCAGACGAGGCGCGCATGCGTCTCGTGCAGGTCATGGCCGCACTGGCGGCCGATGCGGGCATGCCGGGCGCGCTTGTGTCCACGGCTGCTGTGCTGAGCTGCGTGGTCCCGGCGCTCGAGCGCCCGTGGAAGGCGGCACTTTCCCGTACCTGCACGGGGCGCGTGCTCACGGTGGGGCCGGGACTTAAGACCGGCATGCCCGTGCACTACGACGATCCGGCCGAGATCGGTCCCGACCGCATCGCCGACGCCGTGGCTGCCCGCGCCGTCTACGGCTCGCCGTGCATTGTGATCGACCTGGGCACGACGACCAATATCGAGGTCATCGACGCACACGGCACCTTTGTCGGCGGCGTTATCGCGCCGGGGCTGGCGCTCGGCGCCCGTTCGCTCTCGGCCGCTGCGGCGCGCCTGCCTCAAGTTGAGCCCTCGGCGCCGACACACGTCATCGGCCGTAACACGCGTGAGGCCATGCGCTCGGGCGTGGTTCTGGGCGAGGTGGCACGCATCGACGGCATGCTCGACATGGTGCTCGCCGAGATGCGCTCGACCAAGGCCGCGGGCGAGGGCAGCGTGCCCATCATCATCACCGGCGATGATGCCGAGGCGCTCGCGGCGTTGGTCGGCCATAGCCTGACGGTCGACGATGCGCTGACGCTGCGCGGCCTTGCCGAGCTGTATCGCATCAACCAAAAGCCTCGCCGCGCATAAAGCCGAGGACGTCGGCGGGGGAGGAACCGGTGCCCATTGCGATCACCGGCGACGCCGCACGCGAGATGGCGGGTCTGCTACGCCATGACCTTGTTCCCGACGGCACGATCACCCTCCGCGGTCTGGCAGAGCTCTACCGCGTGAATACGCAGCGGCGTAAAGTGTAGCGTTACTGATATTTCGATTGTTTATTTATTTGCAACTGAGTTAAGAGGTGGGGACAACATGCAAGTTGCCCCCGTTCTGAGTCGATTTATTTCGTTGTGTTTAATAAGGTATTTGGGGCGGATTAACGCGCTCTTTGCCTTATCGAATCATTGTTAGGAATCGTTGATACTCGCTGTTTCTAGCAATAATCTCAGTATTTGATGCGGCATATGCTGCGTCTAGTTGAATCGAATAGGCGGAATTTGAAAGCCTGTTAACCGCTTGACTCATATTTTGGATTGTTTTGTCCGAGGCTTCAACGGCTTCGTAAACGAGTCGTTGTTGAGAGCTGATCTCGTCTAACTTATCGATGACAATATCTAGCTTATCGATAATGGTTCCTAATTTACGTTCCATTTCGAAGATGTTATAAGCTTCACCGAGCGTCGAACATCTGCCTGCTTCGAAATATTCGCTAATTGACGCCATGGGGATAAGAGAACGATATTTTGGATAGATCAAACCAACGCTATAGAAATCGTTCAAAAGAGATTCGGATTCTTGTAGTTTAGCCCTCATTTTATTGAGGTTTTTCGCCTCGGATGCATTTAAATCCTCCAATAAGAGCGTTTTTTGGCGATTATTCTCGATAATTGTCTTCTTCCGATTATCTGCTTCTATCTTTTCGCTTTTCTCGTTCGACCTTGCGCTCATGCCAAACAGAAAGCCGATTCCAATTAGTGCGGTTATTGCAAGAGGGAGAAATGGTTTAATTACATTAATTAAGCCAAAAAAGGGCTTTACTAGGTATGAGCAGTAGCCGCCGAGGTCGGGACTAAAAATAAGGGCTACAAATGCATACCCGCTGAAAATCGAACTAATAAACGAAGCAAAGATCGTCACTATGAAGGCCAGTGCGATAATTCCTGCGGCAGATGTTGCGCCAAACAATAGGGCTGAGAAGATGCCTCCAGATATATTGCCGGCAAGTCCACTTTCGCTGTAGTCGTTTGGAACGTCGGTCGGGGCCAGTTTTTTTCTTTCTGAACTGACATAGCCTTCGAGAGCCCGGATTGCGTTTTGCTGTACAAGCACTGATTTTTCTAAACAGTAGATTGATTTGACGTAGTTTTGCAGGTCGTTCCCCTGAACTTCCATGTCTGACCGTCCTTGTTGTAATATATCCCAACAGTAGCATTACTATATCACATACGCTCTCTAGCATGGATAACAGCCAGAATGCGGGATATAGAGTGCTCGTAGGTCATAATTTAAAAAAGCTGAGAACGACCCAAGGACTGTCGTTGCGAAAGCTTGGCTATATGACCGGAATTGACTATGCGCATATTCATTCAATCGAAACGGGCAATGCTAATCCGACAATTGGTACATTGATAAAACTTGCCGATGCATTGGACATCGACTTGAAAAGTCTATTCGGCTCGAATTAGCAAGTCATTTATAAGGGTTGATATCTGCCTGCTACAATGGAGCGAAATCTCCTGGGCAAGCGCCGCGACGTCATTAGCTGGGACGAGTTCTTTATGAGCGTGGCCATCGCCGCGCAGCGCCGCAGCAAGGACCCCAACACGCAGGTGGGTGCGTGCATCGCCAACACCAACCACCGCATCCTTTCGGTGGGCTACAACGGTACACCCTCGGCGCTCAACGACGACTTTTTTCCGTGGGGTACGAGCGACGACCCGCTGCAGGACAAGCACAACTACGTGGTCCATGCCGAGGCCAACGCCGTGCTCAACTACCGTGGCTCGCTCAAGGATCTCGAGGGTTCCACGGTTTACGTCACGCTGTTCCCGTGCCACGACTGCGCCAAGATCCTGGCGCAGGTGGGCGTGGGCGAGGTTGTCTACCTGGACAACAAGTACGCCGACACCGATGATGGGCGCATCAGCCGCCGCATCCTCGACTCCTGTGGCATCAGCTACCGCCAGGTTATCGTCGATGTTCACATCGGCACCGAGGGACAGGCTCAGCAGTAGCGCGTGGCAACGCCAGTTGGCAACAAAAGGCAGCTCAAAGAGTCCCGTCCCAAATTGACTACTCGTGAAAGTCGCGTCTGCGCGCATGGACGGCTCGTGAGCGGGTACATGGCTGTAGTAACATAGCTTCTGTCCGCGGGCGCGCCCGCGTTATTGTGAGAAAGGAGCCCCTGTGGCTGTTAACGAAGAGCTGCTTAAGAAGGTTCTTGAAGAGATTCGCCCCAACCTGCAGGCCGACGGCGGCGATATGGAGTATGTGGGCGTCGACGACGAGGGTGTCGTCAAACTGGAGCTGCAGGGCGCTTGCGCCGGCTGCCCCATGAGCTCGCTGACCCTGTCCATGGGCATTGAGCGTATCCTGAAGGAGCATGTGCCCGGCGTTACCCGCGTTGAGCAGGTCAATGCTTCCGGCGAGGCCGAGGACCTGTACGACGAGTACGCGCCGTTCTAAGATGCGAAAGCTGCGGACGGCATACTCCGCATAGACGTTACGCCCAAATATGCGGCTGCGAGCGCAAGGCCCGCGGCCGCATTTGTATGTAGGGAGTAGGAGGGTCGACATGCTCAACGACTTCTACCATATGCTTGATCCTGTCGCGATCTCGGCGGGCCCCATCACCATCTACTGGTACGGCCTGGCCTACGTGGTCGGCGCTCTGCTCACGGCGGTCGTCATGTACCGCACGCAGCGTCGCTGGGGTTTTAACATCACGATTGACGACCTGACGAGTGTCGTGGTCGGCGTGGTCTTTGGCCTCATTATCGGTGCGCGCCTGTTCTACGTCGTCTTTTACGGTGATGGCTACTACTGGGCGCACCCGCTCGAGATCTTTGCTGCCAATGAAGGCGGCATGAGCTTCCATGGCGGCCTGGTGGGCGGCATCATCGGCGGCGTGCTCGTGTGCCGCATGTACAAGCTCGACGCCTGGACCATCGCCGACCTTGCCGTTATCGGTGCTCCGCTGGCCTTATGTCTGGGACGCTGCGCCAACTTTGTCAACGGCGAGCTGTGGGGCAAGCCGACCGATCTGCCCTGGGGCGTGATCTTTGGCGGCACCGCGGGCGATATGCCGCGTCACCCCTCCCAGCTCTACGAGGCATTTCTTGAGGGCATCGTGCTCTTTTGCATTCTGCAGGTGCTCAGCCGCAAAAAGCCGCTACTGCCCCAAGGCACGTTTATGGGCGTGTTTGTGATGGGTTACGGCATCGTCCGCTTCCTCATTGAGTTTGTGCGCGTGCCCGATGCGCAGCTGGGCTATCTGCTGGGCGGCGTCATCACCATGGGTCAGCTGTTGAGTCTGCCACTCGTAATCGCGGGCCTGGCGCTCATCATCTTTGCTCGTCGCCGCAACCAGCCCCAGCGCATCTACCTCGACGCCTAGCCACCACATGCCACCGCAAAGGGAACAGGCTCCTTTGTGGTGGTTTTGCCGGGCAATGATGACAGAACCGTAACGTTTCCCCAGATAAAACCTGCCAAAATAAACCTGTCCCTTTTTGGTAGGTTTCTAGAAAGGCTTTCGGACTGTGAAGGATTCCGACCTCTCCACAACGGCTGCGCGTGACGCCGCCCGCATCGTTTGGTTTAAGCGCTATCCCGCCAAACAGACGCTCATCGCATTTTTGCTACGTGTGCTACGAGGTGCTTCTCTCGTTTGCCGGCCATACCGACGCAGTGATGCTGCTCGCGCTTGCCTGTTTGCTCACACTGCCGTTTCGCTATGTGTTCTTTGGCCGCGGTGACGCTTGGCGCCCGTCGGTCGTGCTGCCATCGCTGTTCTTTGCCGTTTGCATGGTGTTCGGCCGTAGCTACGACCTCACCGATTCGGCTGAGATTGTGCTGGGCGACAAGGCACGCGTTATCTGCGCCTGGATTGGTGGCGCGGGCTGGATGCTCTTAGCGATCGTGGCCTTCTATTTGGCTTTTGAGTGCCTGGATTGGCTGAGCTCTCGGCGCATTCCGTTTTCCGAAGCGCACTTTGGCCGCGTATGGCGTGTGACTCACGCCGTGCTCTCGGTCCATCCCTTTGCCGGCCCCTTCCTGGTGCTTATGATCGCCTGGGCGCCCACGCTTATCGCTTCGCTGCCCGGCCTTTTTATGGGAGATACGGGTGCGCAGATTCGCCAGTGGTTCAACTACCCCAACGGCACGAGTGACTACCTGCGTCTGCTCAATCCCAATGTGTTGCTCAACGGGCATCACCCCGTGGTGCACACGGCTATCATCGGTTCGTGCGTCCAGCTGGGGCTTTCACTGTTCAACAGCGCCAACGCAGGTCTTGCCATCTACACCTGTGCTCAGTTCGTCATCACGGCCGCCTGCATGGCCTATTCCATTTCGTCGCTGCGCAAACTGGGCGTGAGCCTGCCGGTTCGCGGTGCGATCCTGCTGTTCTTCGCGTTTATGCCGATGTTTTCTAACTACGCGGCGTTGCTCACCAAAGATGTGCTCTTTGCCGACGCGTTCTTGGTGCTGCTGGTACAGGCCGTCAAGCTCGTGGCATGTGGCTTGCCCCGTCGTGATGCCAATGTCGAGCGAGCGGGCGAGAAAGCCCCCGTGCTCTTTGCTCGCCACGACTGGCTGCTGCTCGCTCTGGGCGCCATGGGTTCCACGTTTCTGCGCAACGGCGGCCTGGTGTTTCCCCTAGCGGCATGCGTAATCGCGGCGGCGTTTTGCGCATGGGACGTGCATGTGGCTCGTCGTGCAGCCAAGCAGACTGGTGCGGCGCCTTCGGGCGCCATCCCGCGTTTCCGCTGGGTTGGCATTCTCGCGGTGCTTGCGCTCTGCCTTGCCTCTAATATGTACTTCACCAAGGTCTTTATGCCGGCGCACGATATCACGCCTGGTTCCAAGCGCGAAATCCTCTCGATTCCGTTCCAGCAGACGGCTCGTTTCGTCCAAAAGCACGACGGCCTCAACTCGGGCGTCAACCCCGCGGTTAAGGAGGACGGCACCATCGTGGAGGCTCCTTGCGACGGCTTGGTGACCGATGAGGAGCGTGCCGTGATCGACCGCGTGCTCAAGTACGAGAACCTGGGTCGCCGCTACAACCCCGACAAGTCCGATGCCGTCAAGAATTGCTTTAACGAGAACGCCTCGCAGGAGGACATAAATGCCTATTTTGAGGTATGGGCCCAGATGTTTAAGAAGGATCCCGAGTGCTATATCTCGGCGCTTATCAATAACTACTATGGTTATTTTTATCCGAGCGCGCGCGATGCCTGGGCCTACAGCACGGCGCGTAGTGCCGAGATCATGTAGCGTCCCGACAAACTCACCATGAGCTCGGCCACCTATGTGTGGATCATGATTGCCGTGGTGGTCTACTTGCTGCGTCGTCATTCATGGCGTGCGCTGGCGATTTGGGTGCCGCTGTTGGGTGTGCTCGCCGTGTGCCTGATTGGCCCGTGCAACGGCTCGACTTACATGCGCTACCTGTATCCGGTCATCGCCTGCATGCCCTTCGCCATCGGCGCCACCGTCACCCGCAGCGACTTCTTCTGGTTCTAATTTGGTGCATTGAGGGCCAGGTTTCTTTGCACCAAAGGGGACATCATCACGACGCCTTCATTTTGGGGTTTATCTCGCAGGCCAGTAGGTATATCATAACGACGTTTGTTTATATTGCCCGAGCATCTGCGCTGGGCTTTAGGTCGAAACCGATAGGAGACACGTATGTCCGGACACTCTAAGTGGGCCACAACCAAGCATCGTAAGGGCGCGCAGGACGCCAAGCGTTCCGCCCTCTTCTCCAAGCTCAGCCGCAACATCACCGTTGCTGCCCGTCTCGGCGGTGACCCGCTGCCCGAGAACAACGCCAGCCTCGCCGCTGCCGTTGCCAAGGCCAAGGCTCAGTCCATGCCTAAGGACAAGATCAAGTCCGCTATCGACAAGGCTTTTGGTTCGGGTGCCGACGCTGCCGTCTACGAGAACATCGTGTACGAGGGCTACGGTCCCGCCGGTGTCGCCGTCTACGTCGACTGCCTGACCGACAACCGCAACCGTACCGCCGCTGATGTCCGTTCCGCCTTCTCCCACGCTGGTGGCAACCTGGGCACCTCCGGCTCCGTCGCCTTCCAGTTTGAGCGCAAGGGCCAGATCGTCGTCGCCAAGGAGATCCTGGACGAGAACGCCAAGAAGGAGACCATGATCGCCAACGGTGCTGCCGGTGACGAGGATGAGTTCATGATGGCCATCGCCGAGGCCGGTGGCGAGGACTACGAGGACGCCGGCGAGGAGTGGATCGTCTGGACTGCTGCCAACGACGTTATGGCTGTCTCCAAGGCGCTCGAGGAGCAGGGCGTCCAGGTCAAGGGCTCCGAGACCACCATGGTCCCGACCACCCCGACCGAGGTTTCTGGCGCCGATGCCAAGAAGGTTCAGCGCCTCATCGACCGTCTTGAGGAGCTCGACGACGTCCAGGATGTTTACAGCACCATGGACATGACCGACGAGGTTATCGCTGCCCTCGAGGAGGAGTAGCGCCCGCACGGGTTAAGCCGTGCATATCTGGGCATAATGAAGCGAGCATGCAAGCCTCGTGGAATAGATGAGCCGGATCCGCGTGCGTAGAGCACCGGACCCGGCTCTTTTATAATGATGCGAACCGTTTTGCATTTCGAGAGCCGAGATTTGAAGGGAGCGCCACGTGCGCGTACTCAAACGAGCCCTAGCGATTGTGTATCTTGCCGCCGCCATCGTGGCGCTGGGTACGCTTGTCTGCCAGTTTTGGGGGCCGTATACGTATCGCTTTATGCTGCTGATGCGCGACCCCATGCCGCGCATTGTCGTGACGGCATGCGGCGGAGTTGTGGCGATCGGCGTGCTGGTAAGCTTCTTTCGCCTGATGTTTGCTCGTCGCGAGCCGTCCTGCGTGCATCCGGCGGGGGAGCGCAATATCGAGGTTACCCTTGCGGCGCTTTCTTCGTGTGCCAGGGCTGCTGCCGAGCGCGACGACCGCGTGATGGTCGAGCATGTCGAGGCCCGCGTCCAAGGCCCCGACGATTCGCACGTCCGTTTTAAGGTCGAGGCTATCGCGCTTGACGATAAGGACGTGGCATCTCTGGCTACCGCGATGCAGCAGCGCATCGAGGAAGCTTGCGACACCATGCTCGGCACGCCGGGTACGACCACGCGCGTCCGTTTTTTGCCGTCCAAGACTACCGTCCAGACCGTGGAGGTTTCCGGTGAGTGATACCAATCAAGATAAGACCGCTCGTACGCCGCGCCTGACGATTGACCAGAGCGCCACACCGGCGAGCGAACCTTTTGATTCCAAAGCAGAGGCAACCGAGTTACAAGACGCGACAGCCGTGGATTTTGACGAGGCTATGGGTCTCATCAAGGGTACGGGCGCTGCCATCTGGAGCTATGCTGTGCGTCATCCCAACACCACGCTCGGTGCCGTCGCTGGCTTTATCCTCGCCGTGTTGGTGCTCACGCTCGGCCTGTGGGACACGCTCGTCATCGCATTCTTCGTGCTGATCGGCGCTGTGATCGGCCAAATTCGCGACGGCGAGAACGGGATCGTCAACTTCTTCGGCCGTCTGTTTAGCGGCCGCTAATATGTATTCGACTGTCGCATCTGCGGCAGGCATAAGGAGGAACCATGGCTTTTAATACGAAGGTCGATGTGGCCGATACCGAGCTCGAGGAGAACGAGGCGGTCGTCGCCGAAGCCGAGGATGTGACGCTCGAGGATGAGGCGCTCGTCGAGGCCGAGTCCGCCGATGACGCGGACGAGGATGATGAGGAAACAGACGAGTCCGAGGACTCGCTGACCTATTCCAACGGTGTGATCGAGAAGATCGTCGCCATGGCCACCCGCGAGGTGCCGCACGTCCTGGGCATGAAGGGTAACCTTATGCACTTTGTGCAGGAGCAGTTTGGTGCCGAGAATCTGACCAAGGGCGTGACGGTTGAGGTCACCGATGACAATCGCGTGGTCGTCAACATCTCCGTCATTATCGAGTACGGCGCCTATGCGCCCGCGATCTTCGACGATGTCAAGGCACGTGTCACCGAGCGCCTTGCCGCGATGACCGGCCTTGAGGTGGCGGGCGTCAACCTGCGCATCGAGGACGTCATCACCCCCGAGGAGTACGAGCACCGCACCAGCCAGCACGAGTAACCTTCCAAAAAGGGACAGGTTTGTTTTGGCAGGCTTTATCTGCGAAAACGTTAAACGGCCGACCGCGCAAGCAAAAGCGTGGCCGGCCGTTTTTGTACGCTCCCGATGTAGTCATACCGCTCGTCTAACTAGGGGTTGCAATCGTCGCGTTCCGCGTTACCCTAATGGGCGCATTGTTTCCAAATTGTTAACGAGGGGTTGCCGTAATGGCCGACGAGCACGAAACAGAAAGCAAGGCATGGGCGATTGAGGCCGCCGCGGCAGAGGCGGCATCGCGTGCTGCCGAGGAGGTGCATCGTCCTCCCGTGGTGCCGATGGAGCGCGTGGTTGATCGCACCGATATCGAGCGCGGCGAGCGTGTCGGTCAAAAGCGCAGCCAGGAGCCGGGCTTCCCGCGCTTTTTTGCCGAGCTCAATCTGGGCCTGATTCTTACGGCCTTCGCCATCGTTGCGTTTAAAACCCCTAATCACTTTGCTTTTGGCGGCACCTCGGGCGTGTCGGTCATTCTGTCCACGCTGTTCCCGACCCTGCCCGTCGGCGTTTTTATGTGGATTATCAACGCGGTTCTCGTCGTCTTGGGCTTTATCTTTTTGGAGCGCAAGGCAATCCTGTGGAGCGTCTTCGCCTCGTTTGCGCTTTCGGCCTATGTTTCGCTGTTTGAGCTTTTTATTCCGACCGATGTCTCTCTGACGGGTGATATGTGGCTCGACCTGTGCTTTGCCGTCATCTTGCCGGCGCTCGGCAGTGCCATCGTCTTTGACATCGGCGCCTCGACGGGTGGCACGGACATTCTCGCTATGATCCTCAAACGCCGCACCACGCTCGAGATTGGCCGCGCCCTGCTACTGGTCGATATCGGCATCGTGACCATCGCGGCCTTTTTGTATGGCCCGCGTGTCGGTCTGTATTGCGTGCTCGGCCTGTTTGCCAAGACGCTTGTGGTCGACAAAGCCATTGAGAGCATCCATCTTCGTAAGGTCTGCACGGTCATTTGCTCCGAACCCCTTAAGGTCGAGGAGTTTATCGTCAAGCATCTCAACCGCACAGCGACCATCAGTCGCGGCTACGGTGCCTTCTCGGGCAAGTGCGTGACGGTGATCATGAGCGTGCTGAGCCGTCGCGAGGCCGTGCAGCTGCGCCGCTATGCGCGCGAAGTCGATCCGGGTGCCTTTATCACGATTGTCGACAGCTCCGAGATCGTCGGCAAGGGTTTCCGCGGTACGAACTAACGCGGACGTATTCAACGAACCGCCTGCTGGCGCCGTGTACCTTGCAAATCGGTCATCTTTGAGTATTTGAACTCACATTGGGTGATAATGATGCCAAAGACATCGTTTGCGATCCAGGTGATTCGCTCAAGATACGAAGGGATGATTTCGATGTTCTGCTCGCAGTGTGGCGCCCCTATGGGCGATAACGACAAGTTCTGCGGCGTGTGTGGTGCTCCTAATGCCGGTGCCGCTGGCCCCGCTCCCCAGGGACAGCCTCAGCCCCAGCAGTTTGTTCCGCAACCGCCCGTGGCGAATGCGCCAAAGGGCTGTGTGGCTCAGGCGTTCCAAGATATGACTAAGACTCCGGGCGTACTTCAGCGTGTATGCCAAATCGCGTTTTTGCCGGCGCTGATTTGCGTTGTGTCGGTGCTCGTGTTGTTTATTCCCGTTATTGGCGGCATTGCGGCTGCCATCGGCTTTTTGGCAGCTTGCATTGCGAGTGTGTGCGGTTCCGGCTTCGGTATCGAGTGGGGCCGTGATCTGTCGCTCAAGGTCGATGACGGCATGGACCGTCCACTCATGCGTTCCACGTCGTTTGGTCTCGGAGTCTTTTCGAGCGTTATTTCGGTCGTGCTCGAGGTTATCGCTGCCATTCCCGTTATCGGTGTAGTGCTTTCGCTGGTGGAGGGCGTGGTAATTGGCGCCGCGGGCTCGTATTCTTATTACGGCTCTTATGCGCTCGAGGCTGCGCTGTTTGGCTCGCTTGGCCTGCTTGTCCTGGCACTAATTGCCTCGGCGATTCTGGGTGTCTTCTTTAAGATGTTCGCCGACATCGCCGTGATGCACTTTGCGGTGACCGGGCGTGTCGAGAGCGCGTTTTCGCTCGATAAGGTCTGGGCGGCGTTTAAGCACAACAAGACCAAGCTGTTCTGTGCTTCGTTCCTTCCCGAGTTTTTGACGGGCCTGGTCGCCAATGTTGTCACATGGATCTTGACGGTCGTCTTTGGCGCCATTGCCTCTGTCGGTATGTATAGCTACTACTATCGTCCTACGGGTATTGAGGCAATTGTTACCGGCGGTGGCGTCACGCTCGCGCTGTTCTTGGTGCTGGTCGCTTTCGTCACCGTATTTCTTACGGTCTTTGGCAAGATGCTCAAGCACCGTGCCGTTGGCTATTGGGCCGCACGCTATGCAAGCGAGTGGGCCGATGAGGATAAGGACGACGTCCTGACTTTTGTATTGCCCTTCGAGAAGAAGTCCGCTGCTTCGGGTTACAGTGCTCCGGATGCTTCGCCGGCACCTGCACCCGCTCCCGCGACCGAGCCTGAGCCGGCGCCCGAGCCTGAACTGGTGCCCGAGTCTGAGACGGCATCTGAGCCCGAGCCTGCGCCTGAGCCTGAGCCGGCACCTGCACCTGAGTCGGCGTCCGAGCCAAGCTCCGACGAGGAACCTCAGGACGAGTAGCCATGCCGTCTGCCATTTGGGGACGGGGTAGAAATAGTAGAAATAGCGCTTGAAGAATGAGCGGGGGCGGACGTGTCGAAACGTCCGCCCCCGCTTTGACATCGCGATGTGGCTATGACTGCGAGATGCCAGCGAATCGATTACTCGTCGTGCTTCTCCTCACGGCGTGCAGCAGCGCGTGCGTCGTGGATGCCCTTGATCGCGGCATGGCGAGCCGTTCGGGCATCATGGATGGCGTCGCGAGCCTCGGCGGTCGTCGCTTTGGCAGAGCGCAACTTGGCGGCCAGATCGGGGTTGATTTCGGCGACCGCGGTAATCGCGGGGCCGTCGAGCTCCTCTTGCGTGGGCTCGGCCAAAAAGTCGATAGCATACTGGGCGGCCACCATGGAGCCCTTTGCCAGCACGGTCTCGTCGATCTTGTAGAAGCAGGAATGTTGGGCGTACGTGGCGCCAATCTTGGGGTTGCGCGTACCTACAAAGGCGAGCACGCCCGGTACGCGACGCAGGTACTCCGAAAAATCCTCGCCCGAAAGCGTGCCGCGATAATGGCCTTGGCCGGTGGGGCCCAGGCACTTGATTACAGCCTGACGGCAGCGCTCGCTCGAGGCGGCGTCGTTTTCGACCTTGTAGTTGGCGATGGTGTAGTCGGTGAGCTCTGCCTCGGCGCCCAGGGCTGCCGCGGTATGCTCCACGATGCGGCGCATGAGCTCCGGCATTTCCTCGTGGGTCGAATCGCCGTAGGTGCGCACTGTGCCGGCGAGGTAGGCCGTGCCGGCGATAACGTTGCGCGCGGTTCCGCCATGCAGCTCGCCGACGGTGATGACGGCCGGCTCGTATGGGCTGATTTCGCGCGAAACGATGGTCTGCAGGGCATTGACAATCTCGGCGGCAACCATAACGGCGTCGTGGCCGCGCTGGGGCATGGCGCCGTGGCACGAGGTGCCGCGGACGTCGATGCGGAACCAGTCGGTATTGGCCATGCGCGGTCCGGGCTCGCAGCTCACGGTGCCGGCGTCGACCTCGCTCCAGATGTGCGCGGCGTAGGCGCCATCGACGCCGTCGAGCACACCCGTGCCGATCATGAGCTTGGCGCCCTGGCCGTTTTCCTCGCTGGGCTGGAAGACGATGCGGACCTCGCCGTGGATGTCGTCGGTCATATGGCGCAGGATTTGCAGCGTGCCGAGCATCATGGCGATATGGCAGTCGTGGCCGCAGGCGTGCATACAGCCCTCGTTGACGCTGGCGAACTCCTCGCCAGTCTGCTCGGTAACGGGTAGGGCGTCGATATCGGCGCGCAGCAGGATGCGGCGGCGTGGCGTGCCGTCCTCGCGATAGGCGTCGGGCGCGGTGCCGCGAAGCGTTGCCACCAGGCCCGTCTTAAGGGGACGCTCGTAGGGGATATTCATGGCGTCGAGCTGGTTGGCGATGTCGGAGGTCGTGCGCTCCTCGGCGAGGCTCAGCTCCGGGTGCTTATGGAAGTGCCGGCGCTGCTTGATGATATATGGTTCAAACTCGGTAGCGATATCTTGGATGGCCGCGGTGACGTCGTCAGCCGCGCGGGCCTCGGTCGCCGCCATAATCTGCTGTGCCTTGGTCTTCGTCATGGTCGATTTGCTCCTTGCTGGGTTGATCGCAAAATCGTACAGGCTCTCTCCAGTATGCCACCTGCCGCTAGGGCTGGTAAAGTTGCCGTTTGCCGCTTGGGGTTTTGTTACAAGGGCGGGAGAGTACACTCGGGGGTGTTGAATTTCCTGCCAGAGATGGGGATGCCCATGCAACATATCGATCGGATTATCCGCTCCAAGAACGTCTTTACCGCGCAAGACGGCATCGATACCACCCGCGAGCTGGCGATTGCCATCGCAGGCGACCGTATCGTCGCAGTCGGTGCGCCCGATGACGTGATCGCCGCCGCTCCTGCCGCTACGTCGGTTATCGACTACGGCGAGCAGTTTGTCTGCCCCGGTTTCCATGACGCTCATCTGCACTTCTTCCATACCTCGGTCGGTTCCTCGCCGTACATGCTCATGGATATGGGCACGTCCGAGGCGGCGCTGGTGCAACATGCGCTCGAGTTTTCCCAGGACCTGCCCGACGACGCTTGGGTTGTGACGCAGGGCTGGCGCGACTACCGTTGGGACCCGCCCGAGCATCCTACCAAGGCGTCGCTCGATGTGGCATTCCCCGATCGTCCCTGTGTTATGTATTCGGGCGACGGGCACACGCTGTGGCTCAACAGCCGCGCACTCGATGCACTCGGCGTCACGCGCGACAGCGAGCCACCAGCGGGCGGTAGCTACGACAAGGACGCAAACGGCGAGCTCACGGGTATTGCTCACGAGGCGGCTGCCATGCAGCTGCTACCGCGCTGCCTTGAGTGGCTGGGCGAGGATCGCATCGCAAGCGCTTACGCCGATCAAATGAGGCGGATGGCCGAGCAGGGCATCACCTCGATATGCGATATGTCGCTCATGCCCATGCCGGGCTGCGATTTTATCCGCGACGACGTCTACGACAAACTGCAGGCAGCCGGCAAGTTGGGCATCCGAGCCCATTTGTTTCCCACGCTGCTGGATGACCAATCGCGCTTGGAAGAGCTGCAGGTACGTTACGCGAACAACGCGCTGCTTTCGGCGCCAGGCTTTAAGCAGTTCTTCGACGGCGTGTCGAGCGAACACACGGCCTATCTCACCGAGCCCTATACCA
>MNQC01000120.1:17772-23238 GCA_001915225.1 Collinsella sp. 60_9
CCGTGCGCATCCACGTCATCGGCGACGGTGCGATTCATGCCGCGCTGGATATCTTCGAGGAGGCCGCCGACCTGTACGGCCTGCCCCAGCACGGCCATAACACGCTCGAGCACCTGGAGAACCTCTTGCCCGAGGACATCGATCGTCTACGCAAGCTTAACGTCGTTGCCTCGAGCCAGCCCTGTCACATTACACTCGACCCGGGCGGCCCCGAGCGCGATCTGGGCCTGGAACGCAGCCGCATCATGTGGCCGTTTGCGACCTATAAGCAGCGCGGCATCCGCCAAGCCTTCGGCACCGATAGCCCCATCACAGCTGTTACAAGCATGAACGTGCTCTACACGGCTATCACGCGCCAGGATCCCAAAAGCCACTGGCCCGAGGGCGGCTGGTTACCGAGCGAGCGCATCGATGCAGCAACAGCCCTGCGCAACTACACCCTGGGCAGCGCCTATGCAGCGGGCGACGAGCAAAACCTCGGCAGCTTGGAGCCCGGCAAGTATGCCGACCTGGTAGTCCTGGACCAAAACCCGCTCACCATCGACCCCCAAGAGCTCCAGGCTACCAAGGTTCAGACCACCTACCTGGCAGGTAACTTGATTTACGAGCGCTAAGTATTCATGCCGTACCGTTAAGCGCGGCTCGGGCAGCCTTTTTGGGATAGCGCTCGAGCCGCGTTTGCGTTTTGGTGGGGATCCGCCATGAGCGTCCCTGCTCTGTTGGATTTGGGTGCGGGGCGGAGGTGCTGCTGCCCCGCGCTCAATTTGGACACCAGCAATGCTATCTCTTGGTGTTTTGCATACTTCCCATTACAGATTGCATAAAAAGGCTGGGATGTCCTTCCTGATCCTGATGTACCCCCGCCCGTGCCGTGCAAAAAACGGAGTATTCAGCACCGCGAGCTCTGCCGGTGCCGCTGCGGCTGAGTAACGTTGCGGAGATTGACGTCATTTTGGGCTCCGGTACGGCGCGAAGCATGCCTTTTTGTCCTGGCGGGGTTTGCCTGCCGACTCAAATCGCCGGTCGAAGGCGTCCTTGGGACCAATATGGTGTGTCCGGCGTGTATGCAGCCGTCCTGGCTTGCTGAATACTCCCAAAAATGCACGGTGCTCCCCAGGGGACCCGTGCACGCAACGAAAACCATGCCCATGTCGCTATCCGCATCGCCATTTTGCTGCACTGACTTTTCTGAATGCCGGGCTCGAATTAGTTAACCTGCCTCCCGTGTGGCTCCGGAGGGGCGGGGCATAAGGTTTATCGCGAGTTCCGCACGAGCCGAAGGCCACTTAATGTGGCCTTCGTGCGAGCAGGACTGCCCGAGCAGGAAACCTTATGCCCCGCCCCTCCGGAGCCACACGGGAGCCACCGCTAAGTTATCCCTCGGCATTCAGAAAATCTAAGTGCCAAAAAATAAGATTTTTTGACTCCGTGTTGTATAACCCGCCATTCGTGGGTACCATTCAACGCGTACGCAAACAAAAAGGGTTAATTCGCGTGGTATAACCGCGCGGCCCAAAAAGGAGGAGACAAGCATGTCGTCTTTGAAGCCGCTTGCAGATCGTGTTCTGGTCAAGCCCGACGAGGCCGAGCAGAAGACCGCTTCTGGTCTGTATATCGCCAGCAACGCTCAGGAGAAGCCGCAGCGCGGCACCCATCCCCATGGACGTCAAGGTCGGTGACGTTGTCATCTACGGTAAGTTCGGTGGCAACGAGGTCAAGGTCGACGGCGAGAAGTATCTGCTGATGCGCGCCGACGACATCTACGCTGTCGTCGAGGCCTAGTCTCGTCAGAATCTCTGATTCGTCTTTGAACGCGTCCGCCGCATAGGACTCGGAAGCGGCGACGCGAGTCACATTTCTTTTGGAGGATTACCTACCATGGCAAAGAACATTACGTTCAACACCGATGCCCGCGCTAAGCTCGCCAAGGGCGTCAACACTCTGGCCGACGCCGTTACCGTCACCATGGGCCCCAAGGGTCGCTACGTTGCGCTGCAGCGCACGTTCGGTGCCCCGACCATCACCAACGACGGCGTTTCCGTCGCCCCGTGGGTGACGGCACCACCACCGCAACTCTGCTCGCTCAGGCCATCGTCAACGACGGTCTGCGCAACGTCGCCGCTGGCGCCAACCCGCTGGCCATCCGTCGCGGCATCGACAAGGCCGTCAACGCCGCCGTCGCCGAGATGAAGAAGCAGGCTAAGCCGGTCGAGACCAAGGAGCAGATTGCTTCCGTCGGCACCATCTCTGCCGGTGACCCCGAGGTCGGCGAGAAGATCGCCGAGGCCATGGAGGTCGTGGGCAAGGACGGCGTCATCACCGTCGAGGATTCCCAGACGTTCGACATCACCATCGACACCGTCGAGGGCATGCAGTTCGACAAGGGCTATGTCTCCGCTTACTTCGTCACGGACAACGACCGCATGGAGGCCGTGATGAAGGATCCGTACATCCTCATCACCGACCAGAAGATTTCCAGCGTTCAAGACATCATGCCCGTTCTCGAGGCTGTCCAGCGCGCTGGCCGTGGCCTGCTCATCATCGCTGAGGACATCGACGGCGAGGCTCTGCCTACCCTGGTCCTCAACAAGATCCGTGGCGCCCTCAACGTCTGCGCCGTTAAGGCCCCGGGCTACGGCGATCGCCGCAAGCGCATCCTCGAGGACATCGCCGTCCTCACCGGTGGCCAGGCTGCCCTGGACGAGCTGGGCGTGAAGGTCGCTGACATCACCGCCGATATGCTCGGTACCGCTAAGTCCGTCACCATCTCTAAGGACAACACCGTCGTCGTCGGCGGCGCTGGCTCTAAGGAGGCCATCGACGCCCGTATCGCTCAGATTAAGGGCGAGATGGAGAACACCACCTCTGACTTCGACCGTGAGAAGCTCCAGGAGCGCCTGGCCAAGCTCTCCGGTGGCGTTGCCGTCATCAAGGTCGGCGCTGCTACCGAGTCCGAGCTCAAGGAGATCAAACATCGCGTCGAGGACGCCCTGCAGGCCACCCGCGCTGCTGTCGAGGAGGGCATTGTCGCTGGCGGCGGCGTCGCCTTCATGGACGCTGCTCCTGCGCTCGATGCCGTCGAGATCGATGACCCCGAGGAGAAGATCGGCGTCGACATCGTCAAGAAGGCTCTGACCGCTCCGGTCGCCACCATCGCCAAGAACGCTGGCTTTGAGGGCGCTGTCGTGGTCGACAAGGTCGCCGAGCTGCCCGCCGGCCAGGGTCTCAACTCTGCCAACGGCGAGTGGGGCGACATGATCGAGATGGGCGTCCTCGACCCCGTCAAGGTCAGCCGCGTCACCCTGCAGAACGCTGCTTCTGTCGCCAGCCTGATCCTCATCACCGAGGCCACCGTCTCCGATGTGCCCAAGAACACTCAGCTTGAGGACGCAATCGCTGCTGCTACCGCTGGTCAGCAGGGCGGCGGTATGTACTAAGGCCGACAAGGTCTAGAACTCCCACCGGGAATCCGGGGGCGGGACGGGGACTTCTCTCCGGAACGTCCTCGGACATGCAAAGAGGCTCCGCATCGCGCTTCGCGCTGCGGAGCCTCTTTGCGTCCTGCGGAATATTCCGGAGAGAAGTCCCCGTCCCGCCCCCGGATTCCCTGCGTTTACGGCCTTGAGGCCGGCGGGCGGGGGAGGGAGTGGTTGATAGGGGTAAGGGTCCCCTTCGCTGTTTCGCGCTTTGCGCGAAAGGCGCGTTGCTTTGGGATGGGTGGGGGACGTGGTTGCTTTGGCAACTGATCTCCGCCACAAATTACCCTTGGCATACTTGCGCGAGAACCTGCTCGTGCTACACTTGCAATTGCTGTTTCAGGGCGGGGTGGAATTCCCCACTGGCGGTAAATCGGGCGGTGTCAAAGGGACGCCGTGGCGCAGGCGAGGTGTCTGCGACCGAGCCGATGAGTCCGCGACCCGTGCGTGTGTTGGTTCGCATGCCGGCTGAACTGGTGAGATCCCAGTACCAACGGTTAGAGTCCGGATGAAAGAGGCAGGTGATCTTATGTCTGAACAGTCGCAGCATATCCATTTTGAGAACACGAATAGGTGGAGCACCAAACAGCTCGTTACCATGGCGTTGATGTGCGCCTTGGGCGCCCTGTTTATGTACGTGCAGCTGCCTATCCTTCCTTCGGCGCCGTTTTTGACGTATGACCCGTCGCTGGTACCGGCGATGGTGTGCGGGTTTGCGTATGGTCCTGGCGCCGGCACTGCTGTTGCCGCTATGGCTATCGTTATCCATGCGCTCACCACGGGTGACTGGGTCGGCGCGCTTATGAACCTGGTTGCCACGCTGGGCTACATTCTGCCTGCGGCTATCGTCTATCAGAAGATGCATACCTATAAGGGTGCCGTGATTGGCCTGGTGCTCGGCGTTATTGCCGCTACGGCGTTGTCTATGGTCGCAAACCTTACCATTGGCGTATGGTTCTGGTATGGCTCGGTCGATGTGATCGCCCCGCTCATGATTCCTGCCGTGCTGCCGTTCAACCTTATCAAGACCGTGCTTAACTCGGTGTTGACACTGGCGGTGTATAAAGCGGTCTCCAACCTCATCACGCCTAAAAAGGACCAGGTCAAAGGCCGCGCATGATTGAGTGTCGGGGCGTTTCCTTTAGCTATGACGGTGCCGTACCGGCGCTCGACGGCGTCGATCTGAATATCGAGGACGGCGAGTTTTTCTGCATCCTCGGTGGCAATGGGTCGGGCAAGTCGACGTTTGCCAAGCATCTGAATGCGCTGTTGCAGCCCGATGCGGGCACGGTACGCATCAACGGCATGGATGCGTCCGACCCCGAGCTGGTCTACGACATTCGTTCGACCGCGGGCATGGTATTCCAGAATCCCGACGACCAGCTGGTGGCAACGCTTGTCGAAGATGACGTTGCGTTTGGTCCCGAAAACCTTGGCGTGCCATCGGCGCAAATTGCGCAGCGCTTACGCGAGGCGCTGAAGGGTGTGGGCCTGGTGGGCTTTGAGCGCCACGAGACCCATGCGCTTTCGGGCGGCCAAAAGCAGCTCGTCTTCATGGCGCAGGCCTTTGTTTCCCGTCCCCGCGTGCTGCTGCTAGATGAACCTACTTCTGCGCTCGACCTGAGACATCAGCTGATCGTCATGCAGGCCGCCCGCAGCTACGCCAAAACAACCGGCGCAGCCGTCCTTGCCATTGTTCACGACTTGATGCTCGCGGCTCGATTCTCCGACAAGCTCCTCATGCTGGGCGACGGCACCATTCGCCGATTTGCCGCTCCGGCTGAGGTACTCACGCCCGAAGAGCTGGCGGTCGTTTAACGCGTGGAAGCCGCGGTTGAACGCTCTCAAGAGGGGCTTCTCACCGTGATCCCCATGACGCCGCTTGACGTTGACGACGGCACACACGGCCACGGGTCCCATCCGCACGCGCATGACCCTGCCTGCACGCATTCGAGCAGTTCCGATCAACACGACCACCGCATTCGCCATG
>MNQC01000121.1:0-364 GCA_001915225.1 Collinsella sp. 60_9
CCGGGCAAGGCCATCACGGGTATGGCTCGCCCCGAGAGTGCCGAGGGCCTGCGCCGCATTATGCTGATCGAGCGCCATGGCCGCGGCGTGTCGCTGCAGGCCGAGGGCGCCGATGGCGACGGCCCCGCTGGCATGGGACTCGTCGGCAAGCATATCGGTCGCGGCTGGGTGCGCGGTTTCACCATCACCGGTGGTGCCATTGCCTCCACGATCGGCCACGACTCGCACAACGTGTGCGTGGTGGGCGACAATGCGGCGGATATGATGGCTGCTGTCGAGGCCGTGGGCCAGGGCGGCCACGTGCTGGTGCGCAACGGCGAGGTCGCCGATGACGTTTGAAAAGTGGCTTTCTGTGCCGTGGTGC
>MNQC01000121.1:430-772 GCA_001915225.1 Collinsella sp. 60_9
CATGGGCATCATCTTCCTGCCCCTGCCGGTCATCCCGACGCTCCGCATCCGCCCCGAGGGCATGTTCGACGTCACAACCTTCACCTACGCCGACTAGTCATCGGGGACGTTCTTAAACGACTAGTCATCGGGGACACTCTTTGGCGGGCTGCCTGACGCCGCGACCGTAGGACCTCTGGCATGTGTGAGCTATTTGCCAGGTCCTTGTAACGTTTACGCCCGCGGAGTCTTATTTGAGCTCCCTTTGGGTACGTTGGAATCGGATACGCGTTTGATTCCAACGTACCCAAAGGGAGCTTTTCTATGTTTAAACTGATTGCATCCGATATGGACGGCACGCTG
>MNQC01000121.1:948-1582 GCA_001915225.1 Collinsella sp. 60_9
CGAAGGCTCGCCCAGGCCGTCAGGACGTTTCCCAATCTGCATCTTGCGCTCTTTGACCGAACCAAGTCCTTCCTGCTCGATGACGAGTGCAAGTTCGTGCGTGAGGTCGATAAGGACCTTCCCAATGCCGAGCGCATTTGGGAGCTGCCCGATCCCAGCGTAAATATCATCAAGGCGAGTATCTTTTGCGATGACTGTGCCGTTATGGACAGTGCCTACGTACTGCAGCGCGAGCTTGGCCAGCTCTTTACCTTTGCGCCTTCTGGAAACGCATGGATCGATGCCATGCAGCCCGGTGTGTCGAAAGCCTCGGGAATCGAGCAGCTCATGGAGCACTATGGCGTCGAACGCGACGAGGTCATGGCGTTTGGCGACTCGATGAACGACTACGAGATCATTCGCTTTGTCGGCACGGGCTGCGCGATGGAAAATGCGCGCCCCGCGCTCAAGGCGGTGGCCGATCGCGTGGTGGGTTGTAACCGTGACCACGCCGTCCAACGTGAGCTCCGTCGCGTGCTGGAGAGTTTCTCCTAATCCGGCAGATGGGGACGTTCTTTTTCTGCCGGCAGTGGGGGACAGTCCTCGCGGTTTTCCGGGGGTAGCTAATTTGGGACGGGGCTATTTTAGCTACCCC
>MNQC01000121.1:1709-20494 GCA_001915225.1 Collinsella sp. 60_9
GGGCGACGCCGTCGTGGTCGTTGTCGTATTCGGTGATGGCGTCGGCGGCCTCGCGGTCCTCGGGCTCGGCGTTGATCATGGCCATGCCGTGGCCCGCTGCCTGCAGCATGGGAATGTCGTTGATGTTGTCGCCGAACGCCCAGGCGTCGGCGGGACGCTCGCCCAGGTGCTCGCATAGCCACGCGAGGGCCGTTCCCTTGGTGGCGCCCTCGCCCATGACCTCGATATTCATGGCGTACGAACGCGTGACCTCAATGCCTCCGAGCGTGTCGAGCTCCGCCGCGATGGCGTCGCGATCGGCCGGGTCGTGCCAGTACATGGCGATGCGTTCGAGCGTCTCGACCTCGTCGATCTTGCTGTCGATATCCATGTCGNGGGTCGCCGCCGCAGAACTCATCCAGACGCGCGTAGAGCGAGCGGGGGAGGAAGCACTGCCCATCCGCGAAGATATCGAAGGTCACATCGTGGCCGGCGGCGATGCGATGGATACGATGGGCAATGCCGCAATCGAGCGGTCGGCTCAAAATGCGCGTGGCACGTGAGGCATCGGTGGGCGTACCGTCGTCGAGCTGCCAGACGCTGGCGCCGTTGGCGCAGACCGCGTAGTGTACGGCGGGATGGGCGAGGATGGGCTCAAAGATGCCCGACAGCGGGCGCCCCGTGCAGGGCACAAACTCAATCCCACGTCGAGCGAGTTCGTCGAGCATTGCCCAGGTGGCGTCGCTCATCTGCTTATCACTCGTCAGCAGCGTTCCATCCATATCGGAAAACACAATCATTCGCTGCGATCCTTTCTGCTGGCATAAAAAGCGTGGCCGAGGGCGGTGATGCCCTGGCCACGCTCAAGTTCTATAACGGTCCGCGTCCTAGCGGTCGGCGAGCGGCTTGTACTCCAGCGGCTCGATCACCGGACGGTAGGCAGGACGGATGATGCGATGAGCGCAGAAGAGCTCTTCCATGCGGTGTGNNNNATTTACGAGCTCCTCAATCCGGTGTGCCGACCAGCCTGCCATGCGGGCGACGGCGAACAGCGGCGTAAAGAGCGTCTCGGGCACGCCGAGCATCTTGTAGATAAAGCCCGTGTACAGGTCGATGTTGGCGCAGATGGGCTTGGTCATACCGTGGTCGCGCATCACCTGCGGTGCCAGGCGCTCGATGCGTTCGATGAGCGCGAACTCATCGCCCAGGTCCTTCTTGGCGGCAAGTGTGCGCGCGTAACGGCGGCACACCTCGGCGCGCGGGTCGCTCAGCGTGTAGACGGCGTGGCCCATACCGTAGATGAGACCCGTGCCGTCGAAGGCCTGCTTGTCGAGGATCTTGCCCAGGTAGGCTGCGACCTCGTCCTCGTCCTCCCAATTGGAGACATGCGCACGGATGTCCTCGTGCATGGACACGACCTTGGCGTTGGCGCCGCCGTGGCGCGGGCCCTTGAGCGAGCCGATGGCCGCGGCATAGGCGGAATACGGGTCGGTGGCCGAAGACGACAGCACGCGGCAAGCGAAGGTGGAGTTGTTGCCGCCGCCGTGCTCGGCATGCAGCATGAGCATAACGTCGAGCAGCATCGCCTCATCGCGGGTGAACGCCATGCCGCTGCGCAGGACCTGTAGGATGGTCTCGGCGGTGGAGAGACCGGGCGTGGGGTGCGGCACGTGAACCTCGGAGCCGCGAAGCTTGGCGACCGAGGCCATGTGTGCGAAGGCGGCGATGCGCGGGAGACGTGCGAGCATGGAAATGGCGACGTCGATTTCGTGCTCGGGCGTGATCACGTCTGGTTCGGCATCGAAGGCGTAGAGCAACAGTACGGCGCGCTGGAGCACGTTCATGATGCTCGACGACACCGTGGTCATAGGGAACGCTTTAACGTACTCGTCGCTCAGATGTCTAAAGGCGCCCAGGCGCTCGCAAAAGCCGTCGAGCTCTTCCTTGTTGGGCAGCGAACCCGTGATAAGCAGATAGGCGACTTCCTCGTAGCCGTAGCGGTTCTCGGCCTGGGCGTTGTTGACCAGATCCTCGATGCTGTAGCCACGAAGCGTGAGCTTGCCCTGATCGGGCACGACTTTGCCGTCGACCTTGTTGTAGCCGTGCACGTCCGAGATACGAGTGAGACCCGCGACCACGCCCGAGCCATCGGCATTGCGCAGGCCGCGCTTGACGTTGTGCTCTACGAACAGGTCCTCGTCGTACGGGGCGGTCGGCAGGCCGTGGTAGAGGTTTTCGCTTTCGGGCGAAATCTGACGGCTCGCCTCGTAATCCAGAACCAGGCGGCTCAGGTGATCGTCGAAGCGGTAGTAGATTTTCTTGGCGTCGTAGGCCATGCGCGCTCCTCTCCGGTCCGCTTTGGGGCCGCGCGCTTGGACGATATGACGTCAAGCTGCCCCGAGCGGCTTGTTCGCTACAGGCGGTACATAAAGTTAAAGACGTCCTCGCGCTGGATGGACACGTTGACGCCCGAAAGCTCGCCGGCCTCGGCCAGCGCCTTCTGCAGCTCGGCGAAGTCGAGCTTGGACTCGGCGGTGTCGGCCAGCATGGTCATGGTGAAGATGTCCTCGATAATGGACTGCGTGATGTCGCGGATGTCGACGTTGGCCTCGCCCAAAACGCGGGTGACGCCGGCGACGATGCCGGGGCGGTTCTTGCCAAGGACGGTGATGACGATGCGGGAGGACGAGATCTCGGCCATGGGAAACCCTTTCGCGTGGTTGCGGCGCGCGCGGGGCGCTCCGCTACGGTACAGTGTTCATCATTGTACCTGTCTGGCGCCAAAAGGGGTGTGCTTACTGCGGCGTTACACGTCTGCAACATGGGAGAAGGGGCAACAGGGCGCGTGTCCGCTGCGGTTGGCCACGCCGTGTTGCACAAAGACCGTGAACCTTTTGTGGGACGCGCGGCGCCGTGGTACCATAGCCAAGTTTGTTGTCTTGGTCGGAAACCAAGACGCCTTATGCGCTGATCGGTAACCAGCGCCTGACTAATAAGGAGTCCTACCATGAAGCAGGGTATCCATCCCCAGTATGTCGAGTGCACGGTGACGTGCTCCTGCGGCAACACCTTCAAGACGCACGCTACCGTGTCCGAGATGAAGGTCGAGCTTTGCAACGAGTGCCACCCGTTCTACACCGGCCAGCAGAAGTTCGTCGACACCGGTGGACGCGTCCAGCGCTTCGCCGACAAGTTCGGTGGCGCCGCTGCCGCCCAGCTCAAGAAGGCCGAGGAGGCCAAGGCTGCCAAGGCTGCCAAGGCTGCTGAGGCCGAGGCTGCTCGCAAGGCCGCCGCTGAGGCTAAGGCTGCCGAGAAGGCTAAGCGTGCTGCTAAGTTTGCCGAGGAGGCTGCCAAGCAGGCCGCCGAGGCTCCCGCCGAGGCTCCCGTCGAGGAGGCCGCTGCCGAGGCCGAGACCACCGAGGCTGCTGAGTAAATAGCTCGCCGCGGAATCACTCGCATTCATGGCATAAGGGCCGTGCATCCGTTTGGGTGCACGGCCCTTTTCTTTTTATTGGTGCAAACCAACCTCCCCCCATTGCACCAAATGGCAGAGAGACGGCGTTTGCTCAGATAAAACCTGCCAAAATTAACCTGTCCCATTGTGGCAGGTTGGTCATAGTTATTACGTGGCGGTCGAGGTCGACCGTATAGGCCGCGCCTTGTTTGGCTAAAGTACAATCATCTGTGTTTAACTCGCCCGCAGCTGCACGGCGTGGGCGATGGCCAAAAAGGAAAACCACATGGGATTCATGTCAAAGCTGCTGTCCTTTGGATCCGATAAGGACCTCAAGCGCTACTACAAGATCGTCGACCAGATCAACGGTCTTGAGCCCCAGTTTGAGAAGATGACCGAGGAGGAGCTCCGCGGCCAGACCGATAAGTTCCGCGAGCGTTACGCCAACGGCGAGTCGCTCGACGACATGCTCCCCGAGGCCTTTGCCACCGTGCGCGAGGCTTCCAAGCGCACCATGGGTATGCGCCACTTTGACGTGCAGCTCATTGGCGCCATGGCACTGCACGAGGGCCACATCGCCGAGATGAAGACTGGCGAAGGTAAGACCCTCGTCTCCACGTTGGCCGGCTATCTCAACGCTATTGCCGGCAAGGGCGTGCACGTCGTTACTGTCAATGATTACCTTGCCAAGCGTGACTCCGAGTGGATGGGCCGCATCTATAAGTACCTGGGCATGACCGTCGGTCTGCTCCAGAACAACATGCCGCTCGAGCTCAAGCGCCCGGCCTACCAGGCCGACGTCACCTACGGCACCAACTCCGAGTTCGGCTTTGATTACCTGCGCGACAACATGGTTACCCGTCCCGAGCAGCGCGTGCAGCGCGGTCACAACTACGCCATCGTCGACGAGGTTGACTCCATCCTGATCGATGAGGCTCGCACCCCGCTGATCATCTCGGGCGCTGGCACCAAGTCCGCCAGTACCTACAAGGACTTCGCGCGTGCCGTGCGTGGCCTTGAGCGCGGCGAGGACGTGTCGCACGACATGCTTACTGCCACCGAGGACGTTGAACCCACGGGCGACTACGTCATGGACGAGGCCAAGCACACCATCGCCGCCACCGAGCGCGGTCTTAAGAAGATTGAGCGCCGCCTGGGTATCGATGACATCTATGCCGATCTCTCGGGCCAGCTGGTCAACCACCTGCAGCAGGCGCTGAAGGCCCAGTACATGTTCCACCGCGACAAGCAGTATGTTGTCACTAACGGCGAGGTCAAGATCGTCGACGAGTTCACCGGCCGCATTATGGAAGGCCGCCGTTACTCCGAGGGCCTGCACCAGGCCATCGAGGCCAAAGAGGGCGTGCTCGTACCCCGTCGAGGTCATCCCCTCCAACAAACCCGTTCAGCGTGTTGACCACGAGGACCTGGTGTACCGTACCATTCAGGCCAAGTACAACGCCGTCGCCGACGATGTCGAGCAGCGTCACGCCAAGGGCCAGCCGGTCCTGGTGGGCACCGTCTCCATCCAGAGCTCCGACAAGCTGTCCGCCGCCCTTACCAAGCGCGGCATCGCACACGAGGTCCTCAACGCCAAGCACCATGAACGCGAGGCCCACATCGTGGCCCAGGCCGGACGCTACGGCGCCGTGACCATCGCCACCAACATGGCCGGTCGTGGTACCGACATCCTGCTGGGCGGCAACCCCGACGAGTTGGTGCGCGAGCGCCTGGAGTACGAGGGCCTGACCATGGAGGACGTGACGCCCGAGCAGCTCGAGCAGTTTAACGCCGAGGCCAAGGAGACTTGCAAGGCCGAGCGCGAGCGCGTGCTTGCCGCCGGTGGCCTGACCGTTATCGGCACCGAGCGCCACGAGTCCCGCCGTATCGACAACCAGCTGCGCGGCCGCTCCGGCCGTCAGGGCGATCCGGGCGAGACCCAGTTCTACCTGTCGCTCGAGGACGACCTCATGCGCCTGTTCGGTGGCGACAAGATGGACCGCGTCTCCAAGATGATGGTCACGGCCGACATGGGCGACGACATGCCCATCCAGCACAAGATCATCTCCAAGGCCGTCGAGAGCGCCCAGCACAAGGTCGAGAGCATCAATTTCTCCATGCGTAAGAGTGTCCTTGAGTACGACGACGTCATGAACAAGCAGCGCCAGGTCATCTACGCCGAGCGCAATAAGATTCTTGACGGCAAGGACCTGACCGACCACATCACCGAGGTCATGCACGACACCGTGTACCGCTGCGTGCAGGGGTTCTGCACCAAGGACAGTCACGATGGCGAGCGCGACCTGGAGGGCCTGCGCAAGTGGGTTGTGGAGCTCACCGGCCACATCGATACGCCGAAGTTCCCCGACGAGGATTATGAGGCCCTGGCTGCCGATGTCCTGGCTTACGTAGAGAAGTGCTACAACATGAAGGCCGAGCGCTTGGGCGAGGACCTGATGCGCGAGCTCAACACCCAGGTCATGCTGCGCGTCATCGATACCCGCTGGATGAACTACCTGCAGGAGATGGACTACCTCAAGACCGGCATCGGCCTGCGCGGCTTTGGCCAGCGCGACCCGCTGGTCGAGTACAAGACCGAGGCCTACGGCGCGTTCCAGATACTCGTCGATACCATGTATGAGGATTACCTGCGCACGGTTTTGCGCATCGAGATCAAGGCTGCCCCGCGTGCCGTGGAGCACAAGGAGGAGCCCTCGCTCGAGGGTGCGCGCTTCTCCGGTCCTGCCGAGGTCGATGGTGACAACGGCGACTCGGTGCTGCGCAAGCAGGCGCAGGTGCAGGCCCGCACGGCTGTCCAGGGTGGTCCGGCTGCCGTCAACAACGGTGGCAAGGTGACCACTTATCGCAAGTCCGAGAGCGACGATCCGTACGTCAACGTGGGCCGCAACGACCCGTGCCCCTGCGGTAGCGGCAAGAAGTTTAAGTACTGCCACGGCAG
Source organism: Collinsella sp. 60_9 (assembly GCA_001915225.1). GTDB lineage: Bacteria > Actinomycetota > Coriobacteriia > Coriobacteriales > Coriobacteriaceae > Collinsella. The sequence continues at coordinate 8,102 of MNQC01000121.1, forward strand.
GAATCGTTAATGGCTGAGGCTTTAGAGATAACGCCCGCCGAGCTGGACGCGTTCGCGGACCGGCTCGGCGAGGTCGAGTCGTATCTCCACCTGGACGAGAAGCGTACCCGTGTGACCGAGCTCGAGGCCAAAAGCGTTGCCCCTGGCTTTTGGGATGACGCCGACGCCGCCCGTGCCACCATGGAGGAGATCGCGCGTACCAAGGAAGATATCGCTGCCGTGGACACCGCGCGCGGTGAGCTCTCTGATGCCCGCGCGGCGTTGGAGCTTGCCGACGAGATGGGCGATGACCCCGATGCCGCCGCGCTGCGCGAGGAGGCTGCCGCGACGGCGGAGCGCCTGGCCCGCGCTATCGACGAGCTTGAGCTTTCGAGCTGGTTTACCGGTGAGTTCGATCACGGCGATGCCATTGTGACTATCAAGCCCGGACAGGGTGGTCTGGAGGCCCAGGACTGGACCTTCATGCTCTTTAAGATGTACATGAAGTACTGCCAACGTCGCGGCTGGAAGGTCACCATTAACGACTGTCCCGCGGCTGAGGTCATCGGCATCGACCGTGCGACCTTTACCGTCGAGGGCAAGGACGCGTTTGGCATGCTGCGCGCCGAGGCCGGCGTCCACCGCTTGGTTCGCATTAGCCCCACCGACGACAAGAAGCGCCGCCAGACCACGTTTGCCGGCGTCGAGGTCATCCCCGTGCTACCCGATGATATCGACATCGAGATCAGTCCCGACGACATCCGCGTGGACGTGTACCACGCGAGCGGCCCGGGCGGTCAGGGCGTCAACACCACCGACTCCGCCGTGCGCGTGACGCATTTTCCCAGCGGCATTGTGGTCACCTGCCAAAACGAGCGCAGCCAGATCCAGAACAAGGCCGCGTGCATGCAGATCCTCAAGGCTCGCTTGTACGAGATTGAGCTCGAGAAGCGCGCCGAGGCGCTCGATGAGATCCGCGGACCCAAGACCACGATTGGTTTTGGCAACCAGATTCGCAGCTACGTGCTCTACCCGTACCAGATGGTCAAAGACCTACGCACGGGCGTGGAGACCAGCAATGTCGAGGCCGTCCTTGACGATGGCGACCTGGACCCGTTTGTTATTGGCTACCATCGTTGGGCCACCGGCAACGCCGATGCAGAAGGCTCGGAGGTCTAAAACATCGGGCGGCTTCAAGCCGATGCCAAGCCCAATGGTTGGACGGGTTTGTATTCAGAATAAACCCTGCGCAGGGGTGGTTTTTGTTCGGCGAATCGTTAGAATCGAATACAGCAAGAAGTTCGAAGCGCATCCGTTTGGGTGCGCTTTTTTGAGGGAGGCAGCATGGCATATCGTCTGGACATCAAGCGCATTCTATCGATGAACTTCTTTCACGACCTGCCCCAGATTATGTTGGGGTGCGCTCTGGCCGCTATTGCGACCGACCTGTTTTTGATTCCCAACGGTCTTGCTGCCGGTGGCGTTACGGGCCTTGCCACCATTATCCAGGCGGTCGGCGCATCGCGTGGCCTATCGCTTCCCGTTGGTATTCAGACGATCGTGATGAACGCCTTGCTGTTGCTGGTCGTTATGCGCGAAGGTGGCATGTTCTACGTGGTGCAGACCGCGACGGGCTTTGTGCTGCTGGGCTTCTTTACCGATCTGTTCGCCCCGTTTGTAGCACCTCTGGCGGATGCGGACCTGATGCTCCCTGCCATGTGGGGCGGCATTATAACGGGCATCGGTTACGGCATGGTGTTGCGCGCCGGCGCCAACACCGGCGGCTCGGACACGATTGGCCAAATCATCTCGCGTAACACCTCGCTGCCGGTGGGCTCGACCGTCATGGCGATCGATGTTGCCTCGAAAACGCACTATATGCAGGCCTTTCGATGGTCATTAGCGGCTACGTGATCGATGCCGTGGTCGATGGTGGCAACAAACGCCGTATGGTACTCATCATCTCGGACAAGTTCCCTGATATCGCTGCCGATATCATGTATGGCCTGGGTCGTGGTTGTACCAAGTTTAAGGCGACTGGCATGTATTCGGGTGCCGAGAAGCCGGTGATTATGGTCATCGTGAGCCGTCGAGAGCTTAATACCCTCAAGACGATCGTGCGCGAGCGCGATCCTCACGCCATTGTGACGGTCGCTGACGTTACGGAAGCCTTCGGCGAGGGATTCAAGGACATTAGCGCGTAGGGTCGATCGCGTTCCATCCAAAAGACGTTCACATTGATAAACCGTTTCATCAGCGGTTCTGCCTGCTAAATTGTTCAAATAATGATAAAAACTCTGGTAAAGCCATCAGTTTCCAGCATAATGAATGACGTACGTGCATTGCGGCTGTGTTGGGACTACCTTTCCGTGCCGTGCGCATCTTGTCTAAAGAGGATGAAAGGAAGGCACAATGAGCGACGAAGAGCTCAAAAAGGTTGCCAACGAGGTAAGGAAGGGCATCGTCACCGGCGTGCACGCTGCCAAGTCCGGCCATCCGGGCGGTTCGCTCGGCGCTGCCGACATCATGACCTATCTGTACTTTGAGGAAATGAACGTCGACCCTGCCGACCCCCGCAAGGCCGACCGCGACCGCTTTGTGCTTTCCAAGGGTCACTGCGCGCCTGGTCTGTACGCCGTGCTCGCCGAGCGCGGATTCTTCCCCAAGGAGGATCTCGAGACGCTGCGCCACATCGGCAGCCACCTGCAGGGCCATCCCAACATGAACGACACCCCGGGCGTCGACATGTCCACCGGCTCGCTCGGCCAGGGCATCTCCGCCGCCGTGGGCATGGCGGTTGCCGCCAAGCACTGGGGCGATACTTACCGCACGTACGCCCTGCTGGGCGATGGCGAGAGCGAGGAGGGCCAGGTCTGGGAGGCCGCCATGTTTGCCGGCAACCAGCAGCTCGACAACCTCTGCGTGATCGTCGACCACAACGGCCTGCAGATCGACGGCCCTGTCGAGGAGGTCAACGACCCCATGCCGCTGGCAGACAAGTTCCGTGCTTTTAAGTTCCACGTGGTGGAACTCGCCGACGGCAACGACTTCGACCAGATTCGCGCCGCCTTTGCCGAGGCTCGCGCTACCAAGGGCCAGCCGACCGCCATCATCGCCGAGACCCTGAAGGGCAAGGGCGTGTCCTTTATGGAGAACCAGGTTGGTTGGCACGGCAAGGCCCCCAACGATGAACAGTTTGAGCAGGCCATGGCAGAGCTCACGGCCGCCGGAGAGGAGCTCTAGGATGGCAGACGTCAAGAAAATTGCCACGCGCGTAAGCTACGGCGAGGCCCTCGTCGAGCTCGCCAATGAGCACGATGACTTTGTGGTCCTCGACGCCGACCTGGCCGCCGCCACGCAGACCGGCAAGTTTAAGGCCGCCTGCCCCGACCGCTTCTTCGATGTGGGCATCGCCGAGAGCAACCTGATGGGTGTTGCCGCCGGTATCGCAACCACCGGCCGCGTCGCCTTTGCGAGCAGCTTTGCCATGTTTGCCGCCGGCCGCGCCTTTGAGCAGGTCCGCAACTCCATCGGCTATCCGCACCTTAACGTTAAGATCGGTGCCACGCACGCCGGTATTTCGGTGGGCGAGGACGGTGCCACGCACCAGTGCTGCGAGGATATCGCCCTCATGCGCGTCATCCCCGGCATGACCGTGATCGTTCCCGCCGACGATGTGGAGGCCCGTGCCGTGACGCGCGCCGCCTACGAGTGCGACGGCCCCGTGTACATGCGCTTCGCCCGTCTGGCCTCGCCGGTTATCAACGACCCCGAGACCTACAAGTTCGAGTTGGGTAAGGGCATTGTCATGCGCGAGGGCGCCGATGTGACCATCATCGCCTGCGGCCTGATGGTCGGCGAGGCTCTCGAGGCCGCCGAGCAGCTCGCTGCCGAGGGCATCGACGCCGAGGTCATCAACATGCACACCATCAAGCCCATCGATGCCGACCTGATCGTCAAGAGCGCCGCCAAGACCGGCCACGTCGTGACCGTCGAGGAGCACTCTGTGATCGGTGGCCTGGGCAGCGCCGTTGCCGACGTCCTGTGCGAGCAGTGCCCGACGTCGCTCAAGAAGATCGGCGTCAACGACACCTTCGGTGAGTCTGGCCCGGGTGCCGAGCTCCTGCACAAGTACGGCCTGGACGCCGCCAACATCGTGGCGAGCACCAAGGAGTTCTTGGCATAAGGCAAGGCGGATCTCAAGGACTGCTTCGCCAGAACTATAAAACTGTTTCGCCAGTACTATGGAAACCCGGCAGGGGCGCTCGCTTGGAGAGCGCCCCTGTTTCAGTTGCGGTGAAATAAGGACTGTTTTGCCAGCTTAAAGGCTCAACGGTCCCTATTTCACCGCAACTCATGAAGACGCCCCTCAAGCACGGTCCCATCAGGGAAAAGGGCACATATCGACAAAGTGCAATTCAGACCCTTTCAACTTTGTATATGCGGCACTCCAAGATAAACGCGGCGACCCCTTAGTTACCGCAGGCCGGGCACAGGGTTACTCTCCAAATTTTTCCGCAGGACGGAGGAGCCCCTGCCGCGCGAAGCGCGCAGCGGGGGCTCCGACATGTCCGAGGACGATTTGGAAAGCAACCCTGTGTCCGGCCGGAGGGACCCAAACACGGCCATGCTTCTTATGTGCAGCAAAGCTAATGCTGCTAAAATATTAAGCGCTCATGTAGTTTAAACGCACGACGATAAGGAGCACCAGTGGGTAACCACTTCCGTACCTCCGGTGCGGGCGATGATGCCCCCAAGACGCAGACAGGCGTCCAGGGCAGTCGTTTCGCCACTCCGGATTCAGAGGGCCAGCCTGTTGCTCAGGCCCCCGCTCAGCCGGCAGATCAGGCACAGCCGGCATCAGATCCCTTTGCCTACAATCCCAACGGCGACGTTGCACTTTCCGGCACGGCGGGCTTTGAGCCTGTCCAGACCGTGACCGCTCGCGTGGCTCAGCCTCAGGCAGACGCCGCCGCACCGCAGCCTACCATGGCCGGCATCCCCGACCCTATGGCTCCTGCGACGCCCGCGCCACAGCCCGCGCAGTCCGGGCTTTTTGCCGGCATTCCCGACCCCACGCAGCCTGCTGCCCCGGTGGTCGAGCGCGATCAGGCAGCCGAGGTTGCAAGCCTGGACAATGCGCTCAACAATCCCGACTTTACGTCGGTGTTTGCGCCCATCGATCCACAGGCTAGCCGCAAGAAGATGGCCAAGCAGGCCGGTGTCGAGCCCGTCATCCTTATGGAGCACGTCACCAAGATCTACCCGGCGCAGCCCAACAAGCCCGCGCTCGACGATATTAACATCGAGATCTATCCGGGCGAGTTCGTCTTCTTGGTCGGTCACTCCGGTTCTGGCAAGACCACGCTGCTGTCGACGCTCAACCGCGACGTCAAGCCCACGAGCGGCCGCATTTTGGTCGCCGGTCAGGACCTTATGAAGATCAAGAACCGCAAGGTTCCATTCCTCCGTCGCCAGATCGGCGCCGTGTTCCAGGACTTTAAGCTCCTGCCGCAAAAGACCGCCTACGAAAACGTGGCGTTCGCCTTGCAGTGCATCGGCAAGCCCAAGGGCGTCATTCGCAGCCAGGTGCCCGAGGTGCTGCGTCTGGTCGGTTTGGCCGACCAGATGGACTCGTTGCCCGACCAGCTTTCCGGTGGCGAGCAGCAGCGCGTTGCCGTCGCCCGCGCTATGGTCAACCGTCCGCCGCTACTGATCTGCGACGAGCCCACGGGTAACCTCGACCCGGCGATCTCGCTGGGCATCATGAAGCTGCTCGAGCGTATTAACCGCACCGGCACCACCGTGATCGTCGCCACGCACGACCGCGAGATGGTCGATAGCATGCACCGTCGCGTGATCGCCCTCGAGGGCGGCCACGTTATCCGCGACCAGGAGAGGGGAGGTTACGGCAACTATGGCACCAACTAACGTGGGCTACTCCTTCAAAGAGGCAATCAGCCACTTCTTCCGTAACTGGACTACCTCGCTCGGCGCCGTCATCACGATCTTCCTTTCGCTGTTTATCATCGGCCTGTTCATCATGGGCTCCGCGGTGCTGAACTCCGTGATCGGCACCGTCGAGGATCAGGTTGTCATCAACGCGTTCATTAGTGATGACGCCGATCAGGCTGATGTTCAGGCTTTTGAGGCCGAGCTTAAGACGTGGAATAACGTCAAGTCCGTGACCTATAAGGACAAGGACGACGCGAAGGCCGAGTATTCGAGCACGATGTCGGGCAACGCCGACGCCACCATGAGCGCGCTCGATGGCCAGAACCCGCTGCCGGCTTCCTTCGCTATTGAGATGGACGATCCGTCCAAGGTCGAGAGCACGGCAGAGAAGCTCAAGAAGGATGCCGATTTCCAGAAGATCGTGGATGACGGCGACGTCAACGCGAGCGTGCTGTACGGCCAGGAGGCAGTGAGCCGCCTGTTCCAGGTGACCAACTACATCCGCATCGTCGCCGTGGTGCTCGTTGGCCTTCTGACCTTTATCGCTTTCATCTTCATCAACAACACGATTCGCCTATCCATCACGGCGCGTCGTCGTGAGATTGCGATTATGCGTCTGGTCGGCGCCAGCAACGGCTTCATTCGTGGCCCGTTTATCACCGAGGGCGTGCTGCAGGCCATTTTGGGCTCGCTGCTTTCCATCGGCGTTCTGGAGCTGCTGCGCAATCTGATGATCCCGCGTCTGCAGGAGAGCATCGGCTGGATGTCGTTTGCCCTGCCGATGCAGTACTACCTGGTGACCTATGCTGCGCTGATTCTGGTCGGCGTGATTATCGGTCTCTTTGGTTCTGCCATCGCCATGCGCCGCTACCTGCGCGTGTAGGCATGCTTGGAATTCATCCCTTCCAACGGGTCGTCTCTTATGGGGCGGCCCGTTTTTTGATCCCTAGGGGACGGCAGGAAAGCGAATCATTTGGGTAGACTCTTTGGAGTTCGCAATCGATAGTTAGGAGGCGCCATGGGGCGCAATAACAAGCATAAGCGTGGAGCTCGCAATCAGCGCGGGCCGGTGCGCAGCGAACGCCGTCCGAGCCTGACCGGGCGCGTGCAGCTCCATGAGCATAGCGCCTACGTTGTAACCGAAAACGGCGACTACAAGGTCATGGGCCGCGGTAAGCGCGAGATCATGGATGGCGATACCGTTGCCGTGAGCATTAAGAACAGCCCGCACGGTGAGCGGCGCGCCGTGATCGAAAGCGTGGTTGAGCGTGCAGCCATAAGCGTGGTGGGCACGTACCAGACCGCCGGTCCGCTCGGTGTGATCGAGCCGCTCGATTCGCGCTTGAAGGCCGACTTCTTCATTTTGCCCGAGGATACCTCGGCGGATCGTCTGGGTGTCCACCCGGGTGATGCCGTTGTCGCGCGCATTTTGACCTACCCGACGCGCCTGGAATCGGGCGCTGTGACGATCGAACGCCGCATTGGCGGAGATGACGCGCCCGATTTGGGCGTTCAATATGTGATGGCGCGTTACGGCTATACCGATAGCTATCCCGAGGCCGCGCTGGACGAGGCCGAGGGGCTTTCGCTCGATGTGTCCGCGGCGCTTAAGGACCCGCTCCGCCGCGATCTGCGCGACCGCTTTGTCATCACGATCGACCCGGTCGACGCGCGCGACTTTGACGATGCCATTTCGTTGGAGCGCACGCCCGAGGGTGGCTACAAGTTGGGTGTGCATATCGCCGACGTTTCACACTATGTGGCTTGGGACGGGCATATCGATCTTGAGGCTCGCCATCGTACGACATCGGTGTATCTGGCCGATCGCGTGCTTCCCATGCTGCCCGAACGCCTGTCCTGTGACCTGTGCTCGCTTCGCCCTGACGAGGACCGTCTTGCGTTTACCGTCGATATCGAGCTCGATGCGCAGGGTCGCGTGCGGCATTACGATCCGTACCCCAGCGTGATTCGCTCGCGTGTGCGTATGGACTATGACGGCGCCGAGGCGCTGCTGGTGCGTGCCGGCGCGGTTGAGTATTCGGTGCTGGAGGGTGCGGCCGAGGATGTTGCGGCTGCCGAGACCTCGCGCGAGGAAGCGCTTGAGCGCGGTCTTGCGTGCGAGGAGACCGCCCGCGGCTACAACATCGACCTCGGTGATTTCCTTGTCGCCGCTAACGAACTCGCCGAATTTCGCCGTCGTGTTCGTCGCGCCCGCGGCTCAGTCGATTTTGACACGGCCGAGATTCGCGCTCTATTGGATGAGGACGGAGTGCCCGTGCAGATTGTGGCGCGTGAGCGTTCGTGTGCCACGTCGCTTATCGAGGAAGCCATGCTGCTCGCCAACGAGTGCGTTGCAGAGTGGCTGGCAGACCGTGATATCGAGGCTTGCTATCGCGTGCATGAGGATCCGAGCCCCGATAGCCTGCACGGTGCCGCCGTTGCGCTGGCGCAGCTAGGCATCATCGACGATCGCCGTGCTGCCGGTATTGCCCTGGGGAGCCCCGATGAGCTGCAGGCTGCAGTTGATGCTGCCGCCGGTACGGCCAACGCACCGCTCGTTAACACGCTGCTTCTGCGCAGCATGCAGCGCGCGCTGTACAAGCCGCGCAACGAGGGCCACTTTGCGCTCGCCGCGCCGTGCTACTGTCACTTTACGAGTCCCATCCGTCGCTACCCCGATCTAGTGGTGCACCGCGTGCTCAAACTGCAGTTGGCCTATGAGCAGCTCGGCGGCAAGGACGCCTTGGTCCGTACGCCGCGGCTGATCGGCAAGGGGCGCGAGTCGCTGCCGCGCATTCTGCCGCAGATCTGCCGCGCATGCAGCGATGCCGAGCGCGCGGCAGATGCCGCCAGCCATGCGACGCAAAAGATCAAGATTGCCCAGTACTATGAGGACCGTCTGGGCGAGCGCTATGCCGGAACCGTCTCGTGGGTTAGCAGCATGGGCCTCTTTGTGCGCTTGGACCTAACGCAGGTCGAGGGCTTGGTTTCGATCAAGAGCCTGGGCAACGAGTGGTTCGAGTTCGACGAGGACGCGCTTACGCTGACGGGCGCCGACACGGGCACTCGTTACGAGCTGGGGCAGCGCGTGATTATCGAGGTCTCGCGCGTCAATACCACGCGTGGGCACTTGGACTTTAAGCTTATCCATTAGCCAAATCCCGACTCATGGTGGGGGAGCGGAGGGCGGCCTTTCGGGGCCGCCCTCCGCATTTGAATCGTGGCTACCTTGCCGTCTGCTCGGCCGCCCGCTTACCTGCTATTTGAGAGGTAAAACCTACCAAAATAAACCTGTCCCTTTTTGGCAGGTTTACAAGAAAGCGGGGATGAGATGGCGACGGTGTACGGTTATGCGCGGGTGAGTTCGCGCGATCAGAATCTGAATCGGCAGCTGGATGCGCTGGGCGCCTATGGCGTGGGCTCAGCGAATATTTATGCCGACCATGCGAGCGGCAAGGACTTCGATCGACCGCGTTATCGCGAGCTGCTGCACGTCCTGGGAGACGGGGACGTGCTGGTGGTGCTTTCTATCGACCGACTTGGTCGTAATTACTCCGAGATTCTTGAGGAATGGCGGCGCATTACCAAGGAGCTCGGGGTTGCCATTGTGGTGTTGGACATGCCATTGCTTGACACGCGTGTCAGGGCCAGCGACGCGCCGGATGTGACCAACACCCTGATTGCCGATATTGTGTTGCAACTGCTGAGCTACGTGGCGCAGGTGGAGCGCGAGAATATCCATCGGCGCCAGGCGGAGGGAATTGCAGCGGCGCGGGCGCGAGGGGTCCGTTTCGGTCGACCTCGCAAGCCGTGCCCTCCTCAGTTTGAGCTGGTGCGCGATAGCTATGAGGCAGGCGATATTACCCGCAGCCAGGCAGCAAAGTGCCTGGGCGTGTGCGTGGGGACGTTCGATCGCTGGATGCGCGAGGCGGGGTAGGGGTTTGCGTCGCTTTGTCGCTTCCTGTTGCGATTCAAATTTTGATACGGTGACGATGTCATTTGGGGCTACACTCGCTGATATTCAAAAAAAGGAGGTTGGAATCGGATGGACCGCGATCGTTCTGTTCGCTGCAACGCTGGCGGGCATCTGGGCGCTGACGGAGCAAAATGCGGTGGAGACGTCGTTGCTGAGCGAGTCCACCGCGCGTGTGGTGGAGGGTCAGGCCACGGGCGTTCAGGCTGCCGATGCCACGGGTGAAGCCCAGGCGGAGAACGGAATGACCGGGGGAACCGATTCGGCTGCCTCGAATGCCCGGTCTGGCCGACTTACTTCCATTCGCATGTGGGTGGGCACGAACGTCCGTCGCGTTGCCCATACCGTAGAATTTTTCTTCGTCGGGTTGTTCGCCTCGGTGGTCGTGGTTTGCCTTTCCAGGCATCCGTGGAGCGTATGCTCCCGTTGCGTGCCCGTATTGCTCTTTTGCGCCGCCTGCTCCGTTGGCGATCAGGTACATAAGATCTTTGTTCCCGGCAGGCATTTCGACGTTATCGATTTAGGATTCGATGCTGCGGGCTATGTCACCGCCATGCTGTTGGTATTGCTGGCAGCGGCGTTGGTGCGCCATGCGACTCGGCCGATCGGCGCCCATGCGAGGCGCTAGCCGGTAACAAACCCGTTTCTGATAATGCGACCTCGTTGAATTATTTTGTGTCGCGCGTATTTCCGAGCGGTCGGATTTGAGGGGCGAGCGGTAGAACGCTTGCCCTTTGTGCGCCACGATGCGGCACAATGTACCGCAAAAGCTGTTTGTATCCGGTACGAATCGTTCGTTGGTCTTTAATTCTTCTCAACGGAGGTGTTTGAGATGGCAAACGGATTGCTTTTGCGGCTTCGCGAGCGTGAGCTCAGCGCGAGTCCGGCGGAACGCAATGTCATCGCATATGTAAGCGCTCATCCGCACGAGGTGGTCGGGCTGTCCGTCCGCGGTCTTGCCGATGTCACGTTCTCCTCGCCCTCGAGCATTTTGCGTTTTTGCAAGCGTTTGGGTTTTGCGGGCTACAAGGAGTTCCAGCGCGAACTGATTGCCGAGCTGGCGCTCTTAGGTGACAAGAAAGACGTAGCCCTCGAGGACATCTCCATGGATGACAGCGTCGAACGTATCGTGGGGAAGGTGATGAAAAGCAACGTGCGCACGATCGAGGCGACGGCGCGAACGCTCGATTACACCGTCTTGGAGCGATGCGCGGCCCGTCTTAAGCGGGCACGCGCGGTCAATCTGTTCGGTATTGGTGCTTCTCGTTTGGTCGCGCACGACCTGGCGCAAAAGCTCATGCGTGTCGACAAAGAGTGCCATCTGTACGACGACTGGCATGATCAGCTCTTATGTGCCAAGAACATGCATGAGGGCGATATGGCAATCGCCTTTAGCTACTCGGGCTTGACGCAAGAGGTGCTGGACTGCACCGCCGAGGCTCAACGCCACAACTGTCCCGTTGTGGCCGTTACCAAAGTAGATGGATCATCCAAGCTTGCCACCATGGCCGATGCCGTGCTCGGCGTCGCTGCGAGTGAACCCTTGGTCCGCAGCGGTGCCATGGCTTCGCGTATGGCCCAGCTTATGGTTGTCGATGCCCTGTACGCTGCTTACGTTGCCAGCGACTACGAACGGGCGACGCATGTCATTAAGCAAAACTACATCGAGAAACAGGAAAGATGAGGTGAATGAAATGCTCGATTTAACAAAATTCACGACCGAACAGCGTAATCAAAGGTCAATGGACCTCGATACGATGACATCGCTGCAAATCGTCACGACGATGAACGATGAAGATCTTCGTGCCGTCCAGTCGGTCACGAAAGTGTTGCCCCAGGTTGCCATGGCAATCGACTGGGCTGCTGAGGCACTCGAGCGCGGCGGGCGCGTCTTTTACATGGGCGCAGGCACCAGCGGTCGTCTGGGCGTACTCGACGCTTCGGAGTGTCCGCCCACGTTTGGCGTGTCACCCGACCTGATTGTCGGGCTCATTGCCGGAGGCGAGACGGCGTTTATCAAGGCTGTCGAAGGTGCCGAAGACAGTGAGGAGCTTGGCGCGAACGACCTGCGAGAGCGTGGACTCTCGGACAAGGATCTTGTCGTTGGCCTGGCGGCAAGCGGTCGTACTCCTTATGTGGTGGGCGGCCTTGCGTACGCAAAGGCAACTGGGTGCAAGACCATTGCAATTGCCTGCAACCAAGGGTCGAAGATCGGGGAGAGCGCAGATCTTGCCATTGAGCCCGTGCCCGGTCCCGAGGTACTGACCGGCTCAACGAGGCTCAAGGCGGGAACGGTTCAAAAGCTCATTCTCAACATGATATCGACCGGCGCCATGGTCAAGATCGGCAAGGTATACCAAAACCTGATGGTCGATGTGCAGCAGACGAACGAGAAGCTGGTGGTGCGCGGCCAGAACATCGTGATGGAGGCGACCGGCTGCACGCGCGAGCGCGCTGTTCAGGCACTTGCAGATGCCGGCGGCCAC
>MNQC01000121.1:20521-25020 GCA_001915225.1 Collinsella sp. 60_9
TGCTGGACTGCGATGCCGAGCAGGCCGCGGTGGCTCTTGAGCGGGCGCGAGGCCATGTCCGTGCTGCGGTGAGTGGCCATGAGAAAAGCAATGCCGACGCCCAATAGGTGCGCGGCGTGAGCTGATGTGACATCCAGACGAGATACCCAATACAAGGAGGAGTTATGACGAACAAAGAGCTGGCTCAAAAGCTGCTGGACCTTTTGGGCGGTAAAGACAACGTGCTGGCAAGCGCGGCGTGCATGACGCGCCTGCGCGTGACCGTCAAAGACGCGGGCAACGTCGACACGGAGGGCATTAAGGCACTCGACGGCGTGATGGGCCTGGTCGAGGACGACACGATGCAGATCGTGCTGGGTCCGGGCAAGGTGAATAAGGTGCTCGAGGAGTTCTCCAAGCTCACCGGCCTTGCGAAAGGCGTTGCCGACGAGAGCGTGGTTGACGCTGCGGCCACAAACAAGGCCGCGCAGAAGGCCAAGTACGAGTCCAAGCCGGTTCAGGCCTTCCTCAAGAAGATTTCCAATGTCTTCGTCGCCCTGCTTCCCGGCATCATTGCGGCTGGCCTCATCAACGGTATCTGCAACGTCATTAACGTCTCGACGGCAGGCGCGCTTGCAGGCGAGTGGTGGTACCAGGGCATTCGTTCCATGGGCTGGGCCCTGTTTGCCTATCTGCCCATCTTGGTGGGCTATAACGCAGCACGTGAGTTTGGTGGCTCCGCTGCGCTGGGCGGCATCGCCGGCATGATGTGTATCGCCAACAGTGCCATGCCCCTGCTTGCGCCTGGAGCGGCTGATCCTGCCGCTGCCATTCTGCTGCCGCTCACCAGTGCGCAGTACAACCCCGCAGCGGGCGGCATGATCGCGGCTCTCATCGCTGGCGCATTTTTTGCCTGGATGGAGCGTCAGATTCGCAAGGTTATGCCCAACGCACTCGACACGTTCTTGTCCCCGCTGCTGGTGCTCATCATCGGCGCCTTTGCTCTGATGCTCGTCATCCAGCCGGTTGGCGCATGGCTGACGACTGCCATCTTTAGCGTTTTGACCTTTATCTTCGAGAAGCTGGGCGTCCTGGGCGGCTATATCCTGTCAGCAGGCTTCTTGCCGCTGGTGTCCGTCGGCCTGCATCAGGCGCTCACGCCGATCCACGCTATGCTCAACGATCCCGACGGCGCTACCAAGGGTATCAATTACCTGCTTCCCATCCTTATGATGGCTGGCGGCGGCCAGGTCGGTGCCGGTTTGGCGCTGTACTTTAAGACCAAGAACGCCAAGCTCAAGAAGTACGTCGCAGAGTCCATTCCCGTTGGAATCCTGGGTGTGGGCGAGCCTCTGATGTATGCTGTTACGCTGCCGCTCGTTCGTCCGTTTGTGACGGCCTGCCTGGGTGCCGGATTTGGCGGCGCGCTCGCGGCGCTGCTTCACATCGGCACGGTTCTGTTTGGCCTGCTGATCGTCGTTCCTGGCCAGCAGCTCGGCTACGTTGCCGCTATGCTGCTTGCCTATGCCGCCGGCTTTGTCCTGACGTGGTTCTTTGGCGTCGACGAGCAGAAGATCAACGAGTTCTTTGGCGAGTAGTTTGATATTGCGAGCCGTGTTGCTCAGGGTTCGCGGCGCGCGGCAGATTTCTTGATGCTATGGTTGTGCCGGCGGGGCTAACTGCTCCGCCGGCCTTTTTTAAAGGAGCGTTGAAGCGTGAAAACGGGTATTTCGATTTATCTTTCCAGTCCTTTGCAGGATATTGAGCGGACGATTGAGCGTGGCGCCGCGGCGGGTGCGCGCTACGCGTTCACCTCGCTGCATATTCCCGAGGATGGGGGAGCGGCGTATGCCGATAAGGTCCGTCATGTGCTGCCGCTGCTTTCCGCCCGCGGCATTGCGCTCATTGCCGATGTGGGGCCTCGCACGTGCGATTTGCTCGGGCTTGAGCGCATTGAGGACCTGCGCGATCTGGGGTTGGAATACCTTCGTTTGGACTATGGCTTTAGCGCCCAGCGGGTCGCGGAGCTGTCCGGTGTATTTCGCATTGTGGTCAATGCATCGACGGTGAGTTCTGATGAAATCGCATCGTGGCGTGAGGCCGGTGCCGATGTGACTCGTTTTGCCGCCTGCCACAATTTTTACCCCAAGCCTTATACCGGTTTAGCTCTGGAGGACATTGCTCGGGTGAATCTTCGTCTTGCGGCGCTTGGATTCGAAATCATGGCTTTTGTGCCGGGTGATGCTAACGTTCGCGGGCCAGTATTCGAGGGACTGCCGACGGTCGAGGCGCAGCGCGGTCGCGCGTCAAAGGTTGCTCTCAATATGCTTGAGCTTGCACATGGCGCCGATTGCGACATTGTGTTGGTCGGCGACCCCGATCTTTCCGATGCGGGCTGGGCGCAGTTTGCTCAAGTTTCCGCCGGATATGCGGATCTGCAATGCGAGCTTGAGCCCGGTTATGCCTATGTGCGCGGGCAGATTCATCACGACCGGCCCGATTCGAGCGTCCTCATCTTTAGGTCTCAGGAGTCACGTACGACGCTTAAGCCGGATTCCGTGCCGACGGATGCCGGAGCCGGCCTGCCGCGAAAGGCGGGGTTGATCGCTGTGAGCAATAGCGGATATGGGCGCTACGAAGGCGAGCTTGAGATTGCGCGGGTCGATCTTCCCGGTGACGAGCGCATGAACGTTGCGGGCCATATCACGCCCGAGGCAATGGAGCTGCTGCCGTTCATCAAACGCGGATTCGGGGTACGGTTCGTTTAGCGTGTGACCCGTGGGCTACAATTGGCCCATCGTACGAAGGCGCCTCGTGTGGCGTGTGCCTGCGTTGGCCGATCTATATTCGGAGGATTCCCATGGCAGTACTGTTTGTTGAATACCCCAAGTGCTCGACCTGTAAAAAGGCCAAGGCATGGCTGGACGAACATGGGGTTGAGTATATCGATCGCGATATCGTTTTGGACAATCCCACGGCTGATGAGCTTGCGACCTGGATTGCTCGTTCGGGGCTGCCGGTGCGGCGTTTCTTTAATTCGTCGGGCATGAAATATCGAGAGCTGGGCCTGAAGGCGCGTCTGGATGCGGGCATGACGGATCGGGAGTGCTACGAGCTGCTGGCGACCGACGGCATGCTGGTCAAGCGTCCGCTGCTGGTGGGCGACGACTTCGCGATTCCCGGCTTTAGGGAATCGGCTTGGGCCGAGGCGTTGCTGTAGTGGCTGCGGAAAGTGCGTCCCGTTTTGAGCTCGGATTCCGGGACGCAGTTTCCGGTTGAAGGGGCTAGCGGAAACCGTATCCCAGTTTGAGCGCGAAATCTGGGATACGGTTTCCGTTTGGGGCCTCTAGGGGAAAGCGCGTCCCGTTCTGGACGTAAATTCCGGGATGAGCTTTCCGGTTGGCGGGCATATGCGCTAATCCTCAAGCTGTGCCCATTCGTGCGGACCGTAGATCTTTACGTGCTTGTTGGGCTTGCCGCTCCAGTACTCCTCGTCCATAAAGGGCAGATATGCCTGAACGCCGGGGCAGATAAAGGGAATCCGCTGCTGTTGCAGTCGCTCGCGCTGGCGCTGCTCCAGGTGCGCCTCGGATATGACGGTCGGCATACCGGACAGCTCGACGAGGCTTGCCTGGATTCGCTTAAGGTCGGGGAGTCCCGCGTGCCATGACACCCGCATGATCAAAAAGGATGCACGGCGGTATTTTGCCTGCATCACCGTGATGGCGGGGCGCAGTGTGGGATGGATTTTGTCCCGTTCGGGCCAAAGGTCAGCAGTGATCTCGAGGCCCAGGGTCTCCCATAGGTAATCAAGCTCTTCGTCCATGGTGCCTCGATATCTACGCGATCATTGATACTTCGATTGTGTTGCCTGGTGCTATCGTTTTCGCGGTAGAATCTGCCAACGGTTGACGGCTACCGCTCGCGGTGTTTTGCCCTTCGTGTACAGCGGTCGGCTTCACAGATCCTTCACGGGTTGGACTAAATTAGGCCAATTTGACTGAATTTCAAAAAAGTCAAAATTGGGGCTTGCGTCACGGCGAGACTTCCCGTATATTTCTTTCTTGCGCAAAGGCACAGCCGAGCGCAGCGATGCAGTCATTGGGATGTCGTCTAATGGCAGGACAGCGGATTCTGGTTCCGTCAATGGGGGTTCGACTCCCTCCATCCCAGCCATTGCATTTGCTACATATGGCCCGTTCGTCTAGCGGTTTAGGACGCCGCCCTCTCAAGGCGGAGATCACCAGTTCGAATCTGGTACGGGCTACCAAAGAGACCCGGGTTTTGTGTATTGACCGATGCTTAAGGCGCGCGTTGAGTCTGCCGCCCGGATCGAGGAGTAGCCATGGATCTGCCCATCAGCTTGCAAGACATCACGTATGCCGAGAACTATCTGGCGCAGGGCGACCTGGCTACGGCGACGCCGCTGCTGGAGCGTCTGGTGGAGCTCGCCGAGGAGTATATCGACGCTGAGTGCAAGACGGAGGAGAAGCGTCAATACTTTAGCTTCGATAGCAAGT
>MNQC01000121.1:25025-28800 GCA_001915225.1 Collinsella sp. 60_9
TGAGCGCTTGGCCTATCGCCGCGTGGAGAAGGATCCGCGCGAGCTCGTGCAGGTCGAGGTGCCGTTTGACCGCCTGTACTCTGACATGGCGTTTGCCTACATTCGCCAGCAGGATTATGTGAGTGCTCGCAACGCCTTGATGCAGGCCGTGCGCTGGGACCCCATGAACTGCAACTACCGCCTGGATCTGGCCGAGCTGTTCCGCGCTCTCGAGGACAAGCAGGAATGGGCATCGCTCTCGTTCTCGGTGCTGGAGCGTGCAAGCGATGGCAAGTGCGCCGCCCGCGCTTACGCCAATCTAGGTCAGTACTTCTTGGAGCCCGAGACCGAGAACGTTTCGGCTGCCGTGGGCTGCGCGCGTCTGGCGCTGCGCCTGGCGCCCAACGATGCGCATACGACGCGCCTGCTCAACAAGATCCATACCACCTATCCGGATGCCGCCGATGAGAACGACGACCACGTGATGGGTGAGCTCGCCCTGCAGGGCGTGCCGACCTCACCTTCGGCCGAGATCGCCATCTGCCTGATCATGTGTGCGACCGATGCTGCAAGCGACGGCGACAAGCAGGAGGCGACGCGCCTGACGGTGCGTGCTCGCGACTTGGTGGGCGAGGAGGCCTGCGCGGCGATTATCAAACTGGTGCGCGAGAGCGATGCCGAGCTCAATGCCGAGCGCAAGGCAAAGCGCGCAGGTGCCGACAAGGGAACCGATGGCGCCAAGGAGGCCGGCGATGCCCAGTAAGCGCGAGCGCAAACTCATTTCCAAGAATCGCTCGGCACATCACGAGTACTTTATCGATGAGACGTTTGAGTGCGGTATTGAGCTGAGCGGCACCGAGGTCAAGTCGATTCGCGAGCGCGCCTGTCAGATCACTGACACTTTTGCGCTGATTCGTGGCGGCGAGTGCTGGCTCGTCGGCCTGCATATCCACCCTTATAGCCATGGTGGCGTGTGGAATCGCGATCCCGACCGTCGGCGTCGTCTGCTGCTGCACCGCAAGGAGATCGACTTTCTTGACGGCAAACTTCGCAACCGTGGTTATGCGCTGGTTCCGTTGGAACTCTACTTTAATACCGACGGCCGCGTAAAGCTGCTGCTGGGTCTGGGCCGCGGCAAGAAGCTCTACGACAAGCGCGAGGACATGGCCAAGCGTGATGTCCAACGCGAGATCGACCGCGCCCTTAAGGAACGCAACCGCTAGGCACTCTGTATAAGTTGCGGTGGAATACGGACTGTTTTGCCTGTTTGAGGGGCTATTCAGTCCCTATTTCACCGCAACTGCGGGCGTCTCATCTTTCTTACTGTTCTGACACATATGTCTCAAAGGCGGCGTCCGTTATGGGTGCCGCCTTTTTTGTGGGTACATACATTCATGAGGTTCCAACCCGAGTTAGGGGAGTGATCGTTATGGACAAAACTGCGTTCTTTACCATGCCGAGCGGTCTGTACGTGGTGAGCGCTGCGGCAGACGGGTTGCGCGCCGGCTGCGTCATCAACACTGCGGTGCAGGTGACGTCCATGCCGCCGCGTATTTCGGTTGCCGTGAACAAGGACAATGTCACCTCGGGCGTCATCGCATCGGCCAAAGCGTTCGCGCTGACCGTGATCGATCAGACCGCCGACATGCTCTACATCGGTAACTTTGGGTTCCGCACCAGCAGCGATTATGACAAGTTTGCCAAATACGAGACCCGCGAGACGGCTCTAGGCATGCCCTATGTGCCCGAGCACGCGGCGGCCCTGTTTAGCTGCCGTTTGATCGACACTGTGGATGTGGGCACGCATCTGCTGTTTATTGGCGAGGTCGAGGATGCCGAGCGCCTGAGCGACGAGACGCCGCTGACGTACGACTACTATCACAAGGTGCTAAAGGGCAAGACGCCGCCCAAAGCCTCGTCGTATCAAGGCTAGAAATGTTCTAAAAATACTTGCATTATACTATTGAGAATATATACTAATAAGTAAGTACACCAGCAGTCACGTTCGAGAGGAGAACATCATGGCTGAGGAAAAGAAGACGTATAAGTTTGTGTGCACCGTTTGCGGTTACGAGGTTGAGGTCGACACGCCCGAGCTGCCCGAGGATTACGTGTGCCCGGTGTGCGGCGTCGGTCCCGATCAGTTTGAGCTCGTCGAGGAGTAACTCGCAGGCACACGGCGAAAGCCGAACATAGCTCTGTCCAAGGGTCCCGGTCGAATTCTCGGCCGGGACCCTTTTGATTTATCTGACGGTTTAAAACGGTCTCACGTGTTACAGATTAAGACGTTATATCTGGACAGCCACGCCATCCCAATTACATTCCCGTTAGCAGCACGATGTCGAGAATCGTCACGATGGCACCGATCCCTACGAGCAGCGCGTTGAGCGGGCGCGAGTTGACGTATTTGCCCATGACACGGCGTGAGCTGATGAGCCGTATGAGCACAAAGACCGTAATCGGCAACTGAAGCGACAGCAGCGCCTGACTCCAGATGAGACCCTCAAAAGGATTTGGGACGACCAAGCACGCCGCCACTGCGCCGACGAAACAAGCCGCCACCCCGATCGAGGAATGTCGGTCGTGGATGTCGTATTCCTCGTGCCCGCGGTGATGGTGCCCGCCGCCATGCCCGCCGTCACACTACTCGATATGCCCGCAAACAGCAGTGCCACCGCAAAGATGGTCGAGCTTGCCGGGCCCAGAATGGGGGAGAGCGTGTCCGCTGCGACGGCGAGGTCGTCTACGACAATGCCGTGCGCAAAG
Source organism: Collinsella sp. 60_9 (assembly GCA_001915225.1). GTDB lineage: Bacteria > Actinomycetota > Coriobacteriia > Coriobacteriales > Coriobacteriaceae > Collinsella. The sequence goes on from MNQC01000121.1 coordinate 27,771, forward strand.
AAGGTCGTTGCGGCCAGGATGACCATGGCCGAGTTGATCGCCCAGCCCACGCCCATCGAAAAGAGCGTGTCGAAGAGCTCGTAGCGCAGACGTTCCTCGATAACCTGCTCGCCTTGGCCTTCGAAGTGCATGGATTGGATGACCTCGGAGTGCAGGAAGAGGTTGTGAGGCATAACAACCGCGCCTAGGACACTTACGATAATCGCGGCCGAGCCGGTGGGCATACTGGGTGTGATCCAGCTTGCGGCGGCCTGCGGCCAGTCGACCTTGACCAGCGTAAGCTCAGCCAAAAACGAGAGTCCTACCACGCCTACGAAGGCGATGATCCATCGCTCGGCGCGCTTGTAGGAGCTCGTCATGAGCATCGCCATCGATACTGCCGCCACGATGACGCAGCCCGAGCGCACGGGCAGCCCAAAGAGCATTTGAAGGGCAATCGCGCCACCCAGGACTTCGGCCATGGCGGTGGCGATGGTCGCGAGATAGGCGCTGGCGAGCACCATGTGTCCCACGATGCGGGGGAGGTAGTGTGTCGTGGCCTCGGCAAGACAGGTGCCCGTGGCGATGCCCAGGTGCGCCGCGTTGTGCTGCAGCACAATGAGCATAATTGTGGACAGCGTGACGATCCACAGCAGCGCGTAGCCAAACTGCGAGCCCGCGACCATATTGGAGGCCCAGTTGCCCGGGTCGATAAAGCCGACGGTCACGAGCAGCCCGGGGCCGATGTGCCGGGAGTAACCCGGGCCTCCGTGGCCTCCACGCCGCTGCTGGATCTGCGGCAGGGAGACATGGTGCGCCACGCAGCCTTCGGCAAGGGCATGGTGCTCTCCGTCCGCCCCATGGGCGGCGACGCGCTGGTCGAGGTAAAGTTCGATTCCGGGGAAACGAAACGAATGATGCTGCGCGTTGCCGCGCAGCACATGACGAAGGACGAGTGAGAAGTTATGGAACATACGGAATCCATGCATACCGCGGAGGAGCACGTTCACGTTCATGCCGATGAGGCTGGGCACCTTGGTGGTGGTGGCCA
>MNQC01000122.1:0-7986 GCA_001915225.1 Collinsella sp. 60_9
GCTCAGTTGGTTAGAGCGTCCGGCTGATAACCGGGAGGTCACAAGTTCGAATCTTGTCAGGTCCACCACTTTCTTTCGCAATAAACACCCCAGCGAGAGCCGAGTCGCCGCTGGGGTGTTTATTACTGTCTCCGTGGGGGTTTAGCTCAGCTGGGAGAGCGCGGGCTTTGCAAGCCTGAGGTCAGGGGTTCGATCCCCCTAACCTCCACCATGATGGACCTGTAGCTCAGTTGGTTAGAGCGTCCGGCTGATAACCGGGAGGTCACAAGTTCGAATCTTGTCAGGTCCACCATCAAAACTGTGAAGAGCCCTGGGGCGTTGCCTCGGGGCTTTTTTCTTACCTACTGAAAGTAGTCAAAAAAGCCCCGTCCCAAATTAACTACTTTGATTTTGTGTGCTGTGCGAAAGATTGGGTAGTATAGCTATTCAATGCGGCGGGCTGCCGCGTGTTAACCGCTACGTACCGGAGGTGTTCCATGGTTCGCGTCGACATAGAGACCATCGTCATGGCCGCCGGTCCCGTGCCATCGCTTATCGTACTTCGTGAGCGCAGCAGCAAATCGGACTCGCCCGCGCCGCTGCGTTCCCTTTCCATTCAGACTGGTTCGTTTGAAGCTGCTGCCATCAGCCGCGGCATCGATAGCGGCCGCGCCGAGCGCCCGATTACCCATGACCTGCTGCTCGATACCGTTGACGCCCTGGGCGCCAAGCTCGAGCGCATCGAGATCGTTCGCGCCGAGCCGCCGGTGTTCTACGCGACGATCGTCGTACTGGCCGATGGCGAGGAGCGCAAGATCGACGCCCGCCCCAGTGATGCCATTGCCCTTGCCGTGCGCAGCAATGCCCCCATGTTTGTGGAGGACGACATCATGAATCGCCTGGGCACTGTTTCCACCCACGCCGAGGATGTCGACGACGAGCAGGAGTTCGAGAAGTTCGACGAGTTCGTCCATACGCTCTCCCCCGATGATTTCTAAATGTCTGGCACGCGAGCGGAGAGGTCGCTGATGGGTACCCGCGTATCGGCTGAGGCGGCGGCCATTGCGCGCGAGGCCCAGATGCGCTCGGAGGCTTCTGAGGCGGCTCGCATTGCCTATGTGACGCAGGCCCGCACGCTTCGCGAGCGCCGCGGCTCGTTTATCAAGATGGTTGTCGTCTCCGCCCTTGTCGCGGCAATCTGCTCGCGCCTTCGTGGTACAGTTGGTGCGCTTGGGTTTTCGATTTCAACAGGCTTGGTAATCTGGGGTGTGGTCGATGCGGTCATGCTGACCAACCAGATCAAGGTACTCGACAAGCGCGCGATGGATATGATGCGCGCCCGCGACGCTGCCGCCAAGATCGCTGCCGAGGCACAGGAACTGTAACGACGCCAGACTCGATGGGAAGGTCTAAAGATGGCACAGGATATGCAGGACGCCGGTAACGTCTCCGCCGAGCTCGACGCCATGGTGTGCGATCTGATCGGCGCGTTCTTGGACGACCTTGCCGCCGGCGAGAATCCGGGCGTAGTTGTGGCGATCGAGGACGCTGCTTCCAACCGATATCTGGCGGCGCTCGACGAAGATGGCGAGGAGGCATGCCTCGAGGCTGCCACCAACTTTATCTCCGAGCACAAGATGGGTCTTAAGGACGAGGGGCTGGGCCGCATCGCCCGCTATGCCATCGGCTACACCGGTTGTGTCGAAATTGACGGCGGCTATCACGACGCCCTGCTCGTGAGCTTCTTCGAAACCACGCTCGAGAGCGGTTTTTCGGCATATGTGCTGTATGAGGGCATGGGCGCCGGCGATGGTTTTATGTGGAGCGACCCTGAACCTGCAGGTGAGGAAACCCCTCTCATCTAAAATCGCTAAAATAAACGAGTTTTCGGTAAAAGGCTCAATATTCTCGCCGAGCGTTGCATTGCTGGGTGGGTCGCATACGCGTGCCGGTTGTATATAGATAGAAGATAGGGGAACTACATGCGCGTAGACAATCTGAGGAACATCGCCATCATCGCTCACGTCGACCACGGCAAGACGACGATGGTCGACAAGCTCCTGCGTGCCACGGACGCCTTCCGTGCCAACCAGCAGGTCGAGGACCGCGTCCTGGATTCCAACGACCAGGAGCGCGAGCGCGGCATTACGATTCTCGCCAAGAACATCTCTATCGAGTACAAGGACGTTAAGATCAACGTCATCGACACCCCGGGCCACGCCGACTTTGGCGGCGAGGTCGAGCGCGTGCTGCGTATGGCCGACGGCGCCCTGCTGCTGGTCGACGCCTTTGAGGGCCCCATGCCCCAGACCCGCTTCGTGCTGCGTCACGCTATCGACACCGGCCTTAAGATTATGATCGTCATCAACAAGATCGATCGTCCGGGTGCTAACCCCGAGAAGGCCTACAACGACTGTCTCGACCTTATGGCCGACCTGGGCGCCACCGACGACCAGCTTGAGTTCGCCATGGAGCACGTGGTCTACGCCAGCGCCATGAATGGCTTTGCCCGCCTCGATCCCAACGACGGCAACATGGACATGTATCCGCTGCTCGATATGATCATCGACGACATGCCCGCGCCCGAGGTTGACGAGAACGCCCCGCTGGCCATGCAGTGCGTGACCATCGACCACTCCAACTTCGTTGGCCGTATCGGCATCGGTCGCGTGTATTCCGGCGCCATTCACCAGGGCGACCAGATTCTGGTTGTGAAGAACGACGGCTCCAGCGCCACCGCTACCGTCAAGCAGCTCTTTACCTTCGACTACCTGGGTCGCACCGAGTGCCAGGAAGTCGGCGCCGGCGATATCGCCGCTGTCGTGGGTATTGACCGCACCGATATCGGCGATGTTTACACCGACCCCGAGAACCCCGTTGAGCTCGAGCCCATCGAGATCGACCCGCCGACCCTGTCCATCGTCTTTGAGGCTTCGACCTCCCCGCTCGTCGGCCGTGATGGCGACATCGTGGGCGCCCGTCAGCTCAAGGAACGCCTGTTCAACGAGGCCGAGAACAACGTGACCATGAAGATCGAGGAGCTCGAGGACAAGAGCGGCGTCGAGGTCTCTGGCCGCGGCATCCTGCACTTGTCCGTCCTGATGGAGTCCATGCGCCGCGAGGGCTTTGAGTTTCAGGTCGGCCGTCCCCGCGTTCTGTTTAAGAAGGACGAGAACGGCAACAAGATGGAGCCTGTCGAGCAGGCCGTCGTCGAGTGCCCGGACGAGTATTCGGGCAAGGTCGTTGAGGTCTTCGGTACCTCCGGCGGCATCATGACGAGCATGGATACCTCGGGCATCGTGACGCACCTTGAGTTCAAGATCCCGACCCGCGGCATCATGGGTCTCAAGAACCGCATCATGAACGTCACCCATGGCGAGGGCGTGTTCTACCACACCTTCCTAGAGTATGGTCCTTACGCCGGCGAGATTGGTAACCGTCAGAACGGCGCCATGATCTCCATGACCACCGAGAAGGCCGTTGCCTATGCCCTGGGTACGCTGCAGGAGCGCGGCCAGCTGTTTGTTGAGCCGGGCACCGAGTGCTATGAGGGCATGATTGTGGGCGAGCGCAGCAAGGCCGGCGACATGGTCGTCAACATCGCCCGTACCAAGAACCTGGGCAACCAGCGTTCCTCGACCTCCGATATCTCCGTGCAGCTGGTGCCGCCCCGTACCTTCTCGCTGGAGGAGGCGCTGGAGTACATCGCCGACGATGAGCTGGTCGAGATTACTCCCAAGAACATCCGCCTGCGCAAGCGTCTGCTCAACGCCACCGACCGCAAGAAGGCCGCCGTCCGCGCCGGTCAGGTCAACAAATAAGCGCTGGGCTTTATAACGTCTAACGAGAAAGGGCGTCGACCGCAATGGTCGGCGCCCTTTTTGGTGCACTGGGGTCGGGTTCGTTTGCACTATGGCTGGGGCGACTATCCCTCCGAGCGGCTTTTCAGACGCGGTTAAGTTGTTTATACATATACATAATTCCACTGAATATAGCCGGTATGATACAAAACTGTTAACAGGTAAATATCAACTGGTATTAAATTAAAAGACCTCTTGACCTGCGGTTTACATGACTGTTATCTATATTGTATTTTATGCATTGTGGCATAGACGAACCGTCTTAGAAGTTGCCCCCAATGGGTTCTTGCAATGCGCTGGGTAGGTTCTCGTTGATGTTGGGGTTTGTGTTCGATCCGACGATTCGCCGTATTCCACACTGTGTTGTAGGAATTAAGGGACAACTATGGACGCACACCGCTCACGGTCGCTGGGTATGGCGGCCCTGGTCTTTATTTTAATTAGCCTCACCGCCGCAGTTTTTCACGGTGCAGCCCCCGTGCGCGCCGAGGATGCGACGACGCCGACGCCGATTGAGATCAACGGCGATACGGCAACGGTTGAGGTCAAGCTGTATACCGATGAGGACCATAATAAGCCTTTGGGTGATACTGCCGTAACGTCTACTTCGAAGCTCTACGGAGCTTTTTCGGCACAATTTAAAAGCGGTAAGGCGCCTTCGTCTGGGAACAACATCGCTGTCTATGAGCTGCCAGGCACCATCGTCGTTGATGACGCAGGTGGCAACCTCATGGAGGGTCCGGAATCTTCTGCCGCCCAAGCTGGCACGTGGAAGATCGAAGGTAATAAGGTTGTCTTTACGTTTGACAAGGGCTGGCTTGAACGGAATCCTGCGAACATTCATGTCGCGGCAAACTTCTCGTTCCAGCTTAAAAACAAGAATGTCGGTTCTGGTGGCAACGCATCTGTCGTGTTTCCTGGTGCGGGAACGATCAAAATCCCTATCAAGGACGGCAAAGTCACGGGGACGAAGTCGGGGACCTTCTCCCAGGGCGCAGATGGCGTGGCCAAGGTTACCTGGACTGTTACGCTTACCGTAGAGTCGTATGCTACGGACGTTAGCTTCACTGATACGCTGGGCGACAACTTCGACTTTGTGAACGACAGTTTCAAGCTCGACGGCAAGAAGCTTGACTCCCAGCCGATGATCGACGGCCAGGTCGTAACCCTCGACAGCCTGGGCAACCTTTCCCGGGGCAACCACACGATCACGTACGATACGGTGCTGAAGAGCGGCGTTGCCGCGAACGGCGGCGATTTGATCAAAGCTGAGAATAAGGCAACGTGGAATTGGGCTGGCTCAAGCGACAGCGATAACAGAACAGCTACGGCTGAGCCTGTTACATTCGGCTATGACATGATCAAGAAGTCCAATGGCTCAGGCACGCCGTCGGACATCAAGTGGACGGTCAAGCTCAACCAAGGCAAGCTCAAGGCCGACATGAGCGGATACATGTTCACCGATAATCTGGACGGAAAACAGACGTATACGGGCAACTTTACGGTTTACAAAGGCGACTCGGAGGCGAGCGGAGTCAAGATTTGTGAAAGAAAACTTGAACCTAAGGATAATTTCTTTTCCTATACGTTCCCGAACAACCTTGAGGATAAGTACGCCACCTACTGCATCGTTTATCACACCAAGATGAACGATACGAGCTCGTACGACACCGTGCGCAACAGCGCGACCATCGAGCGCAAAGGTTCCGTTTCCGGTACGGATGATGGCAGTTTCACGCCGCAGCTGACGGGTGTTGTGCCGATCACCAAGAGGCTCGTGAGATACGATGAGGCGGCGACGACGGGCAGGGCGACGTGGGAGACGAAGGTCGCGCTGAAGGCGATCGTCAATGCGGCCCATCCAGGCGAGGTGACGGTGAAGGACACGTTTCAGTCGGCATGGTCGCAGAAACTTGGCGTCGACGAAAGCTCCATTACCATTAAAATCGGCAATACCGAGCTGGTTCCGGGCACCGACTGGAGACCAACGACCAGCTATCCGGGTAATGAAACAAAGAAAAACTACGACCTCAAAATCATCGTTACCGACAACGTGAAAGCCGCTCTCGAGAACGAGGACTACGCCGTTATCACCTACGACACCACATCAGAAGCGCTGTCGGGCTGGTACTCAAACTTCGCAGCGGTCGAAGCACCGGGCCTGAGACTACAGTGGCCGTTCACCGAACCCATCAAGTACGTTGTCAACCGAGAAACGATGCCCGCGGTCGAGAAGCCGGAAGCGGAGTCGGAGGTGTCTTGGGTTGAGAACTTCGATTGGCATACCGTTGACGGCTCGGATGAGAAGGGCGCCTGGATCGTCGACTGGACGGTGTATGCAAACCGCCAAAAGGGTAATAAGGGCGCAAATGGCGAGTTCGAATACTATGGAGCTGGAAAGCTGGGCGGGAAACCGCTGAATATCGTTGATAGCCTTCCGGATGGTATGAGCTATGTTGCGAATTCCGCAAAGTATACGCTCGTGCAGAACCCCTATGATAAACATACGGGGCTTCATCGCGGAGGCGAGGCCAAGGAGGTCGTTACGGGTCGGACGCTCGCCGCCGACAACGTCAGCCGCAACGGCAATACGGTCACCTTCTCCATCCCCACGACTGAGCTTGAAAGCTATGCCGGCTACGCAAAGCTCACGTACAAGACGGCGGTCAAGCGCGGTGAGCTCGATACCTCCACAAACGAGGTGAAGTTCACCAACAAGGCCAGCGCGGGGTCAGGAGTTAAACAGTTCGATTCCGGTAAAGGTGACGTCATCATTAAGAACAACGTCATCAAAAAGTCCGGCGAGCAGGTTGCCAATAGCAATCGCATCAAATACACCATTCTTGTTAACGAGTCTGCCGTTGCCCTTAAAAATGGCACCGACTTCCTTGAGCTCGTCGATACCATGGATGCCAAGTGCGCGCTGGTGCCGTCGACGCTTAAGGTCTATGAGCAGGTGAATGGTGCCTGGTCACCGCTGGCTGATAAGGACTATTCGTCGAAGATGGAGCAAGTCAAGGATGAATCTGGCTCGCGTACGAAGTTGACTCTTGAGGTGCCCGACGGGAAATACCTCAAGGTCGAGTATGAGGTTATCCCGACCGGAAACCCCGGCGAAGAGGTGTCCCTTTCCAACACCGCCGAGCTTGCGGGGGTGACGGAGGGTTCGGCGATCGACGAGCAAAAATGGAAGATTCAAAATGCGTCCGCCAGCGCGGGCGGCAACGGCTACAGCATCACGATGACCAAGTACGACGCCCAGCAGGTCGGCGCGACGCTCGAGGGGGCGAAGTTCACACTCTACAGCGTGGATATGGGCCAGGTTGCGGATGACGGAAATGTAGAGAACGCCAGAACGCCGTTTGACGAGGCCGCGATCGACGTCCCCACCGACGCCAACGGCAAAATCTCGTTCGGCACAAGCGACAAGAAGATGAGTAATTGCGTGCTCTATCAGCTCGTGGAGACCAAGGCACCTGTTGGCTATGCCAAGGCCGATCCCACGTGGATCATGCTCAAGGGCAGCGCGAGCGACAAGGATTATCAGGCTGCGCTAACTAAGGCAAAGGACATCGTCGATGGTGCGGAGATCATCGACGATACAAAAAAGGACGAGATCTGGGTCTACGACAACCGCATGACGGGCAAGGTGGTCATTAACGCAAAGAAGGTGCTCGAAGGTGGAACGTTCAAGGAAGGTCAGTTCTCATTTGTGCTTAAGGATGGCGACGACAGGGTGCTCCAAACGGTGACCAACGATGCCATGGGAAACGTTTCCTTCAACGTCGACTACAACAAGGCCGATACCTACACTTACACCATCTCTGAGGTCGTCCCCGAGGGCGCCGAGAACAATGTCAAGGACCACATCGCCTATGACACGACCAAACATGAGGTTAAGGTTGTCGTGACTAATGGAGAAGGAAAGCTAAACACCGAGGTCACCTATGACAACGGCTCTACAACCCCACCGACCTTTACCAATTAGTATTCGACCACGCTTCCTGAGGCGGGCGGGGCTGGCTTGACTATGACGTATCTGGCCGGCGCTTCGATGCTGTGTTTTGCTGCGACATGGATGCATGCTCGTCGTCATCGCGATCTGGATCGAGGTGGCCGTCGTGAGTAGGTTTTGCCGCTGCTTGCT
>MNQC01000122.1:7991-11667 GCA_001915225.1 Collinsella sp. 60_9
TGGCTGGCGCGACGATAGTCACGGTTGCTATCCTCTCTTTTGTGGTGTTGCCCGGGACGGCTCATGCTGTCGGTACCGGAGCTATTACGGTGGACGGTAAAGTTGCGACGCGGTATGACGCGTATCAGCTCTTTTCGGCGATCGTTGCCGACGATGCTGATGCCGACCAAAAAGTCGCAACTGACGTAACGTGGGCGAATGACGCCATTCGTCAGGCTGTTCTCCCCGTGCTTCATGATGCGGGGCTCGATAGCTCGGCATCGGGGGCACAAGAGGCTGCCGAGTGGATGGATGCCGACGGACACATAACGACCGCGCTGACGGCAAAGCTTGCTCGTGCGATTTGCAATGCCGGCGCAACTTCCGTGGCCCTTAACGCGGGCACGGCGGCCGAGCTGCCCTGCGGCTACTGGCTCATCGTCGCCGACGACGACGCCATCGCCCAGGGCGAGGCCGGCACCGCGCCGATCATGGCCCTGGTCGGCGGCAGCGCCGTCACCGTCAAGCCCAAGGCGGCGACCCCCAAGGTGTTCAAGCACGTGCTGGAGGACGGCACCGCCGCTTGGCAGAAGGCCGCCGACGCCACGGTCGCCGACGACCTGTACTGGCGCCTCTCTGCCACGGTCCCGGCGGGCCCCACGGCCTACGACACCTATACGGTGCAGTTCGTCGACACCATGAGCGCGGGGCTCGACCCCTCCAAGGTCGCCGCGAGCATGCATGTGTACGTGGCGGCGGGCGCCGAGGGCGGCTTCGGTGCGGTCGCATGTGAGGACGGCAACGTCAGCTCGACGCCGGCTAAAGGGTGGACAGACATAACTTTACAGTGCAAGGTCTCTGTCGAGGGGAGCACCTTCACCGTGCGCACCGGCGACCTGATCGCCGCGCTCGGCGGGGCCGACGCCTTCGCCGAGGGTGCCCGTGTGGTTGCTGTCTACAACGCGCCGTTGGGGGTCAACTGCAATCGGGGCGTTACCAAGGGCAACCCCAACGAGGTCTACCTGCGCTACCCGCGCTCTCCCTTTGCCGACCAGTCCGGCGACGCTGGCTTCACCCGCACGCCAAGCGATGACGCGACGGCCTACACCTGGGGACTCAATCTTATCAAACGCTCAAGCTCCGATGACAAGCCTCTTGCGGACGCCAAGCTGCGCATCACTGATGACCGCGGCCGCACGCTGGCGGCCGACGGTGCGTGGACGACGGATGCCGACGGGTATGTCGTGTCTGGCGAAGACGGACGCGTGGAGCTGAACGGCGTGGACGCGGGCGTCTATACCGTCGAGGAGGTCGCGGCACCCAAGGGCTACACCGCCTTTGAGGGCAAGCGAACAGTGACGATTGCGGCCGATGGCCTGGACGTCAAACAGGTAGCCGCCGCGAAGCCCAAGGTGACCGTATCGGCCGAAAGCCCCCTGCGGGTTGATGCTGCCGATGCCGGGACGGGCTCGATCGAGCTGTCGGTGCTCAACACCCCAAGCAAAGAAGCAAGTCGAGGCTTTATGCCCTCGACGGGAGATAGAACGTTGGTGCTGGTGGCGGCTTTGGCTGTCATTGGAGTAGCGGCTATTGTCGTCGCGCTCGTCATCAAGCGGGGAGGAGGTCGCCGTGATAAATAATTGTCCCCCCCCCTTGCTCAGTGGTGTACTGCCTCCGTAGCGATTTAGGCGCAGGGATATTACCTGCCGACTTTTGGCATCGACAAGTTTTAAAGCAACCTCCAAGAAAGAGGACCAAACATGAAGCAACCAAGAACATCGCCCGCTTGGCAGTAACGGCAGGCCTCACGGCAGCTCTGAGTTTTGGCGGAGTCATGGCGCCGGTGACTATGGCGTTTGCCGAGGATACGGCAACCGCTGCTGATAGCATCAAAATTAACCCTTCCAAGGGCAATGAGAACAACCGGTACAAGGCATACCAGATTTTTACGGCCGATGTTATTGATGGAGATAATGGTAAGGTCGTTTCGAATGTTGCTTGGGCAAGTCCGGAGGCAAAGCAAGCTGTTCTTGGCTACCTTAAAACAGTGACCGGGTCCGACATCACTGAAGATTCTACAGAGCAGGATGTCATAAATTACCTGACCGGCAACTCCTCCGGCACTGGTAGCACGACTGCCATCAAAAATGACAATTTGTTCAATGAGTTGGCAAAGAAGATTGAAACGAGCGTGACTCAGGCGGGTTCTTTTGGCGCTCGTGATACTTTCCAGCCCACGAATAATGAGGGTAACGCTCTGCAGGGCTATTATCTTATTGTGACCGATATGACTTCGATTACCAGGGACGATACGAAGGATACTAGTACGGCCACCTCGCCGATTTTCGCCATTGTGGGCGCTGGAGGCGTTACGGTCGACGAGAAGACCAGCATCCCTACCGTCAGCAAGGCTGTCTACGACGATGGTGATAAGAACTGGATGTCTAACGGCGGCGACATCCTTACTTCTCCCAATAAGGCCGCTGACTCCGCTATGGACGATTGGGTCGATTATAAGCTCGTCGGTACGGTTGCGAGTAATATCGACACCTATAGCGACTATAAATACGTCTTCACGGACAAACTGCCCAATTCCATGACGCCCAAGTTCGTTGATGGCAGCGGGAATAATGTTCCGGATGTCACGGTTAAGATCGATAACCAGATCGTTAAGAAAGATGCCGAGCATGGCTACACTAAGAGCTTCTCGGCGGACAACGTGCTTACCGTTGGCTTCAAGAATCTTAAGGATTGCGTTGACGTTAAAGATAACCACATTACCGTCAACGCTGACTCTAAGGTGACCGTCGAGTACAAGGCAAAGCTCGACTCTACAAAGATCTTTGATAATGACGGTAAAATCAAGGGAATCTTTGATGGATTGGTTGGTAAAGCCCAGACTAATACGGTTAAGCTGACTTATTCCAACAACCCGCACGTCGAGGGTACTGGCGACACGGTCGTTCATCCCGCCTACGACTACACCTACGGCATTGATGTCACCAAGGTGGGTAGCGATAAGGATGAAAATGATAAGTATCCCGCTCTCGGAAACGTCGAGTTCACTCTTCAGGAGGTTGTTGGTGGCAGTGCTCAAGAGCAATACATCGATGCTAAGGGCGTGAAGCACATCGATGCTAAGGATGCCCTGCTCAAGACGGACCAGGATGGTAAGATTAGCGTCGTGGGTCTTGATGAAGGCACCTACATCCTCAAAGAGGTAACCCCGGCACCTGGGTACAACAATTCCGCCAAGGATGGCGTCACCTTTACCATCAGACGTACGCTCAATCAGGTCGGTCAGGATGTGGCGCCTAGTGGTTCTACCATTGTTGATGGTCTAGAGGTTACCAAGGATGCTACCACAACGACTGAGGTCGGCAAACTTAGCTTCACCATTGTCGACAAGAAGGGTTCCAACCTCCCGCTCACCGGTTTCAACGGTGTGACCTTTACCTGGATCGCTGGTGGTGCGGTACTGTGCATTGGCGTGGCACATCTTATCCGTAGCCGTAAGCGCGACGAGGGCTCTGAGGAGTAGCCGTTCGTCTCGACCGTCAACACGAGACATGAAAAAGCGGGGCACCCGATCGCATTCGATCGGGTGCCCCGCTTCGTTTCAAGACTTTAGTCCGCTGGCCGCGCAGCGGCCAGCTTTAAACCACCCGCTACGCGGGTGGAGACAAACGGCTTTACA
>MNQC01000039.1:0-2056 GCA_001915225.1 Collinsella sp. 60_9
TATCGGCGCCGCGGGCGTCGAGTTGCCCCGCGTGGGCGCCCTGGGCGCGCTCGTGGGCTATGCGACCGATCCTGCCACCGTGGGCTATCAGCCCATGCATGTCAACTTTGGCCTGGTGCCGCCACTCGAGGATGGTAAGCGCCGCAGCAAGCGCGACCGCTACCAGGCCTATGCGGACCGTGCGCTCGAGGCCCTCGATGCCTACTTGGCCACGCGTTCCGACTTGTTTGGAGGCGACCGGTCATAGCCTTTGACCTGTACGACACCGTCGACTCGTTTATCGCCTATATCGCACGCGTCGAGGGACTTTCTCCCAATACGATGACGGCCTATGGCTCGAGGCTGGAGCGCTTCGCTGCCTGGTGCGAGCGCGAGGATATCGATGCTTTCGCTGCCGACGGGCGCACTCGTCGCTATCTTGCCGAGCTTTCGCGTGAGCAGGTGGCTCCCCGAACGCTTGCGGCGCACCTGTCGGCTATTCGATCTCTCTATCGCTGGATGGCTGCCGAGGGGATTGTCGAGGGCGATGCGGTCTCGGCGATCGCGTCGCCCAAGCTGCCGCGTGACCTGCCGGGCGTCCTTACGACCCAGCAGGTCGAGGCGCTGCTCAAGACGCCTGATACCTCAACACCCGCGGGACTGCGCGATGCGGCGATGCTCGAGTTGCTCTATGCCTCGGGTGCCCGCATCTCAGAGCTTGCGGCGCTCAATGTGGAATCCATCTCATGGTCCGAGCGCACGCTGCGCCTGTGGGGCAAGGGAAGCAAGGAGCGCATCGTTCCTCTGTATCGTCGTGCGCTCGATGTGACGCGTCTCTATATTGAAGAGGGGAGGCCGGAGTTGCTCGCTCGGGCAAAGCGCCGCGACCTCGCTACCGGGCCGCATCCGCTGCTTATATCGGCGCGCGGCAATCGCATGAGCGCCGCCATGCTCCGGCGGCGGTTCCATACGCTGGCGACGCTCGCCGGCATTCCGGCCGACATCGCCCCGCATGCGATGCGCCATACCTTTGCGACCGACTTGCTCGAGGGCGGTGCGGACCTGCGCTCGGTTCAAGAGCTGTTAGGTCATGCGAGCCTGTCCACGACGCAGATCTACACGCATCTCACACCCGATCGGCTTAAGCGGGCTGTGGCTCAAGCCCATCCCATAGTGGCTGGGACGTCCCGCGCCGCACTCAGGTGTGTGGTTTTGATTGCGGGTTGGCAGGAAGAGGCATTCCTGCTATCATTCATCGGGTTGCTTCACGGCAACATGTTTTTATCACGCACGCGCGGCTACTTCATACCGTGGTGCCCGGGCTTTGGTAGCACATGTCCGGGTTGGTTTTGGAGGATGACCCCGCGCGGAGGCAAACCACAGGAGGTTTAACATGGCTACCAAGATTAATATCCGCACCCTGCTCGAGGCCGGCTGCCACTTCGGTCATCAGACCCGTCGCTGGAACCCCAAGATGAAGCCGTTCATCTTCGGTGAGCGCAACGGCATCTATATCCTTGACCTCAAGCAGACCATCCTCGACGCCGACCAGGCCTACACCTTCGTCAAGAACGTCGCCAAGGGTGGCAACGTGCTGTTCGTCGGTACCAAGAAGCAGGCTCAGGAGGCCGTCAAGAACGCTGCTGAGCGCGCCAACATGCCTTACATCAACCAGCGTTGGCTCGGCGGTATGCTGACGGCCGCATGGCTGTTCTGCCCAAGAAGGAGCAGGCTGTTCTCGGCAAGGAGCTCACTAAGCTCCAGACCAACCTCGGTGGCGCCCGCGACATGAAGGGTCTGCCCCAGGCTCTCTTCGTCATCGACACCAAGCGCGAGGAGAACGCCATCAAGGAGGCCCAGCGCCTGAACATCCCCGTCGTCGCCCTGATCGACACCAACTCCGATCCCGACGAGGTCGAGTACGGCATCCCCTGCAACGATGACGCTATCTCCGCTGTCACCCTTATGTGCGAGCTCATGGCTGACGCCTGCCTCGCTGGCTCCGGCAAGGAGCAGGTCTCCGAGGCCGAGATGGCCGCTGAGCCCAAGGCCGAGTAAATCAGTCTTAGTTAATTCT
>MNQC01000039.1:2087-2390 GCA_001915225.1 Collinsella sp. 60_9
AAGCAGCTCCGCGAGATGACCGACTCCCCGATGATGGAGTGCAAGAAGGCTCTCGTCGAGGCTGACGGCGACATGGACGCCGCTGTCGACGTTCTGCGTAAGAACGGCCTTGCCAAGGCTGCCAAGAAGGCTGGCCGTGAGACCAACGAGGGCGCTGTCGCCGCGTTCGTCTCTGAGGATGGCAAGACCGGCGCTCTGCTCGAGCTCTCCTGCGAGACCGACTTCGTTGGCTCTAACGCCAAGTTCACCGGCTTTGCTTCCAAGGTCGCTGAGGTTGTCGCTACCACCGAGCCTGCTGACGTC
>MNQC01000123.1:0-12622 GCA_001915225.1 Collinsella sp. 60_9
CCGATTCCGGGGCGCGCTTTCCGCTACGGGCCTCTCGCGGAAACCTCATCCCATTTTTAGCGCCGATTCCGGGATGCGCTTTCCGCCGAGTCCACGGCAGTTTGCTCTACTCTGCCAGATACGCTTCCAGCGCCGGCAAGGTCGCCTCCGCATCGTGACGGCCGATCTGGTAGATGCGCTCAAGTTCATCCGGTTCGCGGCACAGCGACGGCACCTTCACCGATTCGCTCGGCCGTACCACAAAGATTTCGCCGGCAGCCTCGCGACGTGCCAGGTCATCGAGCGTGGCATTGTAGACCTCATGCCGGTGCTCAAGCGCTGCGACAAACTCCGGATAGTGACGGAACACGCGCCGCAGCATGGGCATCACGCTGTTGGGCTGCTTCACAAAGCCCGCCGGCTGCGTGAGTACCACGATATTGCGGTCATACCCCTGCGCAAACAGCCAAGCGCTGGGAATGGAATCGGCCACGCCGCCATCCAGGTACTTGCGGCCCTCAATGGCGACAGGACGCGTCGCCACGGGAATTGCCGACGACGCCCGGATCCACTCGATATCGCGCTCATCGCCATAGGGCAGGTCGTGATAGACGGCCTTGCCCGTCTCGATATCGGTACACACGCACGTAAACCGCATGGGGCAGGCGCGATACGCCTCCAAGTCGATGGGATCGCGCTCGATAGGCACCTCGTGATAGGCAAAATCGGCATTGAACATGTCGCCGGTTCGCAACCAGCTTGCTACACCCGCATAGCGCTTATCGGCGCAATAGGCCTTGTTGTAGCGAATGGCGCGGCCGATCTGGCGCGATTTAAAGTTGTAGCCAAACGCCGCGCCCGCCGAGACACCCACCATATGGTCGCAGGTCAAACCGTGCTCCATCCAAACGTCGAGCACGCCCGCCGTATACATACCGCGGTAGCCGCCTCCCTCGAGTGCCAGCCCCACCGTGCGCGTCGTATCCGGCTGTGCCATGCGACCATCTCCGTTCCTGCGTTTTAAACCGGGACAAGTATACCCGTCAACATATATCGTCTCAGTCGCATTTTCATCGAACATCGCATCGTCGCGCTACCGCCTGTCGAATAATAGCCGTCCACAGCATGTGCACCCATATCCCCGCACTCGAGGAAAGCGGCTTTATGGTGACGCTCGACAAGCACATTTGGCAGATTGCGCCCATCGACGGCGATCATGGCCGCAGCACGCAAATCATTTCATCGATGCTCGAGATGGCGCAGTCGCTCCATCTGCCCGTCGTGGTCGAAGGCGTCGAGACAAATGAGCAGGCGAACGTGCTACGGCAAATGGGCGCCCGCGACGCTCAAGGCTTCCTCTACTACCGCCCCATGCCAGCGAAGGATTTTGAGGCATTGCTCGATGGTGGCAATAACAACTGATACGCTCGCGCGCAAAACACCACCGCCGAAGGGGGAATTTGCCTCCATTAGTTAACTTATATCCCCAATTCAAACCGAATTGGGGATATGATACAAACCGCTGTTCCGCCCAAGGAGGTTATCCATCATGAACGAATCATATCGCCTGGGCGAGCAATCGATTATTGCCTATCTTCAGCGACTTGCGAATGGCATCTCGACCGCCGAACTCGATGTTGCCGCGCTGCCTGCTGGGCTACGCGCCGTTGGCGAGCAACTGCAAAAGACGCATGCCATCCTGCAACAAGAGCGCCAGCTGCTTGAGAGCAGCGCCTATATCGACCCGCTCACCAACTTGGGCAACCGCAACGGATTCGACCGTCACGTCGAGCAACTCTGGCACAAAGGCGACCCCTTCACCTGCGCCTATATTGACATCGACCATCTCAAACATTGCAATGATAGGTTTGGCCACGCCGAAGGCAATCGCTATATTCTGGGCATCTGCCGCACGCTCTCCGAAACCATGGAGCACGATGAGATGCTGTTCCGTATCGGTGGAGACGAGTTTGTGCTTATCTCGCTCTCCGCAAACGAGACTGAACTCGAGCAGCGCTTGGAGCAGGTACGTGCCGGGCTGATCGAGGCGAGCTCAGGTGGCAAGGCGCCCATGATCGGCAGCTTTAGCTTTGGCTGCTCGCGCGTCGATCCACTTGCTGGCGACACGCGTCGCCAGATGACGATGGATGCCGATCGCAAGATGTATCGCTATAAGCTTATGCATCGTGTGCAGCAACCGAAAGACGATGACGCGCCGCAACGCCCAATCGTCGAACAGCTTCCCTGCAACGACCGGGTGTTCCAAGCGATCTCCATGAGCTCCGAGACGCGCTATCCCTTTATCCTCAATCTCGATACGAGCGAATCGCAATGGTCGGTTAACGCCGTGCGCGATTTTGACCTGCCCTCCCAGCACCCTTTTAACTCACTCGACATGTGGCTCGCCCGCGTTCATCCCGAGGACCGCGACAACGTACGCGCCGAGCTCGACATGGTGATAAACAGCACGTGGCACTTCCACTACATGCAGTATCGCGTAATGGATGCCACCGGAACGTACGTGCTTTGCGACTGCACGGGCTACCGCTTGGACGGCACCGATACCGAGCCCAGCATGTATGTGGGCATTATCGTCAACCGAAGCCTAGCGGATACGACCGACTCGGTAACGGGCCTGGGCGATGTCCACGCACTGGTCAACGCTATTGGAGAGATGCGCCACGTGCCGCACGAGGCAGGCTTTATTGCCATTAAGGTCGACGATATCGCCGAGGTCAATGCCCGCTTTGGATTCGATGCAGGCGACCGCGTGCTCGCCGAAAGCGCCGCCTGCCTCATGGATTGTTCGCGCGGCAAGGGCCGCCTGTTCCGCTCGACGGGGCCGATGTTCGTGGCACTCTTCGATGAGCTCGGCCCCGAAGCGATCGACGAGATCGCAAGCGACATCGAACGGTTCCTGGGTTCTCCCGTGCTCATCGGCTCGCTTGAATATCAGCCGCCCATTCGCGTGGCCACGCTCCATCTGGACGGCGTCGACCGTCAGCCCGTTTCCATTTTGAACGAGCTCAAAGCGTTGCTCGGGAAAGCCGTGCAGGTGCCAGGTACCAAACTGGATTAACGCCGCGCCCGCGCCGCCTCCCCCATCGTGCGATAATCCTCTGCAGAAGTCATCGACAGCAGAGGGAGTTTGTGATGAAGGTTCTTTTAGTCAACGGTAGCCCCAAGGCAAACGGCAACACCGCTCGCGCGCTTGCCGAAGTCGCCGAGCAATTGCATGCCGAGGGTATCGATACCGAGGTGTTCCAGCTGGGCGCCAAGCCCATTCGCGACTGCATTGGCTGTGGTCAGTGCGGCAAGCTTGGCGGACGCTGCACCTTTGACGACGACGTGGTGAACGAGCTCATCGCTGCCGCCGAGCAGGCAAATGGCTTTGTCTTTGGCTCGCCCGTCTACTACGCGCACCCCAGCGGCCGCATCCTTTCGGCCCTCGATCGCGCCTTCTATGCAGGCGGGCATGCCTTTGAGCGCAAACCCGGCGCCGCAGTCGCCGTCGCCCGTCGCGGCGGCACGTCGACCACCTTCGATGTGCTCAACAAGTACTTCACCATTAAGCAAATGCCCGTGGTCGCTTCCACCTACTGGAACAACGTGTTTGGCCGCGTGCCCGGCGACGCCGATGGGGACGCCGAGGGCCTTGCCACCATGCGAAACATCGGCAAAAACATGGCCTGGCTCCTGCGTTGCATCGAGGCAGGACAGGCCGCCGGCATCAACGCACCCGAAGCCGATCGCGCAACGACCGACTTCATTCGCTAGAACGGCGGAACATACTATGAACGTGCAAATCTTCGGCACCAAAAAGTCCTTCGATACCAAGAAGGCGCAGCGTTATTTTAAGGAGCGCCGCATTAAGGTGCAGTTTATTGACCTTAAGGAAAAGGAGATGAGCAAGGGCGAGCTCACGAGCGTGATGCAGGCGGTCGGCGGTATCGACAAGCTGCTCAACCCCAAAGCCAAGGACGAGGAAACGCTCGCGCTTATCCAGCACCTTACCCCCAGTCAGCGCTTCGACAAGCTGCTCGAGAATCAGCAGGTTCTAGCCGAGCCCATCGTGCGCAACGGCAAAAAGGCCACCGTCGGTTATTGTCCCGATGTATGGGGAGCCTGGGAGTAGCTTGTGTTATTTGCCGGCGCGTGGGTATAAGAGCAGGCGTTTGGCATAAGATTCAACTGTAAGCCATGTCTAACAAAGGAGGGCACATGCCCAACAAACCCGTGAAGATCATCATGCTTACCGGATACCTCGGTGCCGGCAAGACCACGCTGCTCAACCACATCCTCGCTAACGACGGCGGCATCCGCGCCGCCGTGATCGTCAACGATATCGGCGAGATCAACGTCGACGCCAGCCTTATCGCCGACGGCGGCCTTTCCGAGACCGACGACCTCATCCCGCTCACCAACGGCTGCATCTGCTGCACGCTTTCGGACGACCTGGCCAACCAGCTGCAGGGCATCGCCGATTCGGGCAACTTCGACTACATCATCATCGAGGCTTCGGGCATTTGCGAGCCTATCCCCATCGCCTACACCATCTCGAGCTTCTGCGACGAGGCCAAGGTGGGCGGCGAGCCCAAGCTCGCGCTCGACAACATCGTGGCCGTGGTCGACTGCGCCCGCATGTACGACGAGTTCAACGGCGGCCGCGACCTGCTGGCTGAGGATATCGACGAGGACGACATCGAGAGCCTGCTCATCCAGCAGATTGAGTTTTGCTCCACGCTGATCCTCAACAAGACCGATACCGTGAGCCCTGAGCAGATCGCCGAGCTCAAGGCCATCGTGCGCAGCCTGCAGAAAGACGCCGTGATCGTCGAGGCCCAAAACGGCGAGGTCCCCATGGAGGAGCTGCTCGATACCGACCGCTTCGACTTTATGCGCGCCTACAACTCCGCCGCCTGGATCGAGGCCATGGAGCATCCCGAAGAGCACGACGACCCCGAGGTGCTCGAGTACGACATCGAGACCTTTGTGTACTCGCGCCGCAAGCCGTTTGACATGCAGAAGTTCACCGATTTTGTTGAGCAGGAGTGGCCTGACGAGGTCATCCGCGTCAAGGGTCCGCTGTGGCAGACCGGCGATCCGGACATGTGCTACATGTTTGAGCAGGCCGGCCACCAGATGCGCCTGATGGAGAACAGCCTGTTTGTCGACTCGGCGCCCGAGGGCGAGAAGCAGAAGATCATCGACGAGAACCCCGAGATCATGCAGATTTGGGACGACGAGACGGGCGACCGCATGACGAGCCTGTGCATCATCGGCCGTCACATGGACAAGGATGCGCTCATCGCCTCCCTCGATGCCTGCCTGACCGACTGGCACCGCGCCTAGGTTTATCCAAGCGGGTATTTTTCCGCCTACGTAACCGCCAAACCACCACGAAGGTGCTCTTCGTGGTGGTTTTTCGTTCTGAGCCAAGGAGATTCATGTTCAACATTGTGCTGTATGCGCCCGAGATTCCGGCCAATACGGGCAATATCGGCCGCACCTGCGTGGTCACCGGCGCCCGCCTGCATCTGGTGGAGCCGCTGGGGTTTTCGCTCGATGACAAGACGGTACGTCGCGCCGGCCTGGGCTACTGGCAAAACTTGGACGTGACGACCTATGCCGGCTGGGAGGATTTCCTTGCGCGCAACGACCTCTCCCCTGCCGACGAGCGCCTGCATCTGCTGACCAAAAAGGCACGCCGCACCTATGCGCAGAGTACCTACCGCGATGGAGACTACTTGGTCTTTGGCAGCGAGAGCTCGGGCATTCCCGAGCCACTGCTTGCCGCGGCGTCCGAGCGCTGCGAGCGCATCCCGATGCTGCGCGATTGTGACTCACTCGATAACGCCGAGGCCTGGGAAGCCCACGAGGAATCGCTGGGACATACCGAGGACAGCCACGAGGCCATCCTTCGGCAGGATATCTGCGGCAACTTCGTCGACCCGGACGACTACCGCATCAGCGCACTCAACCTCTCCAACAGCGCCGCCATCGTCCTCTACGAGGCGCTACGACAAACGGGCTTTGCAGGGATGTGACAAAGGAGCCGTCCCTTTGTCACATTCAAGCGCCACGCCGATGACACACACGCCTAATTGATGCTCCAGATAAAGAGCCCTCACTTTTAATCAGAATTAACTAAAGTAAAATAAAGTTAAACGGCGGTGTGAAAGGAGAGCCGTGTGAAATATCTCGAGAACCCGTTTACCCCTAGCTTTGGCGAGGTTCCTGCCCATCTCGCTGGCAGACAACAGATTATTCGGGATTTGGACCGTGCCTTCTTGAGCCAGCGCAGGCGCCCAGAATTGACCTCGATCTTCTCAGGCGCGCGTGGAACCGGTAAAACCGCTCTCATGTCGTCGCTCGCGACAAGGGCGGAATCCCACGGCTGGATAGCCGTAAAGACGACCGCGCTCCCGGGAATGCTTGAGGAAATCGAGCTCGGGACGAAACGCGCCGCAGCCCATCTCATCGACTCGTCCAACCACTTCGAAGTCACCGGTCTCGGAATTGCACCGCTCGGCAGCATCGAGGTCAGTCGCGTTCACGATGCCTCAACCTGGCGTTATCGCATGAGCGACATCATCGACCAGCTCAACGAGGCGGGCACCGGTCTGCTCGTCACGGTTGACGAGGTGGACCCGACACTCGACGAGATGATCCAACTCGCAGCCACGTATCAGCACTTTGTGACCGATGGGAAACGCGTCGCCCTGCTCATGGCGGGACTTCCCAACAACGTCTCGACGTTGCTGAACCACAAGACGGTCTCGTTCCTTCGCCGCGCCCAACAATATCATCTGGGTCGCATTGCCGACTATGACGTGCGCGAGGCCTTGATTCGCACAATTCAGGAAAACGATCGCCTGGCAGATGCTGAGGGAATCGATAGAGCCGTTCGCTCGATCTCTGGTTTTCCCTTCCTATTGCAACTCGTAGGCTACCGTGCCTGGGATCTCACAAGCGATTCGAAGGAAATCTCGTCACGCGACTTTGACCTGGGAATCAAAATCGCGCGCGACGAGATGGACGACCGAATCCTCGCGGCAACCTATCGGAAACTCACTGCAGAGGACAAGCGATTCCTCATCGCCATGCTCGATGACGAGGAAGAGTCCACCACCGCTGACCTTGTCGTGCGCCTTAGGCGTTCGCCGCAGCAGGTCTCCCGCTACCGACGCCGCATGATAGACGCCGGCATCATCGGGGAGCGAGGACGAGGGCTCGTCGCATTTGAATTGCCATTCTTCCGTGACTATCTCGCCGCTCAATGCGTGAAATAGAAGTCAATGTGGCAAAGGGGCGGCCCCTTTGTCACATTGCCTATAGGTAGCGGCCGGTGATGCTTGCGGAGCAGGCCGCGATGTCGCCCGGCGTGCCGGCGCAGACGATTTGCCCGCCGGCGTCGCCACCGCCTGGGCCCATGTCGATCACGTAATCGGCGTTACGGATAAGGTCGAGATCGTGTTCGATCACGATAACCGTGGCGCCCTTGGCAACAAGGCCGTCGAACACACTCAGCAACACCTGAACATCGAGCGGATGCAGTCCGATCGTGGGCTCGTCGAATACGAACACGGCATCGTCCTGCACGCGGCCCATCTCGCTCGCGAGCTTAAGGCGTTGTGCCTCGCCGCCCGAGAGCGCCGGCGTGGGCTCACCGAGCGTGAGATAGCCCAAGCCTAGGTCTTGAGTCCCACCGTGGCGTCGAGGGCCTCGTCCACACTCATGTCCATGAGCTGCGGCAACGTAAGCAAGCTCCCGTCCTTGCCCTCGCGATGGATATGCGAGGCGGCCTCGGCGTAGCGCGAACCACGGCATGCCGGGCAGATGATCTCGACGTCGGGCAAAAACTGCACGTCGAGCGATATCGAGCCCGTGCCGTCACACGTAGGGCAGCG
Source organism: Collinsella sp. 60_9 (assembly GCA_001915225.1). Taxonomy (GTDB): domain Bacteria; phylum Actinomycetota; class Coriobacteriia; order Coriobacteriales; family Coriobacteriaceae; genus Collinsella. The sequence continues at coordinate 7,890 of MNQC01000123.1, forward strand.
CAAGGCGCCGGTGTTGTAGCTAAAGGCGCCCGCCTTGTAGCCGGCTGCCTTAGCCTCAGGCGTACGGGCGAAGGCGCGGCGCAGCTCGTCATGAATGTCGGCATAGGTCGCTACCGTCGAGCGTACGTTGGCGCCGATGGGCGTAGCGTCAATCAGATTTGCGCGGCCAATGCCCTCGGCATCGACCCAACGCACGTGCCCCGGCAAGCGCTCGCCAGCTGCCTGCGCCTTAAGTGCAGGAATGAGCGTCTCGAGCACGAGCGTCGTCTTACCCGAACCCGAAACGCCCGTTACCGCGACAAGGCGGCCGCGCGGGATATCAACCTCGAGCAGCTTGACGGTATGGATGGCATCGGTTGCCATGCGGATATGTCCCTGGTCGAACATTTCGTCGTCAGTCACCTGCGGACGCAAGCGCTTGAGCTCGGCGCGCAAAAACGGCGCGATACGGCTGCCCTGCGATTGCTCGACCTCGTCTACCGTACCAGCGGCGATTACACTGCCGCCGCCTGCTCCGGCAACGGGGCCCATCTCGACCAGATAGTCGGCTTCCGCCAGTACGCGCGTATCGTGGTCGACAACAACCACGGTGTTGCCGTCATCCACCAGATCGCGCATCACGCCCACCAAGCCGTCGACATTGGCGGGATGTAAGCCGATCGAAGGCTCGTCCAGCACATAGAGCACGCCCGTCGATCGGTTGCGCACCACGCGGGCGAGCTGAACGCGCTGGCGCTCACCCGTGGAGAGCGTGGCACCAGCGCGGTCGAATGAAAGGTAATCGAGACCCAGGTCGACCAGACGACGGGCCACGCTCAAAAACGAATCGCAGATATCCGTCGCCATGGGCCGCATCTCGGGCGGCAAGGATGCGGGCACCCCGCGCACCCACTCAACCGCATCGCCAAGCGTCATGGCCGCGGCCTGCGCCAGATTGATACCGCACACCTGGGGCTGGCGCGCAGCCTCGGAGAGACGCGTGCCGCCGCAATCGCGGCATGCTCCCTCGCGCAAAAAGCGCGCAACGCGTTTGAGGCCCTTGTCGTCCTTAACCTTGGCGAGCGCATTCTCGACGGTATAGACGGCGTTGTAATAGGTGAAGTCGAGCGGCGTGGCACCCTCGCCGTTTTTGGGAACGTAGAGAATGTGCTTCTTAACCGCCGGGCCGTGGAACACGATGTCGCGTTCTTCAGGCGTGAGCTGGTTAAACGGCACATCGGTGCGCACGCCCATCTCGCCAGCCACTTGCTTCATCAGATCCCACATGAGCGTACCCCAGGGAAGCACCGCGCCCTCGTTGATAGTCTTTGACTCATCGGGCACCAGGCTCGCTTCGTCCACCTCGCGCATAACACCGGTGCCGCCGCAGGTGGGACAGGCACCGCCGCTGTTAAAGGCAAGGTCCTCGGCGCTCGGCGCGTAGAACTCGCGACCGCATGCAGGGCACGTGAGCGACAGGCCCGCAGCCACGTTAAGGCTCGGCTCCACGCGCGCCCCGCAGTGCGGACACACGTGATGGGCGCAACGGCTAAAGAGCAGGCGCAGGCTGTTGTTGAGCTCGGTCATGGTACCAAAGGTCGAGCGCACGCCCGGCACGCTGGGGCGCTGATGCAATGCGAGCGCCGCCGGTACGTGCAATACCTCATCCACCTGGGCGTGTTCGGCCTGCGTCAGGCGACGTCGAGTATAGGTGCTGAGCGCTTCCAAGTAGCGGCGCGAACCCTCGGCATAAAGAACCCCCAGTGCCAGCGAACTCTTGCCCGAACCCGATACGCCGGCAATACCCACCAGCTTTCCCAGCGGAATATCGATATCGATGTCTTTGAGGTTATGGACGCGCGCGCCGCGTACCTCGATAGCCTGCGGGCTCATCTTCTGTTCCGTCACCTTTATCACCCTACTCATGCCATAAAACTCGATCGCGAACGTACGCGCCCAGCATGGGCACGGTAAACCGGACGAGGCCGTATCCGGCAGCCTCGATGACGCGCTCGCGAATCAAGCTTGCGCGATATTTACTCGCCCAGCTTTGGGTACGATCACAACGCTCAATGATATCCGCCATGCGCGTCGGCTTGCCCTCGGCGCGTCGACCGCTTCATAGAACTCGGAGATGGCATCCACGTGCCCAGCCTCAACATCGCGCTCTTCAATGACCTGCGAGTCACGCCGAATGGCAGACCGCCACATGTAATATCCCACCAGCTGAACCATATAGGGATGCCCCATGCTCTTGTGTGCCGCAAGATCAGCCGTCCCCGCGTCAACGTAAAGACCAGCGTTTTTGACCGTCTGGATATATGAATCGCGCACCTTGGGCAAAGAAATCGCCCCCAGCGTACGCTGCTGGGCACGCCGCAAAAACGTCACGCTCGGCTCTTCGAGCAGATCGTCAACCATACTGGGTAAGCCGGCAAACACCAGCGCGAGACCGCGCTGGTCGCTATCGGACAAGCCCGTGGCATCCTGGTCTCCGAGCACCTGCTGATAGAGAACGGCAAGGGCCGCCAGCTCCTCGATAGACGCCGATTGTGCCTCGTCAATCGCAAACAGCATGCCTTTGCCTGGATCGAGCTTCTTAAGGCGCTCGTTGACCAGCCCGCGCAGCGTTTCACCCTTTGCACGCGCCGCCTCGACCGACATGCGCCCGAATGATGGACCGAGTTCCATTGACGTCACAACGGGTTTATTCGAGCGAAGTGCATCGGCCAAGCGGTCGCATAAGCCAAGCGAAGCGGAATCGGAGACAACCGCCCATCCGCGCTCATTGGCTAGACGTTGCAGCTCCCGCAGGAGAACCGTCTTGCCGCAACCGCGGTTTCCCGTAATGAGCATGAGCCTGCCCGGCGCTCCGGCGCCGTTATCGAGCCCTTCCTCGAAATCTTCGATGACCGACTCGCGACCGATGAGTATCGGAGGCCGCTTGCCAGCCGTGGGCTTAAAGGGATTTGGATTCATGTCGGCCTCCTCGGATTGGCAAACCTTGGCAATAGTTATACCAACTTGTACCGAGTTATACCAATAGCATGTGACAAAGGAACTGTCCCTTTGTCACATGTGGCCGAAAAACTCGGCGTCTGCTGCTCGCCAGGGGCGAAAGGTGGCGGGATCGACCTTTACGTGCGCCGTGGCGGGGACGTCGTGCCACTTGACGGTGTAGCCGGCGCCATGAGAGCAGAAGACCGAGTCGGGCGTATTGGGCAGATCGGCCTCGGGCTTATAGGCGGCCGCCTCAATTACGCGCTCAGCATCATGACAGGGCGCGTGGCCGGCAAACTCCAGGTACAGATGCCCGCGGCCACTCGTATAGGCAGCCACCTCCAGCGCGTAATCCTGCACCTCGGATGCCGGTACGCGACCCACAAGCGTCGCCCGATCGCCCGCCATCGTCGGCGGCTCGTACTCGGCACCCATACGCGTAGCATCCGAAAGCGCCCGGCCCACACACTCCCCCGGCACCTCGAGCTCAAAGTGGTACCACGGCTCCAACAGCACCGCCGCGCCCGCCTCACGCGCCTGCATGAGCCCCTGGCGAATCGCGCGGTACGTGGCCTGGCGAAAATCGCCGCCCTCGGTGTGTTTGGCATGCGCACGGCCGCCCGTGAGCGTAATGCGCACATCGGTGACGGGCGAGCCGGTCAGCACGCCCAGGTGATCGCGCTCCATGGCGTTGGTGAGCGCCAGACGCTGCCAGTTCAAGTCGAGCTCGTCAGTCGAGGTCACGGTGCCAAATTGCCCGCCCGAGCCCGCCGGTAACGGCTCCAAACGCAGATGTACCTCGGCATAGTGGCGCAGCGGCTCAAAGTGGCCCACGCCCTCGACCGGCTGCGAAATAGTCTCCTTATAGAGAATGCCGCCGGGCTCAAACGCAATCGAAAGGCCAAAACGATCTGCCAACACCCGCTGCTCGACCTCGAGTTGCACGGCGCCCATCAGCTGCAGGTGAATCTGCTCCAGATGAGTATTCCAGCTTACGCCGAGCATAGGATCTTCGTCCGCTAACTCTGTCAGTGCTTTGAACACCGCGTGGACATCGTGTTCGCCCGGAAGCACCGTATAGGTGAGAACTGGCGCAATGACGGGCGCATCGCCCGCGGGCTCTGCGCCCAGGACGTCCCCCGGGCGAACGTGCGCAAGACCCGTCACGGCACAAATACCGCCAGCGGCAACTTCCTGGGCAAGCTCATACTTTTCGCCGTTATAGATGCGTACCTGGTCGACCTTTTGCTCCCATGCCTCGGCACCGGAGCGTCCGTTAATCACCTGTTTGGCACGCAGCGTGCCGCCAGTCACTTTAACCCAAGCCAAGCGCTCACCGCGATCCCCGCGGCTGACACGATAGACGCGCGCGGCAAACTCCGGGTGCCATGCCTGTTCGCGTATCAGCGCGCATATGCCATCCAACAGTTCGTCCACGCCTTGGTCCTTGAGCGCCGATCCGGCAAAGCAAGGAAAGAGCTTGCGCTCGGCAACCATGCGCGACAGCGTCGCGGCGGAAAGCTCACCCGCCTCAAGAAACTCCTCGAGCGCCGCCTCGTCCAACGCAGCAGCGTCCTCCTGAACGGTGCCGCCCGCCAACAGTTCGTTGGCATCCAGGCAGCCCTCGGAAAGACGTTGCCCAAGCTGCGCCAGCAAAACATCGCGGCCGGGATTCTCCAAATCAATTTTGTTGATATAGATGAACGTCGGAATGTCATAGCGCGCAAGCAGGCGCCACAGGGTTTCGGTATGCC
>MNQC01000123.1:12808-22397 GCA_001915225.1 Collinsella sp. 60_9
CTTGCGAATGCGACCAGCGTTGAACAGCATGGCCTCGGCCAACGTGGTCTTGCCGGCATCGACATGCGCCACAATTCCAACGACCGCTTGTTTCGACATGGCTCTCCTCTTATTGCAAGCCCATCGCACGCGGCAACGGGCGTTCACGCTCCACACTGGATGATACAATTTACGGGCCGGCGGGCGAAGCGGGCCCTATCCCCCGACCGAGCTCATCGCTCCGCGTTGCCGCGCGGCGATTTTCGTAGGTTCGCGCCTTGCGAAAGCCGGCTTTCAAAACAGCACAGCGAACGAAAATAGCCCCGGGTGGGACCATTTTCGTTCGCACGAATTATTGATACGCGTCCTCGCTCTTATGCCTCGCGTAGCCAATCGAACGCGACACGCACCGTGCCGTCGGACACACAGACGATACCGGAGCGCTCAAAGCCAGCCTTTAAGATGGCACCCTGCATGGGCAGGTTGTCCTGATGCGTGTCGATGCGCAGGTGATCGGCACGTTCCTTGGCAAAGGCAAACATCGCAGCCGCGATACCGTGCACGGTGCCATCGGACGCCACACGGTGCAGCACGGCGTACGGAGTGTCGCTGCGCCATTGACCATCCTCAATTACGTCATAGCACTCGTCCGGGCCCGGCAAAAAGGCAAACGTCGCCACCACGCGGCCATCGACTTCGCACACATAGCTGCCACCGGCGGCGATATCGGCAGCCAGTTGCTCGGCAGAAGGCGTGCCCTCGGGCCACTGTGTGGCGTTGCCATGCGCGCGCATAAAGGCGCGGGCCGCGTCATAGATAGCCATGACGGCGGGAATGTCGGTATCGAGGGTTTTTCTGATCATCACGCGGCGACCTCACGTTTATTGGTATCACTTTGATTGAGCAATGATACCAACGTTTGGAGAGGGGCGCGAAGCAGATGGGGAGCAAAAAGCGAGCCGCTTGGTCAAAAGCCAAAAGCGAGTTTTTAGGCGCTGCCACGGGCGGCGATATGAGTGACCTGTTTGCGCGCGAAGACGAGCGCCGCGACGCCCTGGACGCCGAGCGCGATGAGGCCTGGCGCTACAAGTCGTGCGAGCGCAAAAACCGTTACGACACGCGCGTCGAGGCCGAGGCTGTTATGGCCGAATGTGAAAACCGCGGGCGGCGTGGCTTGGCCTGCTACAAATGCGAATACTGCGGCGGCTGGCATTTGACGTCGCACCCTTGGAAATAGACCCCACATTGGCACGGCACTGACGGAGCGCCAGCCATCGCACACAAGCTACGGGCGCGGCGGCACCAAAACATCGTAGCGAACGGCCTTGCCCGCAAGTTGATAGCTCGGCTTAACGCCGGCAAGCAGCGGGCCCTTTACCGGCCGCTTGATAACGACCTTGCGCGGATGCACAGCAAGCGCCGCCTCGACCAGCGATTCCTCGTCGGCGCATGGCTGCTCCAGATGATGTAGGAGCTGGAACTTCTTTTTGACCGCTGCACTCTTGGTGCGCTCGGGAAACATGGGATCCAGGTACACCACGTCGGGTGCTGCGAGCTCGCCCTGCTCGACCAGCTCGACGGTTTGACGAAGGCCCGCAATGCTGTCCTCGCCCGCATGTAAGCACATGCGTGCCACGGCAGCCGCAAGCGCCGGATCATCCGCCGCGCGATCCAAGGCATCCTTGAGGAGCGCCGCGATCACGCAGTCCTGCTCATACAGATCGACGGTAAAGCCCGCGGCCGCCAACAGCAGCGAATCCTCGCCAAAGCCTGCCGTAGCGTCAATTGCCCATGGTCGCTCGATGCCCTTTGTGCGCGCAGCCTTTACCAACAGCTCTTGCTGCAGACGGCCCTGCTTGAGTCGCGGCAGCATGCGGCCAAAATCGGCGCGCAGCTCCATCGTGCCGTCGGTGAGCGTGAGGCCCTCGGGCTTCCCGATCAGCTCAAGCCCCGCGGCCCGAGCAACAGATAAGGGATCGACGACGCCCATGGACACTCCTTAACAAGCAAAACGAATACGCAGGGCACCGTTTATGTCGGCACCCAACCGTCCGCTATTGTCCCACATGCGACATGGCCCACAGCATCCCAATGCAAAGCACCGCCATCAATCCCGTGCACACAGCAGCGATCACGGAATCACCCATGCGCCTTCCCAACGACCGCGGCTCACGCACTTGCCCTGCTCCGTACATCATGGCTCCTCCTTCGGTCCAGCTCTTACCATGGCCCCATCATCGCAGCGCCGCGCATACGCCGCCATCGATTTGACTTACGCCCAGCTTTCTTTTTTGAAAGGTTGGACCGTGCGGGCAAGAGACGCTTTCAAACGCATGCATCGCCGCGTTGAACTACAATGTGCTTCACCATATGTGCAGTACATTGGGTGCGCCAAGTTGGCGTACTCGTATCGAAAGGACCAGCCATGAGCTTCACTCGCAAGACTCTCAAAATCCTTGCTCTCATCTACTTTGTTTTGGGCATCGCCAGCCTCGTCACCGCCGGCGTCGGTATCGCCACGGGCGGTCTCGATTCCACGTACGGTTCGTACGCCACGCTCGCAGCGGTCGTGCTTATCGCCAAGGGTCTCGTCGACCTTGCCGCAGGCGTCGCCGGTATCAAGGGCGCCAACAAGCCTTCGCAGGTGGACGGCGCGTTTAAGCTCGGTATTGTTGCCGCGGTCGCCACGCTTGCCCAAGCGGTGCTCACGCTTCCCGCGTTTGGCGGCGACGCCATCAACTTTGGCGCCTTTGTCATCGTGGTGTACGACCTGTTCTTTGTTCAGCAGGCACACGCCGTTAAGGCCGAGAACAAGGACCGCCTATAAGCGCTCGCTTCTCATAACCTCTGCAGCCAAGCAACTAAAAAGGGCCGATCGCGCATCTCCGCGGTCGGCCCTTTACGTTTGCCTAGATAAAACCCACCAAAATAAACCTGTCCCTTTTTTGGCTGGTTGTTAGCTGTGGCGGTACTCGGCGATGATGAAGTCGATATCGGTTTGGAGCGTGTCCAGGTTTGCCAGGCGCTCTTTGTCGGCAGGGCGCGTGCGATAGTAGTACGGCGTCATCTGGAACACCGCCTCGATATCGGCCTGGGTCTGAAGCGTAATATTCGCGGACACCCGCTGCGTTCCAACCAGCTTGAGCTCCGTTGTTTGTGGCAGCTTCTCATCGTTAAGGTACGGCGTGTCGTAGAGGCGCCAGCACGCGGGCAAACTCGCGCTCGTTAAAGGGGGCAAAGAGCTCGGTCACCATATCGAAGGCGCCATCGGCCACGGGGATGTCCTTCATGTTGGCCACGAAGTAGGTCGCATCGCCGCGCTTGGCGGCCAGGCGCACCATCTCCTTGCCCAGGTCAAAACCGTAAGCATCCACGCCCGGCACCGCGCCCATGGCACTGGTGTAATAGCCCTCGCCACAGCAAATGTCGAGCAAGGGCAGCGGCTTGTCCGACGTAGCCGCGCACCGCTGAGCTCGTTCGCGCACGAGCTCGACCATCGTATCGCGCAACGGCGCATAGTAACCGCGGTTCAGAAAGTCGCGACGGCTGCGCGCCTGTGACTTGGGATCGCCCATGGAGTCGCCGCTCTTGGACGAGCGCAGTAGATATAGATAGCCCTCGCGCGCACGGTCAAACCGGTGTCCGCCCGCACATGCAGCACCGCGCTCATTGTCCACCAACGGCTCATGGCAAACGGGACACAACAACATGGCAACTCCTTAGCGCGAACAACACAACGCCCACCATTGTCGCACGCCTTTCCCACCTAGTCATTGGGGACGTTCTTGAATGACTAGTCGTTTAAGGACGTCCCCAATGACTACAAGGAGTGTCCCCAGCTGCCGGCAGAAAAGGAACGTCCCTAAGTGCCGACTGGTTGCATTAGGAGTATCATCGTCTGCGCAAATAAGCACGAAATAGCATGTTAGAGATTGAGAGCGTATGGCTGATACCGCATCTAAGCACATTGACATGACCACCGGCTCGCTGTGGCACATTATTCCCCTGTTCGCCTTCCCCGTGGCCGCCACGAGCATCTTGGAGCAGCTGTCGAACCTCATCGCCACGGTCATCATCGGTAACTTCTCGGGCGACCAGGGAACCCTCGCCATGGCGGCGGTCGGCTCCAATGTTCCGCTTACCAGTCTTATGCTCAACCTGTTTATTGGCATATCGCTTGGCTCCAACGTGGTCATCGCCAACGCTATCGGCCGCAACGATCAGAACATGGTCAAACGCGCCGTCCATACATCGATTTTAATGGCGCTCGTGGGCTTTGTCGTCATCGCTCTGGGCGAGATCTTTGCCGAGCCCATGCTCGCCGCGCTCAACGTTCCCGCCGAAACCATGCCGCTCGCTTCGCTCTATCTACGCGTCTTTTTGCTCAGCATGCCCTCAATCTTGCTCTACAACTTTGAAGCCGCGATCTTCCGCTCCGTCGGCATCACCCGCATGCCGCTGCAGGCGCTTGCCGTGTCCACCGTCCTCAACATTGGCCTGGACCTCATCTTTGTCCCCGTACTTCACTGGGGCGTCGCGGGCGTCGCCATCGCCACCGCCATCGCCTACACCGTCAGCGCCGCTACGCTCTTTATCCGCCTGCTCAAGACCGACTCCGTCGTCCGTGTCACCCCGCGCGACCTAGCTATCGACCCCGTCGCCCTCAAGCGCATCGTCAAGATCGGCCTGCCCGCCGGCATCCAAAGCGCCGTCTTTGCCGTCGCCAACATCATCATCCAGTCTGCCATCAACAGCTTGGGCACCGAAGTCATGGCGGCATCGAGCGCCGCCATGAGTCTAGAGTACGTGTGCTACAACCTGCTCAACAGCTTTAGCCAGGCTTGCACCACCTTTGTGGGACAAAACCACGGTGCCCGCCAGATCGACCGTTGCACCAAGACGCTCAAGGTCTGCCTAGTCGAAGGCGGTATCGTCGCGCTCACCACAATTATCGTTATTGTCGGCCTGGGGCGCGAGATCTTGTCGCTGTTCAACAGCGATCCCAACATCGTCTCGATCGGCTATATCCGCGTATGTTCGATCTTCCCGGCGTACGCCTTTAGCATGTTCTACGAAAACATGTCAGGCTACCTGCGCGGCTTTGGTATCTCGCTCACGCCCGCCCTCATCACCATGATCTGCGTCTGCGGCATCCGCTTCTATTGGGTGTTCTGCGTGTTCCCGCATTTCCGCACCTTTGCGAACATCATGATGGTCTACCCCATCAGCCTGGGCACCACGGCGTTCTTTATGGTCGTGGCGGTACTACTTTGCCACCCGGCACGCACCTATCGCGCCACCCAAGCCAAAGCAACAGCCCGCTAAACACCGCACTCAACGCCACGCCAGTCATTAATTGACAATATGAGAGCTCATATAGTCGATAAAGCGCCTCGTGGCGATGGGCATGGTGTCCCAGCTGCGCCAAGCGGCCACCACGTCGCGCGAGGGGGCATGCATGATGGGACGTACGCGAATATCGGCACGCATGCCCTCCACAGTACGACGGTAGAGCATACTCACGCCTAGGCCCTCCTCCACCATCGCCATGATGGTGTAGTCGTCGGTGACCTCGCTCGTCACGTGCGGCGACAGGCCATGCGCCGCGAATGCATCGAGCACCAGGCTCTGTTCGCCCTCATCCAGAAGCACAAACGGATCGGAAGCCAGGTCGGCGAGCGTCACCTTTTCCTTTGCCGCCAGCGGATGCGCGGCCGGCAGCAATGCCACCAACTCGTCGTGATAGACCACGCGCTTCTCGAGCCCCGCGGTAAACCCGCGTGCCGTAAAGCAAAAATCGACCACGCCATCGTGCACCCACTGGGCGTTGCGCGTGTAATCGCCCTGCTTGAGGGTAAAGTGCACGCCCGGGTGCAGGGCTCCAAAGTCGCGAATCACGCGCGGCAACACGGTTCGGCTCACGTTGGTAAACGTCGCAATGCGAATATCGGTCGACGAAAGCCCCAGCAGCTCCTGGCGCTTGCCCTCAAGCTCAGCCTCGGCAGTTACGATCTGTCGCAGATACGGCAGATACTGCTTGCCATCGCGCGTAAGCGACACACCCCGCTTACCGCGCTCGATAAGCGTGGTACCCAGCTCACGCTCGAGCGCCCTGACGGCCTGGCTCACCGCACTTTGCGTATAGCCCAGCTCGTCGGCCGCACGTTTCAGGCTGCCGCAATCGACCACCATACATACAATCTGATACCGCGATGCCATCGCGCCTCCACATCAATGCAGCCGTAAAACGTTTTGCCAGGGCTTTTTCTGCCAACATTAGTATTTCTTAATCATACTGAAGATACATTCGCTTTACTACATCCACATCTGGGAGCAGAATCCTCTTTGCGAAACCGTTCTGTAACAAAAGGAGTCCCATGGATCGCAAAAAAGCAATCGCGCTCTCATTTTCCGTTCCCGTCGCATGGGGCTTTTCGTATCCCCTCATGAAGATCGGCATGGACAGCATGAACGCCACGAGCATCGTCGCGCTACGCTGCATCATCGCCTTTGTGGTCTGCCTGCTGCTCTTCCACAAGCACGCGTTGCGCATCAACCGCGACCTTATGGTCCGTGCCGCCATCATCGGCGCCATTATGGCAACCGAGCTCACCTGCATGTGCCTGGGCTCCAGCCTCACCTCTGCCTCCACTGCCGGCTTTTTGCAGAGCCTGACGGTCGTGATCGTGCCGTTTGCCAACGCAGCCCTGCTGCGTCGCGCCCCCGAGCGCAAGGTGCTCATCGGCACGGCTATCGTCACCTGCGGCATGCTGCTGCTCTCGGGCGCCGACTTTACCAGCCTGAATCCCGGCGCAATCATCATGCTGCTCTCGGCCTTTATCTATGCCAGCCACATTATCGTGGCCAAGCGCTTTGTCGAAGAAGTCGATCCGCTGGCTCTGGGCGTTTGGCAGCTAGGCTTTGGCGGTTTGTTCTCGGGCGTCGCGGCATTCACCTTTGGCGGCTTCACGCTTCCCAGCACGCCGGGCGAAATCGTGGTCGTCGTCGCGCTCGCACTCATCTGCTCTGCCTACGGCTTTATCACCCAGACACTCGTGCAGCCCCACGTGCCTGCCGAGACCACCGGTTTCGCCTTCTCGCTCGAGCCGGTATGCTCCGCCGTCTTTTCGTTCTTCCTGGTCGGCGAGGTCCTGAGCCCCATCGCCTTCTTTGGCGCCGCCCTCATCCTCACCGGTGTCATGGTGGCAACCGTCGAGCTTCCGCGCCTCCGCGCACATGAACAGGCTCGCATGGCAGGAGCGCCCGAGCACGTCTCGTAGACCCCACTCTTCATACAGCCGTGGCATAAAGGCAACCGGGGCGCCTTTACAATAGATGCCAGCAGAGCATCTGACGTAAAGGAGCCCCATGGACGCCGCGACCCGCGACCGCAACATAGCAACTTGGTTGGGCGATGCGCCGCAGCCGGTACGTGACACTACGAACCAGCTGCTCGAGCGCATCGCCCTTTTGCGTGCTGAGCAAACCATCTACCCGGCACAAGACGACATCCTCAATGCCCTCGCCTACACGCCGGCCGACCAGGTCAAGGTTGTCATCTTGGGTCAAGACCCCTATCACGGACCCAACCAGGCCATGGGGCTGTCGTTCTCGGTCCCCGAGACGCAAACCAAGCTACCGCCGAGCCTGCGTAACATTTACAAGGAACTCAACGCCGATCTGGGTTGCCCCATTCCCGCCACGGGAGACCTAACCCCATGGGCACAGCAGGGCGTCCTGCTCCTCAACACTACGCTCACCGTGCGCGAGCATGCCGCCAACTCGCACGCCAAACTGGGCTGGAGCACCCTGACCGACTACGTTATCGAACGCTGCTGCCAGCTGCCCCAGCCGGTAGTCTTTTTGACATGGGGTCGCTTTGCCCAGCAGATGGTCGAAGGCAAGATCGTCGCAACTGGTGCGGGCAAGACAACCGGCAAGTTCTGCCTGGCCTCTACGCACCCCTCGCCGCTTTCGGCCAACCGTGCCACGGCAGAACTCCCCGCCTTTATGGGATCGCGTCCCTTCTCGGCAGCCAATCGGCTACTCGAACAGCACGACTCGACCCCCGTCAACTGGACTTGCCTCGGCTAACAATCGATACATCAAAAATGCGCCCGACGGCTTTCCATCGGGCGCATTTCCTATTCGGGCCAAATAAATTGTGTGCGGCCGGCCTCGCCGCCATCGATTAGCAGACTCTGCCCGGTCATAAACCGGTTGGTCACGCCCACAAAGTAGATCCACTCGGCGATCTCTTGGGCGGTGGCCCAGCGCTTAAGCGGCGTGAGCTCCATAATCTGGTTCCACAGGTGTTCGTCTTCCATCACGCAACGGTTGAGCGGCGTGATAACGCCACCCGGGTCCACACTGTTGGCGATAGCCTGCGGCGCCAGACGGTTTGCAAGGTTCTTGGTGTAGGCGATAACGCCGCCCTTGCTGGCAGCATAGGCAGGAAACTCCGATCCCGTATGCCCGCTCGCCGACCCCACATTGACCACGGATTTGATAGCCGGCGCCGGCTTGGCGGCAAGCCCCTCCCCCGCAAAGGCGTAGCGCTCGGTCACGTTGATGGTGCCATACAGGTTGGCGGCGATGTCATCGGCCGAATCCTGCGTACCGGCAACGTTCACGATCACCTGAGGCTCAAGGTCGCCTGGAAACGAGTTAGGCTCGCGAACATCAACAATCAGATGGCGGTAGCGCTCGTGTTCGATCGCCGCCGGCAGCAGATCAAAGCCCACGACCTCGTGGCCCTCGTCCAAAAAGCGCTGCACGCATGCGGCTCCGATACCGCCCGAAGCACCCGTAATCAAAACTCGCATACTTGCTCCTTAGGCGGTTGCGTGGCGCTCGAGGTACTCGGAGCCCACATTCTCGCGCTCCCAGCCGCGCACGACCTTGTAGCCCACGGGGCTCAGGAAGACCTCACACAGCAGCTCGGCAACGGCACCCGTCAGCGAGCACATAAGGACCTGCACCCAGGTCCAACCAAAGAACGTGTGGCTCACCACAATGGCAAAGACCAGGTTGTCGACAAACTGGCCAACACCCGTGGACACATAGGAGCGGAAGGCGAAGCTCGCAAAATTATTCTTTTTGAGCATACGGCCGAGCGACTGGTTGAGCGTGGAGTTAACCACGGCAGAAACGAGCATTGCCAGCGAAGAGCCCAGCACCACGTACCAGGTGCCGCCGATGGTGGCGTTAAGGGCAGTGTTGACCTCGATCATGCCCGTGTCGTAGTAGGCACCAGCACAGACTCACGGCCAGGTTGACCAGCAGCGCGAGGATAGAGATTTTGATGGATGCCTTGGCGCCAAAGCGCTTGCAGATCATGTCCTGGCACAAAAACGAAACCCAGCTCACCACAAAGCCACAGTCGAGCGCCAGATACGGCAGGCTGATGAGCTCTTTGTTGGCCAGCAGGTTCATCATGATGACGCTCACGAAAAACAGCGAAACCGTTGCCGCGGGAATGCTCCGCAACAGGACCTTGTAGTCCTCCATGACCTTCTTGATCATTATGTACTCCTTTGGTTTTAGGTTTAACGAGCAGGATATCGGACCCGAACTGCTCGGACGCCCCGGTCTTGAGACGACGGTGGGT
>MNQC01000073.1:0-14754 GCA_001915225.1 Collinsella sp. 60_9
AATCTTTTTCGGTGCATCTTATGCAGTAAATGCGACGGCCTACATTGCAGCAGATTTCTTCTCATCGCGTTTCGGGAAAAGAAATACCATGCTCGGCTCGATGCTAATCGAGGCTGGTCTTTTCATGATTCTTCCGTGGTTCGCTTCAAATCCGCTGTGTTTGTTTGTCCTTAGCATGGCGCTTTGCTTTCTCCCAGAAGTGGTGTACATCACTTCGGAAAACTTAATCCAAGACGCGATAGCGGACGATCTCCGCGCGACGGTCCTTTCCGTCGCGTCTCTGGTAAGGGCTCTCTTTTCCGCAATGTTTTTCTCCATATTTGGATATGTGTTGGGGTTATATCCCATTCAGATAGCACTCGGCATTATTGGCGCGATCGCGGTAGCGATTACCGCCGTTGTTTCTTTAAAAATGGTAGGAATACATGTCTCCAAGAATTGATATATCGATTGACGAGCTGCCCGAAGCGTCGAGCCTTCTTGATGGACATGACTATTCGTCACAAATCATTCAGCGTATCGCCGGGGTTCCAGTAATACTCGATATATCTGGATGCACTCATTCCACTTTTTGAAGGTCCCAAAAAGACTGCCCGTGTTGGTTTGGCTAGGTTCGGGTGCCGTCCGCGCCGTGCGGTAAAATCGTTCAGTCAGAACACGAACCCGCATCGGAGCTCATCACATGTCATTCGTCCATCTGCACAATCACACTGTTTTCTCCATGCTCGACGGCGCAACCCGTATCCAGGATATGGTCAATCGTGCCGTTGAACTTGGCATGCCCGCCGTGGCCATTACCGACCACGGCTACATGTATGGCGTGCCCGACCTGGCGCTGGCCTGCGACGCCGTCAATCACAACACGCCCGAGTACAAAACCTGGAGCCACGACAAGGCCTTCTTGGAAAAGGACCGCCGCGACGAGCTGGCGGAGCCCGACCCCGAGGCAAACCCGCGCGAGCATGCCCAGTACGTCAAAGACATGGCCATGTGGGACGAGAAGGGCAACATCGACGAGCTCAAACCGCCCCTGGTCATCAAGCCCATCTTTGGCTGCGAGGTCTACTTTACGCCGGACGAGACCCTTGCCCGCGACCACAAGCCCGAGCTCTACCATATGATCCTCCTGGCCAAAGACCAGGAAGGCTACGTCAACCTGATGCAGACGGTCTCCGAGGCCGCCGTGCAGGGCTTTTACTACAAGCCGCGCGTGACGCTCGACAACCTGCGCCGCCATGCCAAGGGCATGATCTGCACGAGCGCCTGTATCGCGGGCATCATCCCCAAATACATCGACCGCGGCGACATGGAAGGCGCTATCAAGTGGGCCGAGACCTTCCGTGATACCTTCGAGCCCGGCGACTTCTACATCGAGATCCAGGAACATGGCATCACCACCGACAACGGCCTGACTGACGAGCAGATGGACCGCACGCTCATTGATATCGCCAAGCAGGTGGGCGTCAAGGTCATCGCCACCAACGACTTCCACTACCTGCGCCGCGAGGATGCGCCCGTGCAGGACGTCATCATGTGTATTGGCATGAACGCCAAGGTCGATGACCCCAACCGCATGCGCATGACCGGCTCGGAGTTTTACATGAAGACCGAGGAGGAGATGCGGGCGATGTTCCCGTATTGCCCCGAGGCCTGCGACAACACGCTCGAGATCGCCGACAAGTGCTACGTCGAGCTCGACTGGGACTCTATCATCCTGCCGNNTTCCGTTGCTCGATCCCGGCGAGACGCACGAGAGCCAGTTCCGCCGTGAGTGCGAGAAGGGCCTGCGCCAGCACTATGGCGACGACTGGGCCACGCGCGAGATCGGTGGCGTCAACATCAAAGAGCGCTTTGAGTACGAATACAAGGTCATCTGCGACAAGGGCTTTGCCGCCTACTTTTTGATCGTTGCCGAGTACGTGCAATGGGCTAAGGACAACGGCATCGGCGTCGGCCCCGGCCGTGGCTCGGCCGCCGGCGCTATCGTCGCCTACGCCATGAACATCACCGCGTTCGACCCGCTCGAGAACGGCCTGATGTTCGAGAGGTTCCTGTCCCCGCAACGTACCGAGATGCCCGATATCGATATGGACTTCGACGATGAGCGACGCCTCGAGGTCGTGGAGCACGTTCGTCAGCTCTACGGCCCCGAGAAGGTCACCCACGTCATCACCTACTCGACCATCAAGGCCAAGCAGGCCATCAACGACGCCGCGCGCGTCCTGGACTACCCGGTCTACATGGGCCAGCGCCTGTCCAAGATGGTCTCGAGCGACCCCAAGGTCAAGCTCAAGCAGGTGCTCGACAAACAACCCGGCAAAGAGGATCTGTTTAACCCCGATTTTGCCGAGGCCTATAAAAAGGACGACGACGCTCGCCGCATCATCGACACGGCGCTCTCGATCGAGGGCCTCACCCGTGGCGAGGGCGTGCACGCGTGCGCCGTTCTGATCTGCCGCGATCCCGTCAACGAGCACGTGCCCACCAAGCTCGACACCAAGGGCGGCGTCGAGATTACCCAGTACGAGGGCCATACCGTCGCCGACATGGGCCTGCTCAAGATGGACTTCTTGGGCCTGCGCACGCTGACGGTTATCTCCAAGGCCAAGGCAAACATCAAAAAGAACTTCGGCATCGACATCAAAGAGGAAGAGATTCCCTTTGACGATCCCGAGATCTTTAAGCTCATGGGCTCCGGCCACACCGCCGGCGTCTTCCAGGTCGAGTCCGCCGGCATGACGGCCACGATCAAGAACATGAAGCCCACCGAGTACAAACACGTCGTGGCATTGATCGCCCTGTACCGCCCGGGCCCGCTGGGCGCCGGCATGGTCTCGTCCTACATCAACCGTATGAACGGCAAGGAGCCGGCCGTCTCCTACGACGACCGTCTGGACGACATCCTGGGCGAAACCTACGGCACCATGGTCTACCAGGAGCAGGTTATGCTCATCTCCGTCGAGATGTGCGGCTTCTCCAAGGGCGAATCGGACTCGCGTATCCGTAAGCCCGTGGCTAAGAAAAAGATTAAGCTGCTCACGTCGACGGTGCTCCACTGGGAGGATGGCTCGGACGAGACCACTTACGACCACTGGATGAATGGCGCTATCAAGAACAACTACACGCGCGAGGTCGCCCAGAAGATTTGGGACGATGTCCTTGAGTTCGCGTCCTACGCCTTCAATAAGTCGCACTCCGCCGGCTACGCCATCCTGGTTATGCAGACGGCATGGCTCAAGGCGCACTATCCGCATGAGTACATGGCGGCCGTTCTGACGTCCTATACGGGTAAGACCGACAAGATCGTGCACTACGTCTCGGCGTGCCGTCACGACGGCATCCCCGTGCTGTCGCCAGATGTCAACGAGTCCGGTACCGAGTTCACGGCTACCAAGGAAGGCGTGCGCTTTGGTCTGGCCGGTATCCGCGGCGTGGGCACCGGCGTGGCACAGGCGATTATCGCCGAGCGCGAGGCGGGCGGTCCGTTTAAGACGCTGCACGACTTTGTCGAGCGCGTGGACTCGAGCCAGGCCAACCGTCGCGTGATCGAATCGCTCATCAAGGCAGGCGCCTTCGACTCCACGGGCTATCCGCGTCGCCAGATGATGCACTTTGTGGACAAGAACAACCCCGAGAACATCATCGATGCCGCGGTAAAGCGCCAGAAGGACCGCGCGAGCGGCCAAACGTCGTTCTTCGATATGTTTGGCGACGTTGAGGGCTCGGGCTTCGAGGTGAGCGTGCCCGATCCGGATGGCCAGGAATGGGACCGCCACCTTAAGTTGAGCCAGGAGAAGGAGGTTCTGGGCATCTATGTCTCGGACCACCCGCTGCGCCCGTTTGAGTATGCGCTAGCCAAGGCGCGCGACTTCTCGTTCTCGCAGATCGACACCGGATACGAGGTGCAAAACCCCACGGGTGGCACCATCAACCAGGAGATTCCCGAGGGCAAGGCGCTGTGGTGGGCCGGCATGGTCTCGAGCGTGTCCAAGCGCGTGACCAAAAACGGCGACCCCATGGGCATCGTGCAGCTCGAAGACATGGAAGGCGAGGCCACGGTCGTGGTGTTCCCCAAGACCTACAAGGAGGCCGAGGGGTATCTGTATGGCGAGGTCGATCCCGAGACCGGCGCGCAGCTGTCCGACGCGTTTGTGCGCATTAAGGGCAAGCTCGAGCGCTCGGACCGCGGCGACCAGATCATCGCGCAGGAGATTGTGCCGCTGGAGCTTAGCGAGGAGAAAAACAAGCCCAAGGTCTTTGAGGTCATGGTGCCCAACAGCCGATTTAGCCAGGGCAATATGGCGCGCCTGGCCACGGTGCTCACCACCAACCCGGGCGGCGACCGCGTGGAGATCTTTATTGAGCAAGTCGACGGGCGCGTGCTGCGTGCTGAGGTGCCGGCCAAGGTCAATGCACGCTCGATTCCGCTGCTAGCAGAGGCAAAGGCCATCGTCGGCAACCAAGGCCGCGTGACGGTTATCTAAGCTACCCCGGGTGAGATTGGAGGAAGTGATGGCGCAGGGGACGTTTGTGCAGGCGCTCCGGAAAGAGGCGGCGCTGAGTGGCACCTTTATGAAGGGGCGTTCGCTCATGCTCAACGGCGCCGTGCTGTCGATTGAGGACAGCGGCTCGCGCTTCTCCAAAAACGTGACGGTTGAGGGCTCGGTGCGTGGCTCGCGCGGCGACCTGTACAAGACGCATGTGACGCTTGACATGGACGAGCACGAGGTGATCGACTACGACTGCGATTGCCCCGCTGCCTATCGCTACCCCGGCATGTGCAAGCACGCCATCGCCACAGCGCTGGCGTACCTGGACACCAGCGGCATTGAGCCTGTTGAGGGGCTGCGCACACCGGTTCGCACGTTTACGGTGCGGCCGAAACAGCCCGTGTGCACCGCGCCCAAAGCGCCGGCCGTCAACCTCAACTTTCCCTTTCCAGCGCCCGTCCCCACGAGCCCGAGCCTTATGGCGGCGCTCTCCGATCTTTCGGACGCGCGCATGGATGAGCTGGCGAGCATGCGCCGCAAGCTTGCCGGTGCCGTTGATCCCGACGCCCCCAAAGCGGCGTTGGAGCCCTCGTTGGTGCCGTACTACAATCCGCTGTTCGCCGACCGCTTTAGCTGGGCGCTCGAGTTCCGCATTCGCTGCGGTTCGGTGTCCTACGTGGTCAAGGATATCGACGGCATGGCCGATGCCTACGTGCGCGGCGGCACGTTCTCCTATGGCAAGAAACTCACGTTTGTCCATACGCCCGAAGCCTTCGAAGACGTGTCGACAAAGCTGCTCAACCTTGTCGTGACGACAGTTGCCTATCTCGATGACATCACAAGCTCGCGT
Organism: Collinsella sp. 60_9; assembly: GCA_001915225.1. Classification (GTDB taxonomy): domain Bacteria; phylum Actinomycetota; class Coriobacteriia; order Coriobacteriales; family Coriobacteriaceae; genus Collinsella. Next base: position 5,341 of record MNQC01000073.1, read on the forward strand.
TCGGCGTCGTACGACTTTGCCCGCAGCGGTTTTGTCGCCGAGCGTCAGTTGCCGCTGTCCGAGCATAGTATCGTATATGTGCTGGACCTGTTGCGCGGCCAGAGCATCTCTTTTGAGCCCGCCTGGTCGCGGGGGACGACGACGCATCGCACCTATGACGTGGCGGTTGAGATGCCTCCGGAAGGGGAGGACGATGCGCTGTCTAAGCGCCCACCGCTCCTTGCCGCCAAAATCGCGCCGGCGGCTGGTGGCAGCTACGATCTACGCCTGCCGGCCGATGCATACTGCTTTGCTTCGGGCGACGTTGCTTATCTGGTCGACACCCGCCGTGCGCGCCGCGCCGATGTGGCGTTTGCCCAGCATGCGGCGCCGTTTCTATCGCGCTTACTGCCCTGTCGCACGCCGGTCCACATCGCTGTCGACCAGGTGGGGGAGTTCTGTCGTATGGCGCTGCCCATTTTGCGCGACTACACCGACCTCACCGCGCCTGCCGCGCTCGATACCGTGGCACCTGAGCCGAGCTTTGCCATGGCAATCGGTGTCGACGACGGGCTTGTGACCTGCAAAATTACGGTTACCTACGGCGATTGGTCGGCGGATCTCTTTAGCCTGGGCGCTCCGGGCAGTCTCTTCGAAGAGCAACGTCCCGGCGTGCCGCCCCGCGACGAGGTGGCGGAGTTTCGCGTTATGGACACGGCGGCCCTGTACTTCGATTTCTACGAGGGCGGTCTGGCGTTTGAGGAGCGCGATGACGAGAGTCTGTTCCGCTTGCTGACCGAGGGCCTGTCTGCCCTGTCCGAGCTGGGTGAGGTCATGCTCAGCGACCGCCTGCGCCAGATCTCGGTGCACCCTGCGCCCAAACTCTCGGTGCGCGCCACCGTCAAGAGCAACTTGCTCGACGTCGACGTCTATCTCGATTCGTACAAGCGTCATCAAACGTTTGCGCGCCTTACGTCCGGCGACATCATTCGCCTGGACGAGGGCGCCCGAGCCGCGTTTGGCCTCGCCGAGGACCTGGGCGTCGATGCCGTCGACCTGCTCGACGGCGTGTCGCTTCCCGCGTCGAGCACCCTTTTTGTCGATAGCATGCTTGCGCGCACGCCCGCGCTCGAGGCCGATCGCGACGCTGCGTTCCGCCGTACCGTCGAGCGCCTGGACACGCTCGGCAAGATGGACTTTACGGTGCCGGCATCGCTCAAGGCAACGATGCGCGGCTACCAGGTCGACGGCTACCAGTGGCTCGGCTCGCTCGAACACCTGGGCCTTGGCGGCATCTTGGCCGACGACATGGGCCTGGGCAAAACGCTCCAGATGATTGCGCATATTCTGGCGCGCGTGGAGGCGGGGGACACCAAGCCCACGCTCGTGGTATGCCCGGCCTCGCTCGTGTACAACTGGACTGCCGAGCTGGAGCGCTTTGCCCCGTCGCTCGATGTGTGCGCCATTGTGGGCGCCAAGGCGCAGCGTCGCGTGCAGATTGCCGGCGTGGCCGAGCATAACGTGGTCGTGACGTCGTATGACCTTATGCGGCGCGATATCGACGAGTACGTCGAGCAGGACTTTGCCCGTGTGGTGCTCGATGAGGCCCAGTACATTAAAAACCCGCTCACCCAGGTGGCGCGCGCCGCAAAGCGCCTGCCTGCCGGCGTGCGCTTTGCCCTGACGGGCACGCCCATCGAAAACCGCCTATCCGAGTTCTGGAGTATCTTCGACTTTTTAATGCCGGGCCTGCTCGGCACGCGCGAGTCGTTTGCCAAGCGCTTCGAAAGCCCGGTCGAGCATGCCGAGGGCGACAGTGCGTGTCGCCGTTTGTGTTGCGCCGTGTCAAGGAAGACGTGGTGGCCGACCTGCCCGAGAAGATCGAGGATACGGTCATGGCACGGCTCGGCGGCGAGCAGCGCAAGCTCTACCTGGCCAACCAGGACCGTATCGCCCAACAGGTGCAGCACCGCGAGTCATCCGAGTTTAAGAAGGATAAGCTCAAGGTGCTCGCCGAGCTCACCAAGCTGCGCCAGATCTGCTGCGACCCGCGTCTACACTACGAGGATTACAAGGCGGGGAGCGCCAAGCTCGATACGTGCATGGAGCTCGTGCACGGCGCCCACGACGGCGGACATCGCATCCTGTTGTTCAGCCAGTTTACGGGTATGCTCGATATCATCGGTAAGCGCTTGGCCAAGGAGGACATCGTCTTCCTTAAGCTCACGGGCGCTTCGTCTAAGGAGAGCCGCGCCAAGATGGTCGCGCAGTTCCAAGCGGGCGAGGTTCCGGTCTTTTTGATTTCGCTTAAGGCGGGCGGCGTGGGCCTTAACCTGACGGCTGCCGACGTGGTCATCCACTACGACCCGTGGTGGAACGTGGCGGCGCAGGACCAAGCGACTGACCGTGCACACCGTATTGGCCAGCAACATACCGTGACCGTGTACAAGCTCATCGCCAAGGACACGATCGAGGAGCGCATTATGCAGATGCAGGAGTCCAAGCGCGATCTGGTCAACAGCGTGCTCGGCGGCGACGGCATCTCGTCGGCACTGTTCACGCGCGAGGATGTCCTGGCGCTGCTCGGCGGCGACGGGCGCTAGCCGCGCGCGGGGTGGGACTGCTGGAGTGGGCAGGACGGTCGACGCATTTTGGCCCGACCGCTTGCCTGATCCGTTATGTGTTCATTTGCAATGCCGTGGATGGTTTGTCTGCCTTTGGGCATAAGAACCATCGAGAACATTGGCACATCAGCAAAGGAGAACATCATGGCGAAATTCTTTAAGGACCCCGACGGTAAGCTCATCGCTGCCCTTGGCGACGGCGTTGCGACCCCTGCCGGTTGCACGGAGCTGACCGCAAACACTGAGGACGCGGCGCATGAGAAGCACGTGCCTGTTGTCGAGACCGAGCGCGACGGTCACGTGATTCGCGCCCGCGTTGGCTCGGTCGAGCACCCCAGCCTGCCCGAGCACTACATTGAGTGGATCGCCCTTGAGGCCGAGGGCCGCTTAGAGGTCCATTACCTTGAGCCCGGCATGAAACCCGCGACGTTTTTCGCGGGCGGCTCCAAGACCGGTACCGTCTATGCCTACTGCAACCTGCACGGGCTGTGGTCCGCGACATTCTAGGAGCGCGCCCCCGCTCGGGGTATCATAGCTAGCATATGCACATGCAAGCGCCGGCTGCATTATGCGGTCGGCGCTTTTACTACGATTTTGATGGTTTACGACGGAAAGGGCTGGGCCATGAAGCTCGCGCTTGCACAGATCGATATGCGCCTGGGTGATATTGAGGGCATTTGCGGCCGCATCGAGGACCAGGCTCGTCTGGCCCACGAGCGCGGGGCGCGCGTGCTGTGCGTTCCGGCTCCGCTCTTTATGGGCGCCATGCCCGGTGGCCTGGTGGGCGCTGCCGACTTTGAGCACGACGTGCTTGCCGGTTTGACTGGTGTCGCCGAGCGTATCCAGGAGCTTGACATGATCTGCATCGTGCCCGCGGCGGTTTCGTTTGAGGGCCAACCGCTGCTCGACTACATGATGCTCAAGGACGGTCATGTGGTGCCGGCGCGTTCGAGCATTGCCCTGCAGCGTGGCGAGAACAACGACACGCGTTGGGCGCCGCCGGTGTTCGACGTGGACGGCGTGCGCATCGCCGTGATTTTTGACTTGGACCGCGAGCTCGAGATGTTGCCGACCGGCGTCGACCTCATCGCGTATTTCCAATTCAACGCGTTTGACATGACCGACCGCGAGACTGCCGCCATTGCCGCCGTTCGCAGCGGCGCCTACCGCAAGATCGCATCCAAGCGCAGCGTGTGGTTTGCCTGCATGGCGCCGGTCGGTGCCTATGACGAGTCGGTGTATACCGGCGGTTCGTTTGTGCTCGACGACTGCGGTCGCGTGGTGGCCCAGGCGCCGTGTTTTGAGGAGAGCCTGCTGGTTCAGGAGATTCAGCGCGGCGTGATGCTCGATGCCCTGGAAGATCACGAACTGCCCGAGTTCCGTTCCGAGGAGTGGTTGTGGCAGGCGCTGGTGCTCGCCGTGCGCGACAACGCTCGGGCCCACGGTGCGTCGCGTGCTGTGGTGGCACTCGAGGGTGACCTGCCGTCATCCCTGCTGGCGGCGCTGGCCGTTGACGCTCTGGGTCCGCGTAACGTAATTGGCCTGGTGCTGGGGCGCAACCGTATCTTTACGCCGGCGCAGGAGGAGGCCGAGGCTGCCCGCTGTGCCGCCGTCCGCGCCATTGCCGAGCGTCTGCACATTCGCACTGTCGAGCGCGATGCACCGGATGCGGCGCGTGTGCTCGATCGCGACGTGTCGGCGAGCGATGCCGAGCGTCTGCGCTCGCGCACGCTGGGCCTCATGCTGGAGGACACGGCGCTCGAGCTGGGTGCGATGGCGCTGAGCCCGCTGTCCAAAACCGAGTATGCGCTGGCGGCGCCGGCGCTTTGCGGCGGTTACCAGGGCGACTTTGCGCCCTTTGGCGATGTGTACCTGTCGACGCTTGAGTTTGTGGCGCGTGTGCGCAACCGCACGTCTGCCGTGGTGCCCCAAGAGCTCGTGACGCTCAACGCGGTGGAAGATTGTATGGAGCGCGTGCTGGCGCAGGCGCTCTCGACGCTCGACGGTCCGGTCGATATGCTCGACCGCGCGGCACAGCTGCTCGGCGGGCTTGAGCCGGGTGAGGTCGATGGCGCGCTCGAGGCGCACGTGGACCGCAATCGAGCTTTCGACGACATCCCGATGGCCGCCGGCAAGCCCGAGGCTTGCTCGCTGCTGCTGATGCTCGTGCGTCAGGGCGAGGCCGCCCGCCGCATGCTGCCGACGGCGCCGATCGTCTCGGCCCGTTCGTTTGTTGAGCGCGCCTGGCCGTACATGCTCGCGTGGTCCGACCTGGGGCTGAGCGGCAAGGAACGCATGACGGTCGATGCGCTGGCGCGCGCCGAGGTGAACCGCTTTGCCGACGAGGATACAAGCGAGCGCATGCGTGGCGAGATGATGGGCATATTGGGTGACCTGTTGGGCATTTCGCCCGACCAGATGGAGGAGCTGCGCTCTGAGGACGGTCAGCGTCGTTTACACGAGGGAATGAAGAAGTTCGAGGGCGAGGTTCAGGACGCCATCGATAAGATGATGGGCGGTCAGGGCGGCTCGCAAGGTAGTCCCCAGGGTGGCCCGATGCCGCATCCGCCGGTTGATCCGAGGCAGTTCCCATTCTTTAGCCAGAACTAGGGCAGAAGCAATCTTGCTTTAAGCATCTTGGCCCCGTTGTGTTATTCTAGAACAGACGTTCGTGAATGATGCGCGGGGCCTTGTCTTGCGCTGTGCTTGTGGCGAGGGGAGGTTGGCTTGGTTATCTTGGGCATCGACCCCGGTTTGGCTCATACGGGTTGGGGGATTATCGAGGAGCGGCGTGGCGAGGTTCGCTGCCGTGCCTACGGCTGCATCGAGACCAGTGCCGGAAGTCCGCTCGCGGTGCGCCTGTCGCATATCGCCCATGACCTTAAGGATGTCGTCGAGCGTTATCGACCCGACACGGCTGCTGTCGAGAGCATTTACTTTGGTGCCAACGTTCGTTCGGCCATCCCCACGGCGCATGCCCGCGGTGCTGCGCTTGTGGCGCTTTCGGAGTGCGCGCTCGAGATTGGCGAGTACACGCCCATGCAGATCAAACAGGCTGTGGTGGGCACCGGCGCCGCGGACAAGCGGCAGGTCGCCTACATGGTACGCACGCTCACGCAGCTCGACCACGACCCGCATCCCGACCATGCCGCCGATGCCCTGGCTTGCGCCATATGCCACGTAAACCTCAGCCGCACCCGCGCCCTCACCGGTGGCGAGTTCTATCAACAGAGAGGAACCGGATACTGATGATTTCCCAGCTCCACGGAACGCTTGTCGAGGCCACGATGAGTTCTGCTGTCGTCGATGTGTCGGGCGTTGGCTTTGAGCTCGGCATCTCGGGCAGCACTGCGGCCACGTTGCCGACGCCCGGCGGCGAGGTCCGCCTCTACACGCGTATGCAGGTGCGCGAGGACGCCATGACACTTTTCGGTTTTTCCTCAAAGGATGAGCGCACGATGTTCGACCGGCTCGTGTCCGTCTCGGGCGTTGGCCCGCGCTTGGCGCTCGCCGTGCTTTCCACCTATACCGTGGGGCAGCTGTATTCGCTGGTGATGGCCGAGGACGACAAGGGCATGGCCAAGGTACTCGGTGTGGGCAAAAAGACAGCTCAGCGCCTGATCCTGGAACTCAAGAGCACCTTTGCCAAGGATAAGGGCTTTGTGCCGGTCGACGTGATTCCCGGACAGGTTGCGATGCCCGTGCCCGCTGCCGCTCCCTCGGCGATCGATGATGCCCGTGCGGCACTCCTTTCCATGGGCTTTAGCCCGCAGGAGACCGATGTTGCCCTGAGCGGGTATGATGGGCAGAATATGCGTGTCGAGGATCTGCTCGGCGCGGCGCTTAAGCGACTCGGAATGGATGCGTGATGTGGGAAGCCGATGACTCTCAGGACCTGTGGGCGACGCCCGGCAACTCGCCGGCGGCATCCATGGCGCACGGCGAGCGCATGGTGGGCTCGGAGCTGACGGCCGAAGACCTCGATGTCGACCGCACTTTGCGCCCCCAGCGCTTGGATGACTACTGCGGTCAGGAGCATATCAAGCAGAGCCTTCGCGTGCTCATCGAGGCAGCGCAGAGCCGCGGCGAGACGCTCGACCACGTGATCTTCTCGGGTCCTCCGGGCCTGGGCAAGACCACGCTGGCCACCGTTATCGCCAACGAGCTGGGCGCTCAGATCAAGACGACGAGTGGTCCGGCCATCGCGCGCACCGGCGACCTGGCGGCTATCCTTACTAACTTGCAGCCGGGTGATGTGCTGTTTATCGACGAGATCCACCGCCTTAACCGTTCGGTCGAGGAGGTCCTGTACCCCGCGATGGAGGACTTTGCCCTCGATATCGTGATTGGCAAGGGTCCGGCGGCGCGCTCGATTCGCCTGGATATCCCCAAGTTTACGCTGGTAGCGGCAACGACCCGCTCGGGCATGTTGACCGGCCCGTTGCGCGACCGCTTTGGCATTTCATATCGCCTGGATTACTACACGGTCGAGGAGCTCGCCCAGATTGTGACGCGTTCGGCAACCATCCTGGGCGTGACGATCGACCACCCCAGTGCACTCGAGATCGGCTCGCGTTCGCGCGGCACGCCACGTCTTGCCAACCGCCTGCTCAAGCGCGTGCGCGACTATGCGCAGGTGCGCGGCAACGGCCCCATCGAGCTCGATATCTGCCGTCAGGCACTCGAGTTCTTTGAGATCGACGAGCTCGGCCTGGACTGGATGGATATTCGCATTTTGGAGACGCTCGCCAAGACGTTCTCCGGTCGTGCCGTGGGACTTACGACCCTTGCCAGCGCGGTGGGCGAGGACCCGGGTACGCTTGAGGATGTCTACGAGCCCTACCTGCTGCAGTGCGGATTGATGATTCGCACACCGCAGGGCCGCCAGGCAACCCTGCGCACATTCGAGCATTTGGGTATTGAACCGACCCTGTAGGAATGGGCTTGTTTTAGCGCATCTGTAGGCTATCGCTGGGCATCGGGTAAACATATCGCCGTTCGTCGGTTGCGGGTGTTTTACTATTGCGCGCCCGTGCTATGCTGGATTGGTCTTTTTCTCATCCGGTAACGAAAGGACCGCCCATGCCTACTGACATCGAAATCGCACGTTCTGTTACGCCGCTGCCTATTACCGAGGTGGCCAAGAACGCCGGCGTCGACGTTAAGCATCTGATTCCGTACGGCTTTGACAAGGCAAAGGTCGACTATTCCCTGCTCAACGAGCCAACTGATCATCAGGCCAAGCTTGTCCTCGTGACCGCCATCAATCCCACGCCTGCAGGCGAGGGCAAGACCACCACGACCATCGGCCTGGCCGACGGTCTGCGTCGTCGCGGCGTCAAGAGCGCCGTGGCCCTGCGCGAGCCTTCGCTCGGCCCCGTCTTTGGCGTTAAGGGCGGTGCTGCCGGTGGCGGCTGGGCTCAGGTGATCCCCATGGAGGACATCAACCTGCACTTTACCGGCGACTTCCACGCTATCGGTGCTGCCAACAACCTGCTGGCCGCCATGCTTGATAACCACATCCAGCAGGGCAACCAGCTCGGTATTGACGTTAAGCGCATCACTTGGAAGCGCGTCGTCGATATGAACGACCGTCAGCTGCGCCACGTCATCGACGGCATTGGCGGTAAGGCCCAGGGCGTGCCGCGCGAGGATGGCTTCGATATCACCGTCGCCTCCGAGGTCATGGCAATCCTGTGCCTGTCTACGAGCATCAGCGACCTCAAGGAACGCTTGGGTGAGATTGTCGTCGGCTACAGCTTTGCCGGCGAGCCCGTCCGCGCACGCGACCTTAAGGCCCAGGGAGCTATGGCCGCACTACTCAAGGATGCGCTCAAGCCCAATCTGGTGCAGACGCTCGAGGGTACGCCCGCGTTTGTCCACGGCGGTCCCTTCGCAAATATCGCCCACGGCTGCAACTCCATCATGGCCACGCGTATGGCTATGCGTTTTGGCGATGTCGCCATTACCGAGGCCGGCTTCGGCGCCGATCTGGGTGCCGAGAAGTTCCTCGACATCAAGTGCCGCATGACGGGCGTTCGCCCCAGCGCCGTCGTGGTCGTCGCGACCGCTCGTGCGCTGAAGTACAACGGTGGCATCGCCAAGGCCGACCTCAACGAGGAGAACCTCGAGGCACTCAAGGCCGGCATGCCCAACCTGCTGCGTCACGTCGACAACATCCAGAACGTTTATGGTCTGCCCTGCGTAGTCGCCATCAACCGTTTCCCGACGGACACCGAGGCTGAGCTTGCGCTTATCGAGTCCGAGTGTCAGAAGCTCGGCGTCAACGTTAAGCTTTCCGAGGTCTGGGCCAAGGGCGGCGAGGGCGCGCTCGACCTGGCCGATGAGGTCATGCGTCTGATTGAGCAGCCGAGCGAGCTCAAGTTTGCCTACGAGGACGGCGCCGATGTTGCCGATGCCCTCGAGGCCGTCGCCACCAAGGTTTACCGTGCCGACGGCGTCGACTTTACGCCGGCTGCCAAGCGTCAGCTCGCCGAGCTGCGCGAGAACGGCTTTGGCAACCTGCCGGTGTGCGTCGCCAAGACGCAGTACAGCTTTAGCGACAACGCCAAGGCCCTGGGCGCTCCCGAGAACTTCCGCATCACCGTGCGTGAGCTCAAGGTTTCCGCCGGTGCCCACTTTGTGGTCGCGCTGACTGGCAGCGTTCTGACCATGCCGGGTCTGCCCAAGGTGCCCGCAGCAGAGAACATCGACGTCGACAACGACGGCAACATCACCGGCCTGTTTTAAGCCTGCTGTCCATAGCTGCTAGCCCGCCCCGCCGCGCCCACAAGGCGCGGCGGGGCTTTTT
>MNQC01000073.1:14826-23679 GCA_001915225.1 Collinsella sp. 60_9
GACTCTGCCCGTCATAGGCTTTTGCGCGGGTAGAATGCATGGATAACTTGAGGCTCACGCGCGACGGAAAGGAATCGTTGCATGGATCAGGACAAGACAACCGTGATGGGCGGCTACGGTTCCGCGCAGGCTGGCGATAGCGCCGATGCGACCCGCGTTGTTCCCAACCCCGGTTATACCGACCCCGCCGCGACGCAGCCTTCTACCGAGCCCACCCGGGTTATGGGCTATGGCGACACGGTGCAGGATCCTTACGCTGCATCTTCGCAAGGCCCTTATGGCAACGCAGCTCCGGATCCGTTTGATTACGCGCCGCAGGATTCTTATGCTGCCTCGACGCCGAATCCCTATGATGACCTGCCGCAGAATCCCATTCCGCAGCCTCAGCAGACGACGTATTTGCCTCGCACGGCTCAGCCTCGTTACGAGTCGCGCGAGCCGTATCGCGAGTACCCCAAGTCGATTCCGCAATATGGCGAGGACGAGGAGAAGAGGCCGTCGCGTTCGTCGAGCGTGATCAAGAAGATCCTCATCGTGCTGGCGATCTTCTTTGCGCTGTCGGTTGTGTTTGCCATCGTGTCGGGCATGCTCAACAAGCGGGGGAGCTCAACGGCCGATACCGCTGCCGAGCAAACCGAGTCCGCCTCGTCTAGCACCGTCGATTTGAGCGATGTCCCGGGGCAGTACTGGTCCAACGCCAAGAAGCTTCTCAAGTCGCGCGGCGCCGATCTTTCGAATGCCGTGGTCCTGACCGATGATGGCTCAACGCCCGTCGTCGATGCCAACTGGGTCGTTACTTCTGCCTACTATAACGACAACGGCAACCTCGAAATTCAACTCACGCACAAGAACAGCTCGGGCAACTCGTCCGACGGCCAAAGCGGTACCGACAGCTCGAGCTCCAATACGCTGGAGGACTTGAGCAACAAGGCACAGGAGTTGGGAGACAAGGCGCAAGAGCTGGGCGATACGGCCCAGAACCTGGGCGACACCGCGCAGAACTTGGGCGACATGGCGACGGATGCCTGGAACGCCCTGCAAAACGGCATCTCGGGCGCGCAGGGAAACTAGCGGACGAGCGGAGCGGGGCTACAGCTGCTCTGCTGGACGGTCGGGCGAGCTAAAGCCCGAATCAAACGTGACGACGCATGAGACGTCGGGCCGGCGCTCGTGCACGATGCGCGTGACGAGCTCCAGCAGATCCTCGTCGGATATGTCAAAGCCGTCGGGACGCACAAGGTCAAACGAAACGAACCCGTCGTGCTCGTGCAGGTCGTGGATGGAGAGCGCGGGATCGATCTGCATGACGCCGCGCTTGACCCAGCCGCGCAGGTCGTCGCCGGTTGTCGCGATGGGGTCGCAGTGCAGCGTGATATCGATGCCCATCTGGCGCTTGATGTCGTGCTCGATGGTGTCCAGAATCTCGTGGTGCTCAAATGCGTCGCCCTCGCCAGGCATCTCCACGTGGGCGCTGGCAAACTGACGACCGGGGCCGTAGTCGTGCACCATCAGGTCGTGTGTGCCCAAGACCTGTGGATAGGACATGATCTTGTCGCGGATTGCCTGGACGAGCTTGGGGTCGGGCGCTTGCCCCAGCAACGGGCTGATGGCGTCGCGCACTAGGCCCATGCCGCTGATGCAGATGAAGATGCCCACACCCAGGCCTGCCCAGCCATCGAGGTCAAAGCCGGTCGTCTGCGAAATAAGCGCCGCCACCAAGACCGAGCCCGAGGTGATGACGTCGTTTTTGGAGTCCTGTGCTGTGGCGATGAGCGTCTCCGAGTCGATGCGATCGCCCAGCGTGCGGTTGAACGCTGCCATCCAGAGCTTAACGAGCATGGACAAGACGAGAGCACCGAATATGCAGTGGGGGAAGGCTTGATGATCTTAGTGACCGACTCGAGGATCAGATTGATGCCGACGGCGCAAACCAGGACGGCGACGAACAGGCCAGCTAGGTACTCATAGCGACCGTGCCCATAGGGGTGGCCTTCGTCTGCCGGGCGGCTGGCAAGGCGGAACCCGAGCAGACTCACGATGTTGCTCGAGGCATCGGAGAGGTTGTTGAAAGCGTCGGCGATGAGGGAGACGGAGCCGGCGAGCAGGCCCGCGATGCCCTTGGCCAAGCACAGGGTGATGTTGAGGCCAATGCAGACGAGGCTTGCGGAAAAGCCCGCGTTGGTGCGGCAAGATGCATCGACCGGCTCGCTCTCGCTGCCGGGAACAAGCGTATGTACCAGCCGATTTACAAATAGCATAGCGGTCGTCCTCACAATCATGTTTAAGGGGATAGTGTAGCTCGCGCGGGGGCGCCGTGCACCGATGCTCAGAAAATGCAGCAATAGTCTGCCGGTGCTAACGAGCGAGCCTTCTCGTCTGCCTGGGTGGTCCATTTTGGGCCACATGGGTATGGGCATGTGCCTGTTTGCTCGACATACTTAATGTCGACAGCCCCTGTGCAAAGGAGGACGTTTCCATGGACGAGATGTTTGCCATTAAATGTCAAAACTGCGGCGGCCCTATGTACTCGCACCAAGCTAAGCGCAGCTTTGAGTGCGCTTATTGCGGTGCGGTCATTCCGTGGCAGGCGGACGCCGGAGAGCCCAAGAGCGCTTTGGGCATTCGCCATACGCCGTTGACGGTAGTGGATGGACTGCTCAAGCTCACGCATGTGTCGCAACTCGAGCGCCCGGAGGACCCGGACTGGTTTTTCTTCAATTCGCACTGGCGCAATCAGTCGGTCCTGGAACATCTGCTGTGGGAGGACCGCGGCACGGCGCAGGAGTTCCAAGAAGCGACGCACGTGAGCATTCCTTGTCCCTTCTGCGGAGCGTCCTTTGAGGGCGAGTCAACGCAGCGTGTGTTTGAGTGCCCGTCCTGCGGCAACAAGATCGGCATTGCCGACCTGCTCAAGCCCGGTACCTTCAGCAAGCGTCTGACCATGGGCGTGGGTGCAGAGTATGTGCCGGAGCAGGGTATTCCCTGCGAAATCTCGCCGCAGCAGGCACGTGCCAACGCGCTGCAGCTGGTGCGCCAGTATCCGGATGCCTTTGCCGGGCACGACGTGGAAGACGCGATCCAAAACGACATGATGCTCTTCTATTTCCCCATGGCGCTGGCGGACTTGCGCATGATGGCGAGCTTCCCGGGCAAGGGCCTGAGCAAGGAAACCCTGGTGTACTACGAGGTGCTCGACTGGGCATACCCCAGGGCAAACTACCTGGACGTTCGCCTCATGGGCATTTTGGAGCCGTGGGACTTTGCCAAGGTCGGTCCGTTCGATCCCGCCATGCAGGAAGGTGACTTTCGCGTTGTCTCAGTCGATGCGTCTACCAAGGACCAGGTGGTCATTGATAAGTTGGCGCTCGACGTTGCGGGCAACGACGCCGAGGCTGTACTGGGGCTCAATAAAAAGAGCATTCGCATGTGGGCGCGCAAGGCCCGCAAACATAAGGACGGCCTGGTGATGGTGCCGGTCTACTTTGTCGATCGTCCGGCGACAGACGGCCGCGATGGCGAGCAGGTGCGCATTGCCGTAAACGGCCAGACGGGCCGCGCGGCCGCGGTGGTGTTTAGCGACAAGCGCGAAACGCATATCGTGGCGCCGCTCAGCCCGAGCCTGCATCTGTCCGGTGAGAGCACCGTGCACGCCACGCCCGTCGAGGTCAAATACGTTAAATCGCCCTTCCTGTACCAGATCGTGCGCCGTGGAGGCGGCGAGCAACCGCGTCAGGTTGCAGCGGTTGCCGAGGGTTCCTACCGAGAAGAAAAGCCCAAACGCCGCGGTCTGCTGGGTGCGCTATTTGGGAAGTAGGGAAGCGCAGCCGGTTGGCGCTGCGATGCGATAGTTAGAGGAACGGGGCAGTCCGCAGAAGAGCGGGCTGCCCCCCTTTTTTGTTGGGGAAGTGCTGGGCACTTCATTAAAGGTTTTCGCGCGGACACGAATTGCTATGTTGTCTGGCACCTTCGCATGGGAGCCTTGCGGTGGTTAAAATGTGACCATAGAGGCAGTTTTAGCGAACCCCGCGGGAGTGACGCGTATGGACAACAACACGCTGCTGTTCCAGGACAAAGGTTCGGGTAGGTTTAAAGACGTCAAGATCTACCCTAACCGTATTGAGGTGCTCAAGAAGGGCACTTTTGGTGGCAAGCACATCGAGATTGTCTATCTTAAGGACATCACGGGGGTCAACAGGATCAAGGGTCGCGACGTTTTCCTACGTAACAGGCTGTTGACTGCTTGTGTCTTTAGCCTGAGCAGCCGCTCCCAAGCTCAGGAGTTCGTGAATGCACTGAACATGGTGATGTAGCCGATAACGGCGTTCGGGCTAAGGTAAAAATCGGGGCGCAGAACGGTATTCTGCGCCCCGATTGAGTTGATGCGCCCAAAAGACTGGCTTGCCTATTCGTTAACGTCTTCGGTATTGTCGCGGTCACTGGCAAGCATTGCTGCGCCGGCGACCGTTGTCGCCACGGCGGCGGCAGCGAGCCCGGCGGCAACGCCAGAGCTGTCGCCCGTGTCGGCGAGCTTTCCGCCCGAGCCCTTGCCCTTGTTGCCCTTACCGTTCTTATCAGCGCTGCCTGCGTTGGAATCCGTGCCGCTGCCGGTGCCGGCGCCGCCTGCACTGTCCGAGGCCGCTACGGTAAAGCTTGCGGCTCCGTCGCTGGCGAGCGTGTAGTTCTGCGCCGCGTCGCCCAAGAGATCGTTCACGCGCACCCAGTACGTTCCTGCGGCAAATGTTTCGCCCTCGGCCATTGCTGTGCCCGGAGCGCCGTTCGCGTCGTGCACAAACTCGAGATGGGCCGTGCAGGCATCGTTTTCGAGTTTGCCCTCGAGCAGCGCCGCGACCTTTGTGCGCACATCCTCGCCGGCCTTAAGGCCTTCGAGCCCCTCAAAGTGGGGTGTCAGTGCGCGCGGATCGATATCGATGGGTACGGATCCCTGCAGCCCCGTAACGGTCTCGTTGCCCAAGGCGTCGACATCCACGTATTCGATGGTAAACGCATGGCCCGAAGCCGCCACGTTGAGTACGTTGCTGCTGTCGACAAGGCGGAAATGGCCCTCGCCAACGGTCTTGCCATCCTGGAGCGAGGCATCGCTCAGCGAGTCGCCGTACGTCATGCGCATGCGGGTCGGGAGGCAGCACGAAGCCGACTGCGTGTGCTTCGTATCGTAATTGTAATTGCGCTGGTAGATGCTCCGGGCCAGCGCCGCATCAACAAAGTCGGATGCGATGATGCCAATGTGCTTGAGGTAATCTGACTTTGTATCCTCGGTGCCGCTGGGATTGATGTACGGGCTCTTGTACAGATGCTCGTTGACTACTCGTGCCGAGGTAAAAGGATTGCCTCCGTGCGACAAGCCCGTGCAGCTGGTGTAGTTGATAGACCAGCAACGCTCCTGGACTTGCACCTCGGCCCCGGCATCGTCCACGACGTCCACCTTGTTGCACGTGCGCCCGGTCGTTTCCTTCAGCGCATTATCGACCCAGCTGAGCTTGTCGGTTCCCGTGAGTTTGTACTTGTCCTGGGCATATACCTTGGTGCAATAGGGCTCTTCATTGCCCGTTTCCCCTATGGCTTCAAATCCCCGCGCGTCTTGGACGAGACACATCGACTGCCCGGAATGCGCCTTGATCTTGTCATCCCATTGGGTGAGGTCGAGGCCCCACGTGTGGCCGCTTACGCTGTTGCCGGCGAGCCCAAATCGACGCAGCAGGACGATCTTTCCGCGCACCTTGCCCAGCGTGGGGACGTGGCTCGACGTGTAGAACAGGTTGGGGTTATCGGCCATAACCTTGGCGAAGGCCGTCGTTATGCTTTCGTCGGTAGCCTCATCGTTGCCGCGCGATGCGAGCATGATGAGCGCTTCTGACGGGTTTTCGTTCAAAAACGTTTTGAAGTACCCGATGACATCGGAGAGATGCAGATAGTTCCCGTCTTTTTTGAGTAGGTAGAAAATCCCGTGGTCGATGCCGGGGTCATCGCCCTTTCCGAGCCGGATATCAAAATAGCGAATGCCTTCGAGCAACTGCGTGGGAATGTAATCCTGCTGGCATTTTACTTGCGAGGATTGGGGCTCAGTGTCGTTGTCCACGCTGCAGGTGCCCGAATCGTGCGTACCCGGGATGCTCAGCTCGTCGAGGAACTTGTTGTCGTCGACGTATTTCATCCAACATGGTCCGTCGACGTAGCTGCTGTACGTGATCCAGTCGAGGCTGCTAACCGTGGCATCGTTCTTTTTCATGTCGTAACCGATAAGTTCGAGCTCCCACGGAATGCTCTTACTCTTATGGCAGATCTTATTGTTGTCCTGGTCTTCGCCGTTCGATTCTATTGCCAGGTACTTAATGTCTTTTTTCTCGGTTTCTTTCTCGACCGTGCGGTCTCGGATGATATAGGTTCCGTTTGATTGACGCTCGAACGCAAAAGCGCGGCTGGGCTTGTTGTCATACTCGCCGCCCCATACGTGGATGACCTTTCCATCTTTGTCCGAGTCGTCGTCGACCGACCAAATGCTGTAGCCCGTCTTTTTATGCTCTTCGAAATTGAGCAAGGTGCGGATGGCGTACCAGTTTGTATCGTCCTTCTTGGTCGTTACGTTCTCAAGGATGAGCTTGCTGGACGTGCCGTCGTTAAACAGGTGGCAGACGTTGCCGCGAACGTTGCCGTCTTGGTTGACGCTCGCGGTGCGAAAATAGCCCGCGGGGCGAAGGCGAATGACGAAATTGTGGAGGCTGTCCGACGCTGTGGCAGCGTCGTCTGCAAATGCCGCGCGCACGGGAAGGCCCAATCCCGCGGTTTCGGGCAGGCTTACAAAAGGCGACAATGCTGCGAGTCCTAGGCCCAACGTGAATGCTCGACGGCTGATGGCGTGGTGTTCGGTCATAACTCCTCCGTTCGCAGGGTGCGGTTATGCGCTCGTTTTGGATACTATACTGCCCAGATGTTTAAAGGCGTCGGCTTAAATTGTCTGCATGGCGCTATTAATCGGCGGGCGGACGTGCTGAGGCGCTTGTCTATTGGTGCTACTGGCGCGCTTGGGATAGTTTTGGAGTCCGGCATCCTCGCGTTCGCCAGCTACCGGCATAAGAAAGGGAGGGCCGGTGAGCCGACCCTCCCTTGGTACGAAGCGCTGGGTTACTGTCGCTTGCTTCGCTGCGCTCGTGTTTCCCGTTGCGCTCGCCAGTCGCTTAGCGCTTAATCTCGATATCGTCGAGCTTGACGTCCATGGCCTCGGTCTTGGCCTCGGCGATGTCGTCGGCAAATTCCAGAGACTTCATCATGGTCTCGACGGCGTCCTTGTGCTCCTCGACGTTGTCGATGCGCACATACACGCTGCCACCGTCAACGTCGGTGAAGTACTCGGTCGTCACGCCGCCCGAGTGTGTGTAGGAAGCGTTGCGCCAGGTCTTGCCGTTGTACTTGACGGGGTCATTCTCGGTCCACTCAAAGCTGGCATTCCACTTTGCCTCGTAGTCGAACAGCTCGTCGGCGTTCTTGTCAGAGTCGAAGACGGGGATGAAGCGATCACTGGCGTGCTCGCTCTCGGTGAACTTAAACTGGGCCCTGTCGGCGGTGTCGCCGGCAACGTCGGTAATCTCGACGCCCTCGGGAACCTCGACCTTAAACCAAATGAAGTCGGTCCTCATATCCACGGCTGGCTTTTCTGCCCCGCCGCCACCGCCACTTCCGGTAGCGTCGCCGCTGCCACCGCAGCCCACCAGGGCAACTGCGGCAAAGAGACTGATGCAGAGGGTGAGAATCGCAAAGGCCTTCTTTTTCATGGTCGTGTCCTCCTCCTAGGGTGGGCCATGTGTCCCATTCTGAGGGCCGGATTTGCGCCGTTAAGTGGCAATATGTTCGGGCGCAAAAGAGGGGAGGGCTGGTGCTGTCGGCCCTCCCCGGGTTGGGCGCCCGTTGTTTTAATGGGGCGCATGTGCGCGGGTGCGCGTAGGCGCGTGCGGGTGTCCCGTTACTTGATCTCGATGCTCGAAATCTCGACTTCGCGTGCCTCGGAAACTGCCTCTTCCATGTCATCGGGGAACTCGATGGAGTTGAGGAGTGCCTCGGCTTCTTTCTTGTGCTGGTCGAAGTTCGAGATGAGGACGTAGACGCTTCCCGGCTCAACATCGGTAAAAAGCATGGTTGAGATGCCGCTGTTGTCCTCGTATGTTCCGACGAGCCACGTCCTGCCGTTATACTCGACGGACCCGCCATCTTTCCACTGGAACGTATCCCCCTTCTTTTCCGCCTGGTCGGCGTGGGATTCCTCGGCCGTCAGCGCTTTTTTCCAAACGGGGATAAAGCGATCGGCCGAGGCGTTCTCGTCTTCGGGGAAGGTGAGCTGGACCCTGTCGGCATTCTTGCCGGCAGAGTCGCTTACGCCGACGCCCTCGGGCATCTCGACCTTAAACCAGATGTAGTCGGTCTTCTTGGCGATGGGGGCCTTTTCCTTGCTCTCGCTCTTGGGGGCGCTGCCGCCGCCCGATGCGCTCCCGCCGCAGCCCACAAGGGCGAGCGCGGCAAAGAGGGCGATGCAAAGGGAAAGGATTGATAGGGTCTTTTTCATCATGGTGGCGTCCTCCTTGTCTGTTAGTGACATCATGGCGCCGCATGTTGTTGGGGCGTTGTTTCCGTTTGCGGCGGATGTCTTTGTGCGTGGGTTGTATGAGTACGTTAATGCATCCTTTCGTGGTTTGTGGTCGTTGCGCAGCCGTGCCCCAACGGGCTCCTTATTTATAGATATGCCCCGGTTTGTGCTGCCAGAGAGTCTCGAAAGGTGGGCCATGTGTCCCATGCTTGCGTTGCCGCCGCCTATCGCGTGCCATAGAAATCAGCGATGGCCAGGTA
>MNQC01000073.1:23684-24435 GCA_001915225.1 Collinsella sp. 60_9
ATCAGCGATGGCCAGGTACGCTGACGCCCGTGTGCTTATGGGCTAGACTTAGCACCATTATGTGATCGATACAGTCGGCAGGCAGTCGCCGTCCGACCGATGTATATGACTTGAAGGTGCATGCGTATGAGCCAAGAGATGATGGATAAAACCTGTCGTGGTTTTGCCGAGGTGCTGGCTGCGCGCGAGCCCGTTCCCGGCGGCGGCAGCGCCAGTGCGTTTGTGGGCGCACTGGGCGCCTCGCTGTGCGGGATGGTTGCTCGCTATGGCGCGACGAACCCCGCGCTTGCCGATCGCGCGGACGACTTGACGCGCGCGTTTGCCCAGGCGGATGAATTGGCTCAGGAACTTTTCGACTTGGTCGCCGAGGACGTTCGCGCCTACGGGCAGGTGTCGGCGGCGTATGGTGTTTCGCGTGAGGACCCTGCTCGAACGGCTGCGATTCAAGATGCGCTGCATGTTGCCGCCATACCGCCGTATCGCATCATGGATGCCTGCGGGCGTGCGCTGGCGCTGCTCGAGGACATGGCCGACAAGGGTTCGCGTCAGCTGCTGTCCGATGTGGCGTGCGGCGCCGTGTTCTGCCGTGCCGCTATGCAGGGCGCGAGCTTGACGCTCTTTGCGAACACCACGTCTATGAAAGATCGCGCTCGTGCTGAGGAGCTCGAGACGGCGTGTGATGAGTTGCTCGACACATGGTTGCCGCGCGCCGATGCGCTGGCGCGCCGCGCCTCCGACGCTGCAAGGAAGA
>MNQC01000073.1:24569-26601 GCA_001915225.1 Collinsella sp. 60_9
CTCGCCGCGTTTTGCTTTCTGCCGATGTTTCGCAGGACGAGCTGTTGGCGGCCATCGAGGACATCAATACCGATTCGGCTGTTCATGGCTGTCTGATGTTCCGCCCGCTGCCCGCCGGCCTTGACGAGAACGCCGTCGCCGCAGCGCTCGATCCCGCCAAGGATGTTGACTCCATGACGCCGGCCTCGCTGCTTACCACGCTTTCGGGTCGTGGCGAGGGCTTTGCTCCCTGCACGGCCGAGGCCGTGTTGGCGTTGCTGGACCATTACAGTGTTGAGCTGGATGGGGCCAAGGTTGCGGTCGTCGGTCGGTCTCTGGTGATTGGTCGTCCCGTTGCCGCCATGCTTACGGCGCGCAATGCGACCGTGACGACGTGCCATACGCATACGCGCGACCTTGCTGCCGAGTGCCGTGCTGCCGACATTGTGGTTGCCGCCGTTGGACGCGCACGCACGATTGGCGCGGATGCGGTCCGCGAGGACCAGACGATCATTGATGTGGGCATTAACTGGGATGAGGACGCTGGCAAGCTGGTCGGGGACATCGATTTTGATGCTGCGGAGCCGGTCGTTAACGCCATCACGCCCGTGCCGGGCGGCGTGGGGGCTGTGACCACCGCGATTCTCGCCAAACACGTGATTGAGGCGGCGGAGCGCGCATCAAAATAGGCGTTTTTGCCCACAGGGGCTGCCGAGGCCGTGGTTTCGCCCTTTTTTCGCCGAAGCGATACACTGTAGCCGTTTGATTTCTTCGCTCAAGGAGGATGCGCATGCCGTGCACAACGATTCTGGTCGGTAAGAACGCGAGCTACGACGGGTCGACGCTTGTCGCGCGTAACGAGGACTCGTCCAACGGGGTGTTTGAGCCCAAGCGTATGCGCGTGGTGCATCCCGACGAGCAGCCGCGCGTCTACACGAGCGTCCTGAGTCACCTGACCGTTGGGCTGCCCGATAACCCCATGCGCTACACGAGCGTCCCCGATGTTGTCCCGGGCCACGGCATCTGGGCCGAGGCCGGTTTCAACGAGCTCAATGTGGGCATGTCCGCAACCGAGACGCTCACCACCAACGAGCGCGTCCGCGGCGCCGATCCGCTCGTCGACTACGTACCCGCCAAGGGCAACGAGGGCGAGGACGGATACGTTCCGGCACAGCCCGGCGGCTTGGGCGAGGAGGACATGGTGACCCTGGTGCTGCCGTATGCCAAGTCCGCCCGCGACGGCGTTCGTATCCTGGGCGACCTGCTCGAGCGCTACGGCACCTACGAGAACAACGGCATCGCCTTTAGTGATGTGGACGAGATCTGGTGGCTCGAGACCATCGGTGGTCACCACTGGATTGCCAAGCGCGTGCCTGACGACGCCTATGTGACCATGCCCAACCAGCTGGGTATCGACAGCTTTGACCTGGATGACGCCGAGGGCGCCCAGGCCGACCACATGTGCTCCGCCGACTTGCGCGCCTGGATGGCCGAGTGGCATCTGGACCTGACGCTGGGCGTCGAGAGCGACGGCCCGGCTGCCGTCTTTAACCCGCGCGAGGCCTTTGGCTCGCACAGCGACAGCGACCATGTCTACAACACGCCGCGCGCCTGGTACATGCAGCGCTGCCTCAACCCCAGCGACGTGTGGGATGGCCCCGACGCCGACTACACGCCCGAGAGCGACGATATCCCCTGGAGCCGCGTGCCCGAGCGCAAGGTGACCATCGAGGACATTAAGTACGTACTCTCGAGCCACTACCAGGGCACGGAGTACGACTGCTACGGCAGCAAGGGCACACCCGCCACGCGCGGCGCCTATCGCCCCATCGGCATCAACCGCAACAGCCAGCTCGCCGTGTTGCAGCTGCGCCCCTATGCGCAGCCGGCGTATCGCGCCGTGCAGTGGATGGCCTTTGGCTCCAACTCGTTTAACGCGCTGGTCCCGCTGTACGCCAACGTCGAGACCATGCCCGAGTACTATGCCGACACGCAGGCTCGCGTGACGTCCGAAAACTTCTACTGGGCCAACCGCCTGATCGGCGCCCTGGCC
>MNQC01000073.1:26611-32231 GCA_001915225.1 Collinsella sp. 60_9
CCATGAGTGCGGCCGCGCTGTGGAGGACTATCAGGAGAAGGTCGGTGGCATGGGTCACAAGCAGATCCATGACGTCGATGCTGCCGTAGCCGCTCTGCCCGAGGCCGAGGTGTCTGCCGAGCTTGCACGCGCCAACGAGGAGTTTGCCGAGCGTGTTCGCGTAGAGACCGATGCTCTACTGGGCAAGGTGCTCTACACCACGAGCTGCGCCATGAAGAACTCTTTTGCGATGAACGACAACGTGAGGTAAGGGTTTCCCGTCGATCGAATAGCGCTAAAACGCTTTGTCGCTTTCGCTCAATCTTGGGTACAAGAACGCCAATGCAGTTGTTTGTGATTGGAGACAACCATGGTTATGAAACTCGATCAGCTTGTTAACGGCGCCATTAACGTGGGCTTTGGCGCTGCCGCCGTTGCTGTCGAAGGCGGCAAGAAGGTCCTCGACGACCTTAACACCAAGGGCGAGCAGGTCCGCAAGGACACCGCCACCCCCGATATCGCCCGCAGCGTGTCCGACATGTTCGAGCAGGCCGGCGGTACCATCTCCGATCTGACCGAGCGCTTGGGCATGCAGGGCGAGACCGCGGCCCAGCGCGTGCTCGACGAGCTCATCCTTGCTCGCGTCCGCGTTATGACCGCCCCCGAGCGCACGGCCTTCCTGGCCCATGTGCGCGACATTGTCGATTCAGTCGAGGACAATGTGACCTCGGTGCCCGTCGAGTCCGTTGAGCCCGACGATGCGAAGGATACCGTAGAGGCCGAGTAGCAGCGCAGATGGCAGATTCCACCACCGATTACAACAATCTAGATCCCTTGGGTGACGAGGCGGCGGTTGTCGATGAGGTCGATGCCGTCGTCTCGGGCGCTCGCAAGAAGCCGCGCGCTGTCGATATGGTCCCCGAGGAGCCCGACGCGATGGCGCCGGACGAGGAATACCAGCTCACGCCGGCGGGTCGTCGCGAACGCATTGGACAGATTGTTCGCCTGGTCAAAAAGTACCGCGTGTGGGATAACCTCACGCCGGTTCGTTTGCGCCGCCTGCTCGAGGAACTCGGCCCCATGTTCGTCAAGATGGGGCAGATTCTGGCCAACCGGTCCGAGATTCTGCCGCAGCGCTTTTGCGACGAGCTGCGTCGTCTGCGCTCCGACGTGGAGCCGGTGCCGTACGAGGTCGTACTCAGCTGTCTGGAAGAAGAATACGGCCTGCGCCTGGGGGAGATGTTCGATGCGATCGACCCCAATCCGCTTGGTAGCGCATCGCTCGCGCAGGTGCACCGCGCTCGTCTGGTGACGGGCGAGGACGTGGCCGTCAAGGTGCAGCGCCCCGGTGCGCAGCAGGTTATGGCACAGGACATCGATATCATCCGCTCGGTGGTGCGTATCGTTTCCAAGTTCGTCAACACCGATCAATTCGTTGACCTGCACGGCGTAGTCGAGGAGTTGTGGACCTCGTTTCGCGAGGAGACCAACTTTTTGGCCGAGGCCAAAAACCTCAACGACTTCTACGAGTTCCATAAGAGCGTTCATGGCGTGACGTGCCCTAAATCCTATCTGGACCTGTGCACCGAGCACGTGGTGGTTATGGATTACGTCGACTGCATTTCGATCGCCGATCCTGAACGCTTGGTGGCCGAGGGCTATGACTTGGAAAAGATCGGTGCCGCGATTGTCGAGGACTACTCGACGCAGGTGCTCGATGACGGCTTTTTCCATGCCGACCCGCATGCGGGAAACATCATCCTCAAGGACGGCATCGTTTACTTTATCGACTTGGGCATGGTCGGACGCATGTCGAGCCACGATCGCGGTATCGTAAAGGACATGATTTTCGCCGTGGCCGAGGGCGACGTGCCAAAGCTCAAGGATTCGCTCATGCGCTTTGCCGTGACGCGTGGCGATTCGGCCGAGCTCGATCATTCAGCGTTTTTGTCCGATCTTGACTTTATCGTGGCTGACTTTGCGGGCCTTGACCTGAAGGATTTGGATATCGGCGAGTTTTTGACCTCGCTGTTAAACCTCGCGCGTAAGAATGACGTTGAGCTGCCGAGCGTGGTGACGATGTTCGCGCGCGGCATGGTGACGCTCGAGGGCCTGCTGACCGAGTACATGCCCAACGTCAACATGATCCAGATCATCCAGACGCACATCAAAAACGAGAAGAGCACCTATGCGCGCGTGCGTGATATGGGACGCGATCTTGCCGCGAGCGGCTATCGCGCGGCAAAAGGCTCGCTCGAGGCGGCCGAGTATCTGGGCTTGGCTTCGCGTATGCTCACGCGCGGTCAGCTTAAGGTGAACACGCAGATCATGAGCAGCGATAAGGCGCTGCGACAGCTGGGCGGAATTATCGACCGTATGTCGATGGCAATTGTGATCGCCGGTCTGTTTATCGGTTCGTCGGTGGTGTACTACGCGCGCATCGAGCCGGTTGTGTTTGGTATCCCGGTCATTGGCTTTATGGGCTACGTGAGCGCGCTGGTGCTGGCGCTTATGCTGGGCCGCAATATCTGGCTCAACAGCCACGGCGGCAAGCACTAGAGGCTGCGACCGTCACTGCATTTTCCTTTCGCAAACAATAGCTTTTACCTTGGGCTTCGCCTGCGTGCGAGGCCCTTTTGCGTGATAGCATAATGACGGTTTTAATCGATGGCCTAGATGGTGGTGCGGAGACGCACGAACGCGCGGTTTTCCTGCGCGTTTGGGAGAATCGGGGTGCAAGTCCCCGGCTGTACCAGTAACCGTAATTCCTCTTGGCTCGGGATGTTCGCGTCGCAGATCGGACGACGCGCCTGAGCCGTTAAGGTTAAGTCGGATCGCCTCCCATCTTGCATGCGGCTGCGGCGTATGCCGCCGGTGTGCATAGGGCTCTGGAGGGAAGGGGGACCCCGATGGGGGAACTCGAGCGTAACATGCGCGATGACGTGGGGCAGCCGCTGGGCAATGCTCCAAGTACAGACAATGGGGGACAAATGGATATGTTTGAGGACGAGCGCGAGCGCGCCTCGCTGCATCGCCGTGGCGCAATTGCGCGCGGCGTAGCCAAGCGCGGCCTGGTGGCATTTCTGGCCTTCGCGATGGCCCTTGGCACCACACCGGCTCAGCTGTGGGCCGAGGGCGCCGAGGGCATTGCCGAGGCTGTGGCTCAGGCTGCGACGCCGGGCGAGGACGCAGCGCTTGCGGGCGGTGCCGCTGAGCAGAGCGGCGCCGAGTTTTCGGATTCTGGGAGCGCGTCTACAACTAGTGCCGCCACAACTGAGGCGGCAACTGGCGACGAAGGCTCGGCGACAGGGGAGAGCCCTGCCACGAGCGAGCAGTCTTCGACGGCATCCGCTGGCCAAGCAGGATCTGCCGCCGCGGCTGCCGTCCAGACAGAGAACCCGACAGAAACCGGCGATGTCGCCAAGAAGCAAGTCGAAGTCTCGTTCTCGATTATCGGCACCGATGCCGACGGCAAGGCTCAGACCTGGGTGGCACCTACGCAACTCAAGCTCGACGAGGGCGCGACGGCTGCGGATGCCTTCGTTAAGCTACAGCAGAAGACGGGCTTCAAGGCGGATTACGATCCGAACACGGCATACGGTTTCTACCTCAAAAGCATCACATCCCCGAGCGATGGCCGTACGCTTGCCTTCGATCCGGCGACTTATGCCTACTGGCAGCTGTTCGTCGACGGCGCGTCTTCCTCGGTTGGCGCGAGCAGCGTTAAGCTCACCCAGGGGCAGAAGATTGAGTTTGCCTATACGGCTGGTAGTGCGTCCCCTGTCGTTAAGGACCAGGTTGCCGCAAATGTGACCGTCATTGGTCGCGATGCCCAGGGCAAGACTCAGACTTGGGTCGATAACGCACAGTATGTGGTGACGTCCGGCTCGAGCGCGCTTGACCTTACGAAGGTCGCGCTCGAGGCGAATGACATCGACGCCGTTGCTGCGGGCTCCTTCATTCTGAGCCTTAAGTACAACGGCGTTGAGCTGGGTACGCCGCTCGATTATTCGACCTATTGATACCGTCACGTGGTTCTACGGTGGCTGGGGCGACCAGTTGCCGTCCGATTCTGTTCATGCTTCCGTTCAGGTACTTGGTAAGGACAAGGACGGCAAGCAGCAGGTTTGGGCTTCGACGGGCCAGACGAGCCTCAAGGCAGGCTCCACTGCCAAGGATCTCCTTGAGCAGACCGGCCTTACTCTCGATGCTGGCGAATCGTCTTGGGGCTGGTTCCTCAACGGCATTTATTCGCCGTTCGATGGTAAGTCCTATGGCTGGGATGCTGCGACCAATAGCTATTGGCGCTTCTACGTAAATGGCAAGTTCGCCGACGTTGGTCACAACACGGTAGCCGTCGGCAAAGCCCAGTTCCTTTGCAAGCTTCTTGTCATTTCTGGCTCCGCGTACGGTCTTTGCAATACGGCGCTCAAGAACCTCCTGATCAGCAGCTGGGGCTCGGCAAGCAACGTTTCTCTGCCCGAAGGCTCTACGGCTCAGGATTTCATTGAGACGGTTCTGAAGGCAAAGCGCGTTGATTACAAGGCCTCCCAGAGTGGTGCATACTGGTTCCTCAATTCCGTTACTTCGCCGTACGATCACAAGCCGTATGTCTGGGATGCTGCGACCAATAAATATTGGCACCTGTATATCAATGGAGAGCCCTCCTTACTCTGCGCCAATCAGATTACGCTCAAGAGCGGCGATAAGGTTACGCTTGCCTATACCACCGACGATTCGGCCATGCCCGATCCCGACAAGATTGTCGTGGACCCGGGTGCGACGACTCCTGATTGGGATGCCGAGTGGGCCGGCTACGGCAACAGTGGCAACGGTTCGACCGTAACGGATGCCAAGACGCCTGCGCAGGCCGCCGGTCTTAAGTGGGCCTTCGATTGGAAGGCCGAGTCTGGTCAGCAGTATGCCAACTGCAGCGAGCCCGTTATCGCTAACGGCTTTGTGTACATCGCGACCGAGAACGAGCTCATTAAGATCGATTCGTCCACGGGCAAAAAGGTTGCCTCTGCGCCGCTTGCCTCCAAGGTGAGCTATACCTCTCGTCCGATCTATACCAATGGCCTTATCATCGTTCCGCTCAACGGCGGTGCGGTCCAGGCGATTACTGCAGACAAGCTGATCTGCAAGTGGCTGACGCCTGGTTTGACGGACTTGACGCAGAGCTCCTGCACCGTCGTTTCGGACGGCGAGTACGTCTATGTAGGCTCGGTCGATATTTCGTATGACGAGAATTACAACGCGACCTACGGCAACGGCTCCTTTGCGCGCATTAAGATTGCCACGGGCGAAGTTTCTTGGCAGTACATCGACCCTGCCGAGGGCTATTACTGGACTGGTGCGGCTTTGACGGATAAGTATGCCATCGTTCCTACGAGCGCGGGTACGCTTAAGTGCATTGATAAGACGACGGGCGATGTCGTTTCGACCATGAAGCTCGGCGCTGTTGCAAATGCCGATTGCATTGCCGATCCGTCCAATGGTTCGACCTTCTATCAGATGACGCACGACGGAAAGCTCCATGTGATTTCGCTCTCGGCGAAGGGCGTACTGAGCGAGCAGAAGACGGTTGATCTGGGGCTTACGAATAATCTGAGCGCCCCTGCGGTGTCTGGTGACAATCTGA
>MNQC01000073.1:32372-33377 GCA_001915225.1 Collinsella sp. 60_9
GCGTGTATCGCTATACGCTCGGCGATGCAGAGGCGACGCAGATTTATGATGCGGCTGGCCATTACCAGTACTGTGACTCTCCGGTCATTGCCGATGCATCTGGCAACCTGTACTACATCAATGACTCGGGCACGCTGTTCAAGCTTGGGGCCGTTGAGTCTTGGACGGTTGCCTTTAATTCCAACGGCGGGTCTGCTTGCGATACTAAGTTTGTTGCTACGGCCGATGGCAAGCTGGTTAAGCCGGCCGATCCGACGCGCGATGGCTACACTTTCGGCGGTTGGTTCACCGATGAGGCTTGCGTGCAGGCGTATGACTTTAGCACGCCGGTGACGGCCGATCTGACGCTGTATGCCAAGTGGACCAAGAATGCCGTTAACCCTGGCGGTAATGGCGGCGCTGGTTCGAATGGCGGCGGCGGGTCTGGTACCGGTACTGGTTCCGGCACTGGCGCTGGCACTGGCACGGGTTCCGGCTCCGGCTCGAAGGGCGGCGCTGTCGCCCCGGGTCATAAGCCGACGACCAAGACGACGGTGTCGACCAAGACCGAGACCAAGGACAACAAGTCCGACAAGAAGGACTCCGATAAGTCCGATAAGAAGGACGAGAAGAAGTCTGACAAGAAGGACAGCAAGTCCGACAAGAAGTCCGATTCCAAGTCCGATACGGGTGCTGCTTCTACGACCACTGCTAAGAAGTCCTCTAGTGCTTCCGAGCAGGAGACTAGCACCAATCCGCTCGCCATTGTTGGCGTTGCCGCCGGCGTCATCGGACTCGCCATCGTCGGCGTGTTCGTGTTCACCAAACGTCGGTAGGTGAGGGCTGTGTCCAATAAGTCCAAGGACGCTGACCCCAAGCAACCAGATTCCTCGTTCATTCAGTTCGACGATGCAAAGCAACAGGGCGCCGTTTCGGCGGCGTCCGCCCCTCGACGGAAGGCGCTCCTTGGCGTTCTGACTGCCGCGTGCACCATTCTGATCGTCGTCTCGCTGGGCTTTGTCCATC
>MNQC01000074.1:0-9959 GCA_001915225.1 Collinsella sp. 60_9
CGGCGCCCCCGGACCCCAGGAGGGGCCACGGGGGCGTTCGGCTAACTGCGGGAATGGCCTATTTGCTCAATGTGTTCGGCTGAGATCGGAAATCAACCCGGGTGATTCCTCGTCAGTTGGCGTATCGAGGATGCCCGCAAGACAACGGCGGGCGTCGGCGATACGGTTGAGCGACAGACTGGCGTATCCGCAGATAAAGCATGCGGAATAGCGCAGTGCGGAATCGGTGGCGTCAAGATAGGGGCGCGCCGTCTTGGCAGCGAGGGCGGCCTGTCCGCGAAAGTACAGCGCTTCTGCCATGGCGATGGTGCGTGAATCGGGGTCGGAAATGCCTGCAACCGCAGCGTCAATCTGCCCCGGCACAAAGGCGGTGCACATCAACGGCATGGGAACGCATGGGTAGCCATCGCAGTCCATCTTCCATCTCCCAACAGCTGGCAACAATGCAGCAATTGTACTCCTGTTGCTCGGGACCCCTTTCGTTTTACTGTTCGGTTAACGCTACGGATCGTTTTGGAAGGCTTACGAGCATGGTGGTCCCGCTCTCGGAACTTGCTTCGACCTCTACCGCGCCACCGTGAAGCGCTGCAATCTCCCAAACAAGCGCTAGCCCGAGTCCTGCGCCGCCGTATGCCCTGCTGCGGGATTTGTCTAGACGAAAGAACGGCTGGAAGATGCTCTCTCGGTACTGCTTGGGTATTCCCGGGCCCTCATCTTTGACTCGCAGGAGCACGTGGCTGTCGCTGTCGCTGATGGAGACGTTGACAGTCGAGCCGGAGCGGCTGTAACGGATGGCATTTTCGACTAGGTTAAACACCAGCCGATAGAGGAGCGTGTCGCTCCCGATTACTAAAGCGTCTCCAGCACAATTGAGGGCTATGCCCTTATTTTCGGCAAGTGGCGCAAGGTCGGTGAGGACCTCTTCGGACAGGGGACCGAGTTCAACATCGTCCTCGCAAGGAACGCTACGGAGCTCACTCATCTCGAGCAATACCTTGGTCATCCGCGACATTCGCTCGGTTTGTTCTTGTAACAGGTCGAGCAGCTCGGCTGTTTCGGGTTGCAAACCGGAGTGTTCGGAGATGAATAGTTCAATCTGTGCTTGCATTAGGGCGAGTGGGGTGCGCAACTCGTGTGCGGCGTTGCCGGTAAACTGACGCTGTGCAGAGAACCCTTCGCCAAGACGGGCGATCATGTCGTTGAAAGAGGCGCTGCATCGTTGTAGCTCGGTGGGTACATCTTCACTGAGTCTGATTTCGCTTAGGTTGTCAGGCTGCACACGCTCAACCTGGGCTGCAAAAGCCCGTAGCGGTTTGAGTGCACGGCCGCTCACAAAGTATGCCAGCACGCCGCCAAGGAGTGTGACTCCAGCTGTGATGCACCAGGTTGTCGTGCCAAAAGACTCCTGTGCGTCGTTTACGACGATCGTGACCTCGTCATCGAGGGCAGCTTTCGTTGGGTCGAACGCCTGAGGCGAATCTTCGCCGGCTGCGTTAAAGGCCGAGATGTCACTGCCGATGGCATCCATGTAGCGCATGCCCGTATAGCCGACCAGGCAGTTCGTCAGCACGCACGCTGCGCACGTGAGCAGCGCCGTCATAATCGTTATGCGCCATTGCAGCGAAAGCCTTTTCATTCGCTATCCTCCATAACGTAGCCCTCTCCAATCCGATTGCGAATCGGGTCGTATCCCAAAGCGCTGCGCAACTTTTTTCGGAGCGACGAGATATGAACGCGGGCTGCGTTGCTAAAGCTGTTCACGCTGCTATCCCAAACATGCTCGATAAGCTCCTCTTGACTTACCGGACGCCCCTGATTAAGCATCAGGTATTCCAAGATTCCCGTTTCCTTGCGCGTAAGAGATAGAGCCTCGCTGTCCACGGAAGCGATGCGCGCCTTGGTGTCAAAGCGGAGCTTTCCGCAGGTTAAAACTATGTCGCTTTGTGTAAAGCGTCTGAGGGTAAGGCTGCGAATCCTTGCCGCAAGTTCGTCCAGATGAAATGGCTTGGTGAGGTAATCGTTGGCGCCGGCATCGAGTCCGGCGACTTTATCGGATACTTCGCCACGCGCGGACAGAATCAGCACCTTGGTCTCGCAGTCGGTTTTCCTAAGTTCCCTGAGTACGGTCATGCCGTCGATACGGGGAAGGTTGAGGTCGAGTATCACGAGGTCGAAGGCCTCAACGTCCAGTAGGTCGAGCGCCTCCTGTCCGTCGTGACAGCAGTCGACACTGTACGCCAAGTTCCGCAAGCTGCGCGCGATTGCGTCGCACAGCGCCCGCTCGTCCTCGACGATCAAAATACGCATAACAGTCTCCTTGCACATTTCAAATCGCGCTTAACACGGATTTTATAGCCGATATGGTCCAATGGTCGCGTAACGAAAGGAGTGGTCAGGTTGTTCAAAGCGGTAAAACCCGTGGTACAGGTCGCTTTGTTGATCGTCGGAATTGCCATGGTGTGCTTTGGCGTGATGCGTGGCGAGGCAGATGCCGTGCTGGCCAAAGCGATTAGGCTGTGCTTGGAGTGTATCGGAATTGGATAAAAGAGAAAACACTGCGTCGCATGTTTTGGCTCGATTTCGCGGATTCATTCAGGCGGCGGCGACGCTCGTCACCAACATTCACCTGCCAAACTTTGCCAAAGGCGGCATCTATCAGGGCGCGGGAAAAACAGTCTGCGTACCTGGACTTAATTGCTATTCGTGCCCCGCGGCATCGGGTGCGTGCCCCATCGGGTCGTTCCAGTCGGTGGTAGGTTCATCCAAGTTCAACTTTTCTTACTATGTTACCGGTACGCTCATTTTGCTCGGCGTGCTGCTGGGACGCTTTGTATGCGGCTTTCTGTGCCCGTTTGGCTGGCTGCAGGAGCTGCTTCATAAGATTCCCGGCAAAAAGCTTTCGACAAAAAAGCTCAAGCCGCTGACATATCTCAAATACGCCGTTTTGCTGGTCATGGTCGTTCTGCTGCCGGCGTTCCTTGTGCTCGAGGGCGCCATTCCGCTGGCCATTGCCAATGCCGGCATTCGATCTGCGTTGGGACAGCTCTTTACTTGGAAACTTGTCGTTCTCATTGCCGTGGTAGTGCTGAGCGTTTTGCTCTATCGCCCCTTCTGCAAATGGATTTGCCCGCTCGGCGCATTCTATGCGCTCATGAATAAGGTGTCCTTGTTGGGGATTCAGGTCGACGCGTGCAAATGCGTCTCGTGCGGCAAGTGTTCAAGGGTTTGTCAGATGGACGTTGATGTGGTCCGCGCGCCCAATCATGCCGAATGCATCCGGTGCGGAAAGTGCATCGGGGCCTGTCCCGTCGATGCCATCAGCTATCGCTATGGCCTGGATGTGTCGGCGGAAAAGCTCACCTTGACCGCCGAAAAAAAGTAAACAAGCTTCGACAAAACGGAGGAATGACCATGAAGCTTTCTAAGATTGCGGCCCTGTTTATGGTGCCGGTGCTGGCCTTGTGCCTTGTGGCATGTTCGGCGCCCGGTGGCAATGCGAGCGAATCTGCGAGCTCCGATCCTAAGATCGCAGAACTCACTGCGCAGAAGCCGGCCAATGCCGACGAGGCCGCCGAGCTGTATGCGAAGCTCATGCAGAAGGAGAACGAGATCTTTTCGAGTGATAACGCGCTGTGGGAAAAGGTATTCAATGCGGCAAATAAAGACTCGGCAATGATTGAGGACGGCAGCAATTACGGCGAGTTCCTGCTCAAGACCATCGACGGTGCCAAGGATGAGTTCACGGCGGATGAGCTTAAGACGCTCAAGGCCGGTGCACAGCAGATCAAGGAGATCGAGGACAAGCTCGAGAGCTTGGAGAAGGAGTTCCCCGGCTGTGGAAGCACGCCGAGCGCAGGCGAGAGCGTCGACGCTTCGACCGCTGGCATGACGGCCGGCGCCAATGCTTCGAGCGAGGCGACGAAGTTCCCCAGCTTTACGGGCAAGGACCTGGATGGCAACGACGTGAGCAGCGACGAGCTGTTCTCTAAGAACAAGGTCACCGTCATGAACTTCTGGTTCACCACTTGCAAGCCGTGCGTGGGCGAGCTGGGCGATCTTGAGAAGCTGAATCAGGAGCTTGCCGAGAGGGGCGGCCAGGTCGTGGGCGTCAATTCCTTTACGCTCGATGGCAACAAGGGCGAGATTGCAGATGCCAAGGACGTGCTGAGCAAGAAGGGCGTGACATATAAGAACGTCTGGTTCAAGTCGGATAGCGAGGCCGGTAGGTTCACGTCAAATATGTTCTCGTTCCCGACAACGTATGTCATCGATCAGAATGGCAACATCGTAGGGGAGCCCATCGTGGGCGCCATCAGCTCCGCTGAGCAGCGCGCAGCGCTCGACAAGCTTATCGACCAGGCGATTGCGAATAGCGAGCAGTAGAAAACGCGTAAAGCATGGCGATGATCGTGCACCGCTGTGCGGAGTAGTCTGCTGCCTTTCAAGATAATCTCCACCATATAGAGGCCCCACTTGGGGCCTCTTTTTTGGGCGCCGTCCCGTTCGTTTTTTGATGCGGTTCCCTACATTCCTCACTGGTGTCGGTGAAAAATGGGGATAGAGTAGGACAAACGCGTCGAATACGAACGGCGGGGGAGAGCGGGCAGGGTGCCTGCGCAGGAGAGGTTGCCGTCCATGTTGGAGCTCAAAGGAATTTGCAAAAGGTACGTTACGCAGTCGTTTACGCAGGTGGCGCTCGACAACGTAAGCCTGTCTTTTCGCGATAACGAGTTCGTGGCCATTCTGGGTCCCTCGGGCTCGGGCAAAACTACGATGCTCAACGTTATCGGTGGGCTCGATCATTTCGATTCCGGTGACTTGCTGATCGACGGCATATCGACCAAGGACTTTCACGATCGCGATTGGGATGCCTACCGCAACAACCGCATCGGCTTTGTGTTCCAGAGCTATAACCTCATTCCGCATCAGACCATTTTGGAAAACGTGGAGCTGGCGCTCACGCTCACGGGCGTGGGGCATGCCGAGCGCCGTCAGCGTGCGCGCGAGGCGTTGGAGAAAGTCGGCCTGGGCGAGCACGTTAACAAGCGCCCGGGTCAGCTTTCGGGCGGACAGATGCAGCGCGTGGCCATCGCCCGCGCCCTGATTAATGATCCCGAGATTGTGCTGGCAGACGAGCCGACCGGCGCTTTGGATTCAACGACATCCGTACAGGTCATGGACCTGCTCAAGGACGTGGCGCGCGACCGCCTGGTCATCATGGTCACGCACAATCCCGAGCTGGCGTACCAATATGCCACGCGCATCGTCAATCTGGCGGACGGCAAGATCACCGACGATTCCGACCCCTTCGATGTTGCCAAGGCCGCGCGTCGCGAGGCAAAGCCTACGCGCAAAACCTCGATGAGCTTTGTGACGGCGCTGGGGCTTTCTGCCCGAAACCTTATGACCAAGAAGGGCCGTACGGCCATGACTGCCTTTGCGGGCTCGATTGGCATTATCGGTATCGCGGCGATTCTGGCGCTGTCCAATGGCGTAAACGGCTACATCAAAAAGGTCGAGGAGGATACGCTCTCGAGCTACCCGCTCACCATTTCCAAGCAGGATTACGACCTGTCGTCCATGATGGGCGGACAGGGGGCCACGGATGATGGCTCGTCTGAAAGCGTGGACTCGTCCGACGACAGCGCCGGCGGCAAGGCTAAGGGAACCGATAGGATTCCTGTGGTCACGGCCGTAAAGGATATGTTTGCGAGCGTTAAGTCCAACGACATGACGAGCTTTAAGGCATGGCTCGATGCCGGTGGCGACGGCATCGATAAAGAAGTCAACGCCATTCAGTACGGCTACGGTGTATCGCCGGTTGTCTATCGTGCCGGCAAGGGCGATGAGAAGCCTGTCCGGCTGGTGCCCAACGCCATGACCGAGGCCATGAGCGGAGGCGCGAGCTCGGCGGCAACGGTGAGCATGGAATCCATGGGAACCTCGGTCTTTAACGAGATGATTGAAGACCAGAGCCTGCTCAACAGCCAGTACGATGTCGTCGCCGGCCATTGGCCTACGTCTGCTAACGAAGCCGTAATGGTGCTTTCGAGCCGTGGCGCGGTGGGCGACTACACGCTCTATAGCATCGGTGCGTTGGATATCGATGAGCTCAACGATCTGGTAAACAGTGCCATGACGGCTGACGGTGGGGTCGAAACGCCCGAGACCGGCACCGACTTTACCTACGACGACGCGCTGTCCACGACGTTTAAGGTGCTGTCGCCGGCCGATGCGTATCGCAAAAACGAAGAGACCGGCATGTGGACCGATATGTCTGGCGACACCGACTTTATGGCCGCCAAGGTTGCCGACGGTATCGACGTGCACATTGTGGGCGTGGTACGACCCAACGAGACCGCCAACGCGAGTGCGTTGTCCCCAGGCATTGCCTATACGCACGCGCTGACTCGCCAGCTTATGGAGCGCGCCGCCGATTCGCAGATTGTGCAGGAGCAGCTTGCCCACCCCGAGACGGATGTCTTTACGGGCAAAACCTTCGACGAACTGCAAGGCGAGGCCAAGCAAGGCGTGGATCTGGGCAGCATGTTCAGTGTGGACGAGGCGGCGCTCAAGAGTGCGTTTTCGTTTGATGCGTCTGCGCTCTCGGGTGCGGCCGGCGACGGCATTGATCTTTCGGGCGTCGATCTGTCGGGCCTGGATATTGATCTTTCGGGCGTTGGCAAGGACATCGACTTTGGTGACATCATGGCCAAAGCGCCGGCTCCAGATTTCTCGGGCATCTTTGACGGCCTGGAACTCACGCCCGAGCAAATGCAGCAGGTGGGAGCACTAGCCAACCAGCTGTTTGAGGGCTTTTTGCAGTCTGATCAGTTTAAGGCGCTGTCGCCCGAAGATCTTAAAGACGCGTCAAAGCTCGCTGCCGCATTCTCGACGTATCTTGAGCATGATGCCGCAGCCCAGCAATGCCTGGCTCAATTGAAGGCGCTCGGCGGCGATGCCCTGGCCGAGCGCCTGCAACAGGCGATGACCGACTATGTGCAAAAGCAGCTGGCTCCGTATCTGCAGCAGGCTATGGATCAGGTGATGAAGGCAATCAGCGAGCAGATAGCGTCGACGGTATCGTCCCAGCTCAAGGCGGGCGCAGCGGGGCTTATGGACCAGATGGCGACGCAGATGTCGTCGAGTTTTGCTAACCTGGCGAGCGCCATGCGTGTGGATGCGA
The DNA here is from genome assembly GCA_001915225.1 of Collinsella sp. 60_9. Lineage (GTDB taxonomy): Bacteria > Actinomycetota > Coriobacteriia > Coriobacteriales > Coriobacteriaceae > Collinsella. The sequence continues at coordinate 7,187 of MNQC01000074.1, forward strand.
GCGCCTTTGCTCGTGCCATCCATTTCAACATGGACGCCGAGGACCTGAGTTCGCTCATGATGAGCTACGCCAAGGCATCGCAGCTCACCTATGACAACAACCTGACCACGTTGGGCTATGCCGATGAAGCTGACCCCATCTCAGTCAAGATCTTCCCACGCGACTTTGAGGCCAAGGAGCGCGTGCTCGACCATATCGATGCGTATAACGAGCAGGTTAAGGCGGCTGGCCACGATGAACAGGCCATCTCGTATACCGACTACATGGGCATCATCATGGGCTCGGTGACCGACATCGTGAACACCATCAGCTTGGTGCTCATCGCATTCGTGAGTATCAGCCTGGTGGTGAGCGCCATCATGATCGGCATCATCACCTACATCAGCGTGCTGGAGCGCAAAAAGGAGATTGGTATCTTGCGTGCAATCGGTGCGTCGAAGCGCAACGTGGCTAACGTGTTCAATGCCGAAACCTTCATTGAGGGTCTGATCGCTGGTGTCTTTGCCATTGTCGTTGTGGTGCTCGTGAGCTTCCCCGTTAATGCCTGGGCGCTTGCGGCCAAGCAGGTTCCGAACTTGATGAGCCTGCCCGTTGAGGACGCGCTGGCGCTCATCGCGATCTCGGTGGTGCTGACGGTCGTCGCCGGCTTGCTACCGGCCCGCAGCGCGTCTAAGAAAGATCCCGTGGAGGCCCTACGCTCCGAATAATGTGGCAAAGGGACAGTCCCCTTGCCACATTGGGGAAGGGACGGCCCCTCTCCTGCGCCTAGCTCGTTTTGCCCATCAATGTGATACGGATGCTTGGATGGGTGTACTCGTCAAACTCGTCCTCGGGATCCGTGTCAAACGAGCAATACGCTCTGATGGGGTCGTCGCTCGTCCTGATGGAGATTCTCTCGTAGAGCGAACCGTTCAAAAAAGCCTGCCTAAACTCTTCGGGGAGCTTTTGCGGTGCTAGGAGCTCGGGACTCACGGTCTTGACGTCTGTGGTTTGGACGACAGAGGAAAGCTCGTCAAAGTCGAGCTCGATGCGGGTGAGGTTGTCCTCAAGGCTCGCATCGGGGTCGATTTCTGCTATGTAACTCACTTCCTTGAGCGTTCCCTTGTTGTCGAAATCCAGGTACGTATAGGTCTTCTGGGTATCGGAGTCGCTGTCGTGCAAGTAGCCGCGGACGTGATAGCCGTAATCTTGATATCGCTCGTAAGGGTCATCGGCAGACACGTACTCGCATGCGGGCTCTAACGTCTTGCGGGCGATGGCGATCTGCTCGGCCGCGGCCGCGGCGTTCTCCTGCATCTCGGTGTTTCCCTGCGCCAGCTGCGGGATATAGGCACCGCATACGATTGCGAGGGGCAGTGCCACAAGCGCGATGATCCACTTTTTTGCACGGGGGATAGGCAAGCCACAGGCCTCCGCCATGGCCTTTGCGTTGGCGAAGCTCTCGGTAAGCACGTCTGCCGCGGTGGCAACGGCGCCTACGGCAGCGGCGACTTCTGCCGCACCGCCTAGATTGCGTGCGGTCTCGTTGTCGCTGTTCTTGAGTAAGCGTGCGGCGGCCTGCGTACCGACAACGCCTGCGATTTGTGCCGAGCGGTCTTTCTCGGTCTGTTCGACGACGAGTCGGCGCTGCATTTCCTTCCATTGCTTGCCGCGCATACCAAAGCGTGGCGCGAGCGTACAGTAGCAGAATATGACGAGCTCGATGGCGGTGAGCACCAGAGCGGTCATCATACCCGTCTCTTGGAAGCCTTCGTGATGAAAGACGATGTCGTCAATCATTTCGAAGGGAATGATCAAAAATGGCAGCACGAATGCCATGGCAAGCGCCGCACCGGCAATCTTGGGGTAGATGCAGTATCGCTGGATGCGCTTGCGTTCTTGTTCGGAAAGTGTAGCCATAGCCGGTCCTTGGTGTCGTGGCGGTCGTTGCGGCGCGCGGCATATGTGACTCAGTATAGAGAATCCCGCCATCGATGAGTGCTCGATCATGCGGCAAAAGTGCTACGGCGGCTCGCTTGCCGCATTGGGACCCTTGCGAAATCGATGTCTAATACTTTCCCGAGAAGTGAACGAGTGGAAACGGGCCCCCGAAGCATCGGCACTTTTGGCGTGCAATTTCCTGCGGTTTTGTCAGTCGAATCCTGCGGTTTTGACGTCTAAAAATGTCAATGCTCCGGGGGTCCAGATACAGCCGTTCACTTCTCGGGAAAGTATTAGACCTCGAGATATAGAGGGCGTTAGACTGTCCCTTTGTCACGCGTAAAAGCAAGGAAGTCGCAAGGTCTGGGGCGGGGATGCTGGTATACGCCTCGGATACAATCGAAGCCATGCTAGAAAGAGGCTTCGATGATTAAAAAATCGTTCTTTAATCCGTTTTCGTCGCTGCTGCTTGCACTTGCTGGCTTGGCCTTTTTGGTCGACGTTGTACCGCAGGCGCAAGGTCAGACAGGCGCGTTTGCACCTGCCGTGCTGTTTTTGATGTGGCTGGTCGGCGGCCTGGTGCGCCTGTTCTACGAAAACGAAGCCAAGCGCAGCTTCGACCGGCACATGTTTAAGGCGAACCATGCGGCCGTTTGGAAACGTGTCGACGCTTGCTGGATCCAAGTCGATGCCGACCAGCTTGTGCCCGGCGATGTGATTCGCCTGTATGCCGGCATGCTCTGCCCGGTCGATGCGGTCCTCGCCAAGGGCGACCACATCCTTGTCTCCGAATCGTCGCTTACGGGCGAGAACGGTCAGACCGTCAAGCGAGAAGGGGAGGCCGTCCGTGCTG
>MNQC01000074.1:9971-17557 GCA_001915225.1 Collinsella sp. 60_9
AACGACCATCGTTGACGGAAAGGCCTCGGCAACCGTTCTCACTCGCGTTGCCGAGGAGCCGCCCACATCGCCGCGGCGCGCTCGGCTAGGCACGCAGTTTGGCGCTGGTGCCAGGAGCATCTGTGCCGCTCTGGTAAGGTGCATGCTCATCGTGCTGCCGTTTGTCATTATGATTCGAGGTTTTGTGCTGGGCGACTGGGCACAGGCCCTGCTGTTTGCCCTGGGTACGGCCGTTGGCCTGGTCCCCGAGATGCTGCCAGTCGTCACGAGCGTGTGCCTTTCGGGCAGCGCGCACCGCCTTAAGAACAAACAGGTCATTGTTAAAAACGTTGACGCCATGGAATCACTGGGCTCCATGGACGTGGTGTGCGTGGACAAGACGGGCACGCTCACCGATGACGCCGCAGTGCTCGAGTACTATACCGATATCCTGGGCAACGAAAGCGAGCAAACGCTCAGCCTGGCGTATTTGGAGAGTACGAGCCAGGGGGCTGCCGCCAACCAGCTCAACCGGGCCATTGTCGACGCGTGCACTGCGCCCGAGTTGCGTCTTGCCGCCAAAGACCTCGCAGGCGCATTTACCCTGCACGCATCTGATCCTTTCGACCACGTCACCAAGGCTTCGGGCGTTAAGCTCGATGCCACGCCTGGGGCGCATGGCTGCCTGGGGCTGCAGGCTCGCCCTGGCAATCACCTAACCATCGTAAAGGGCGAGGTCGAAAGCGTGTGCGCTCGTTGTGCCTGGGCCAGCTTTAAAGGCGAACTCGTCCCCATGGACGCCGCGGGCCGCCAGAGCGCCTATGAGGTTGCCGAGGACATGCGTGCCGACGGCATCAAGGTCCTTGCCGTTGCCTACAGCACAGCGTCTTCGGACTGGGGCGACCTGGTGCTCTGCGGTTTTTTGGGCTTTTTCGATCGGCCCAAGGCAAGCGCTCGCGCCGCCGTGCGCGCGCTGTCTGACCTTTCCGTTGAGGTGCGCGTGCTTACCGGTGACTCGGCTTCGGTTGCCCGGTCAACCTGTTCGCGCCTGGGCATTCCTGCCGATAGCGTTATCACCGGCAGCATGCTCGATGCCATGGAGGAGTCCGAGGCGCTTGTTCGCGTGGGGCGTACTCGTGTGTTTGCCGAGCTCACGCCCGCGCAAAAGGCTCATATTGTCAGTCTCATTCGACTCTCTGGCCATACGGTCGGCTATATCGGCGACGGCGTGAACGACGTGCCGGCGCTTACGTCGGCAGACGTCGGCATCGTGGTGGATTCTGCAGCCGCCGAGTCCAAGAAGGTTGCCGACCTCGTACTGCTCGAGCGTGACCTGGGCGTGGTCGCCGAGGGCGTACGCGAGGGCAGGGCCTCGTTCGCCAACGCCTCCAAGTACATTCGCATCGCGTCGAGTTCCAACTTTGGCAATATCTGCTCGGTTGCCGCCTCGAGTATCTTCCTGCCGTTTTTGCCGGCGACCGCTACTCAACTGCTTCTGCTCAACCTGCTTTACGACGCGACCTGCCTGGCTCTGTCGTGGGATAACGTCGACGGGGAGGAGATCGCTCGTCCCAAGGCATGGTCGGGCAAGGGCCTCGGCAGCTTTATGCTCCATTTTGGCTTCGCGAGTTCGGCGTTTGACATCATCACGTTTGCCATCTTGCTCCTGGGCGTTTGCCCTGCGGTGTGCGGTGGGTCCTTTGCCACGTTGGGCGCTGCGGGCCAAGCGGCCTTTATCGCGACCTTCCAGACCGGATGGTTGCTGGAGTGCGCTTGGACCGAATCGCTCGTGCTCCTCGTCTTGCGAGCGCGCAATGTTCGCCACGGGGACCGGCCGTGTCGTCCGCTCGTGATAATGGTCGCCACCATGCTTATCGCCTCGGCCCTTCTCGCGCTGAGTCCTGCCGCGCAACTGCTCGGCCTTGCCACGCTGCCCATGTGGTATCTGGGAATCGTTGCACTGCTGAGCGTGTTGTATCTTGTTGTTGTTTCGACGATCAAGCGGGTTTACCTGTCCCGCTCGAGCAGTCTGTTCTAGGGCGGTTCTATGCGTACCAACAGAACCAACATAGCGATTACACCCGCCGAGGCAGCCGAGCTCAGCAGCGCGCTGTTCTCGTCCGGTAGCGCTGCCGCCCTCGAACTTGCACCCGTGTTTGCCGATATCGCATCGGGCAGGCTGACCGCCATAGAACTGGCAGTTGCCGGCTCGCAGACAAGTGCTGCTGCGGAGCCCATCGTTATCGACGGTCTTGCCATCGATCTGGCTTCGCGCACCGTTAAAGTGTCGGGCGCGCCTGTTTCGCTCACGCCCAAAGAATTCGATATCCTGGCCTTTTTGGCGAGCAACCGGGGCACAGTCTTTAGCAAAGAGGAAATCTATCGCGCGGTATGGCAAGACGAGTATCTGCTCGATGACAGTAACATCATGGCCTTTGTCCGCAAGATCCGAAAGAAGATTGAACCCGAGCCCGACAATCCCCGTTACCTGCTGACTGTTTGGGGTGTGGGCTATAAAATGGCCGAGTAACGCGTTGAATCGTTCGCTTCTATCGACCCCAAAAGTCACTCTGACAATCCTTGCTAAATCGCAAGAAAGCCGCAAGAAACCAGCCATGTGCCCGGTCTTGCGGCTTTTCTATTCTAAAGACAGTCGCAGACGCGAAGGGAAGGTGAGGACCGTGGGCGGCAGTGACAGTACCAGCAAGGCAGGGCGATGTCTGTCGGCGCGGGTCCACCTTAATGGCGGGCGTCGCGGCTAGACGGCTCTGCATCCGATCGATAGAACGGAGCAAGGCAATTGAAGAAGCTGAATATGCGCCATACGCCATCTACAGTCCAGGCGCAAAACGAACTGATCAGGCATCGTGCAGAGGGCCGCATCCAGCATGCGGCAACTATCCCGCTGATGGACGCCATGTCCTGGGTGGGCTCGAACCTGGGTGGTCTAACCCGTGATGAGGTCGCGCGCAGCGAGGCCGATAACGGACGCAACGTGGTCACGCGCGGCAAGAAAAAGTCGCTTGCCCGCAAGCTTGCGGATGCATTCGTCAATCCCTTTACGGCAATTCTGTTCTTCTTGGCCATTATTTCGGCAACGACGGACATGGTGTTTCCGGCGTTGTCGATGATGGGCAGCACGCCGGAGGACTTTGACTCGCTGACGGTGATTATCATCACCACAATGGTGGTTCTTTCGGGCACGCTGCGCTATATCCAGGAAGCGCGCAGCGGCAATGCGGCCGAAAAGCTGCTCGACATGATCACGACCAGCGTGACGGTCACCCGCAAGGATGCCCCCAGGACCGAGATTCCCATCGACGACGTGGTGGTCGGCGACATTGTGCATCTGTCCGCCGGCGACATGATTCCCGCCGACGTGAGGATTATCGAGGCCAAGGACCTCTTTGTGAGTCAAGCCAGCCTGACGGGCGAGAGCGAGCCGGTCGAGAAGGTTCCCGCAACCTGCACCGAGTCCGACTCGGCCACGTCGTTCGAGAACATCGCCCTCATGGGCAGCAGTGTGATCTCGGGCAGCGCGACGGCGCTCGTCTTTAGTGTGGGCGAGCAGACCCTGTTTGGTTCCATGGCGTCGAGCCTGTCCGACGACGCTGTGGAGACGAGCTTTTCCAAAGGCGTCAACAGCGTCTCGTGGGTGCTCATCCGCTTTATGATGGTGATGGTTCCGTTTGTCTTTTTGATCAACGGTGTCACGAAGGGCAATTGGCTCGATGCCGGCCTGTTCGCCATCAGCATTGCCGTGGGTCTGACGCCCGAGATGCTGCCCATGATCGTTACCACGTGCCTTGCCAAGGGCGCGGTTGCCATGAGTAAAAAGCAGACGATCGTTAAGAACCTCAACTCGATTCAAAACTTTGGCGCGATGGACGTGCTGTGCACGGACAAGACCGGCACGCTTACGCAGGACCAGGTGGTGCTGGAGTATCACTGGAATATCGACGGCCAGGAGGATTCGCGCGTTTTGCGCCACGCCTACCTCAACAGCTATTTCCAGACGGGCTATAAGAATCTGATGGATCTGGCGATCATCAAGTGCACGGAGGAAGAGGAGCAAAACGACCCGAGTCTCACCGATCTTTCGGAGGCATACGTGAAGGTCGATGAGGTGCCGTTCGACTTTACGCGCCGTCGCCTCACCACGGTGGTGCGCGATCGCAGCGGCAAGACCCAGATGGTTACCAAGGGCGCTGCCGAGGAAATGCTCGAGATCTGCTCCTTTGTCGAGATCGATGGCATCGCTCAGCCGCTCACCGACGAGAAGCTCGCCCAGATTCGCAAGCAGATCGCCGGACTTAACGCCGAGGGCCTACGCGTAATTGCCGTGGCGCAGAAGACCAATCCGCGCTGCGTGGGCGAGTTTGGCATCGCCGACGAGTGCGACATGGTGCTGATGGGCTTTTTGGCCTTCCTCGATCCGCCCAAAGCAAGTGCCGCGGGCGCCGTCGCCACCCTCGAGGCCAAGGGCGTGGCGGTCAAGGTCCTAACCGGCGACAACGACCGCGTCGCCGCCACCGTCTGCGAGCAGATTGGTATCGATGCGAGCAACGTCTTGCTCGGCTCCGAGATCGATGCGCTCGATGACGCCGAACTTGCCAAGCGCGCCGAGAAAACCCACCTCTTCGCCAAGCTCTCGCCGCTGCAGAAGGCGCGCCTGGTACGTGTCATGCGCGAGATGCTCGGCCACACCGTGGGCTTTATGGGCGACGGCATCAACGACGCCGCCGCCATGCGTGCGAGCGATTGCGGCATCTCGGTCGATTCGGCCGTTGATATTGCCAAGGAATCCGCCGATATCATCTTGCTTCAGAAGGACCTGGGCGTGCTCGAGCGCGGCATCATCGAAGGCCGCCGCACTTACGGCAACCTGCTCAAGTACCTCAAGACCACGGTGAGCTCCAACTTTGGCAATGTGCTGTCCGTGACCGTCGCGAGCCTGTTCTTGCCGTTTTTGCCCATGAGCGCCCTGCAGCTGGTACTGCTGTCGCTGGTCTACGAGATCGTGTGCATCGCACTGCCGTGGGACACCGTCGATGACGCCTGGACTGCCCGCCCGCGTGCCTGGGACGCCGCATCCATCAAGGGCTTTATGCTCGAGCTGGGCCCCGCGAGCTCGCTGTTTGACATCGTGACCTTCGCCGCGCTCTTCTTTGTCGTGTGCCCCGCCGCCGTGGACGCAAGCTGGTCCGAGCTTGCCGCCGCGGGCGACGTCGCGGGTATGGCGACCTTTGCTGCGCTCTTCCAGAGCGGCTGGTTTGTCGAGTCCATGTGGTCGCAGACACTCGTGGTCCACATGTTGCGCTCCCCGCATCTGCCGAGCCCGCGCGACCACGCCGCGCCCGCATTGTGCGTTCTTACCGTGCTGGGCCTGGCGCTCGTCACCTGGCTGCCGGCAAGCCCCATCGCCGATGCGCTCGGCCTCATGCCGCTGCCCACGAGCTTTTTTGGGCTGCTCATTGGCATCGTTACCGCCTATATCGCGCTCACCCAGCTGGCAAAGCGCCGCTACATTGCCCGCCACGGCGAGCTACTGTAGCGAGCAGACGGAAAACACCCCGCCAGCTGCCGTTACCGCTACCACAGCTGCCGACGCCGCTGCCGTTGCCTCTGCCGCCGCCGCAGTCTATCCCCCCAGCAGTTGCGGTGGAATAGTTCCTGTTTAAAGCCCCGTGACTTTAATTTAGGGACTATTCCACCGCAACTTATTGGGAGATTAGCTAGTCCTTGGGTGTCCAGGACCAGAAGAAGTTGATGAGGGCCACGCGCGAGGCGGTGCCGGTCTTTTTGTTGATCGAGGAAATGTGACGATAGAGCGTGGAGCGCGAAAGGAAGAGCGTTGTGGCGATGTCCTGAACGCTCTGGTCCGAAACGACCAAGACCTCAAGAATATCGCGCTCGCGCTCCGTAAGCCCAAAGGTGGCGACGAAGGCATCAAGACGTTCATCGGACGTGAGCTCCGCTGCCTCCACGGGCTCAGGGTCGGAGCATGTGGGCGCAAGATCCCCACCAAGATCGTCGGTGGCAAGCGGCAGTCCGTCCCGCATCGCGGCATCATCGGCTCGTTGCCCCAACTGCCCCAGCAGCGTAATCGCAATGCCCACAAACATCACGAGCGCCGCACCGACCGCAGCCAGCACATTTTGACTCGAGATAATCGCCACTGCCGGCGCCGTCACGAACATCGAGCACACGTTGTTGACGACGCGACCCATGCACGGCCAAAAATATGACCAGCGCGCATAGAGCGAGACGGCGGCATAATATGTGGTAAAGAACACCACGAAAAAGCCCGAACCCAGATAAAAGATGATCGTGGCAGCAAGCTCGTTGCCGCCATTGCCATCGACGATGAGCACAAAGAACGAAAACGTGGACAGTATGGCGGCACACGTCATGCCGATATTCATATACGAGCGGCCGTGCAGGTCAAATAGTGCGCCAGCGACCAACGAGCTCACGACAAGCAGCAGGCGCGGCCAATCGCCCAAATCGACGGCTCCGACAGCATGCAGGGTCGTGAAGCCCGCGTTGAGAGCGGCGAATACGCTGGAAAGATACGCCGTCGCCACGGTCAGGCGAACTACGGCGCGACGGAATGCCGCCTTTGCCTCGGGATCGTCATGCCACTTGGCGCCATATTCCAGAGCATCTACCGAAAGCCCGGCAGCACTGGGTTCAAAGTTGGGATCGGACTCGTCGCGCAGCTTGGCGCGTCAGGCACCGTGGAGCAACGCCACCTGCGCGATCGCACAGACGACCAGAACAGCCTGCTGAGGAATGCCGACAGGCATCACCATGTGGTTGAGAACCTGCACCAGAACGCCCATGGCGTAAGAAAGTGCGGCGGCGCGCGCCAAGCAGGGCGTTCGCGCAAAGCGCCTCGCAAAATTTGCATGAGCAGTCGATCCGCAGTAGCCCAGCGCGCAGCACGCCACCAAACCGCCGGCAATTACCACCTCAACCTGAACCGCCATAATCAACAGCAGCAATGCCGCCACCAGCAAAACGCCCGTGACGTCACTCGTTGCGTCGATAACATGGGGACGGCGATAGTACAGAATGGGACGCACAAAAAAGCCAATCACGCTCGCGCCGATGACAAGGCTCTCATAAATAACGACCTCGTTCGGAGACACGAACTCGGCCATGCGCACGTCAAAGAGATACTCGCACGCCAAAAACGTGAAGAAGAACAGCGCCAGGCATATAATCTCCCGAATGCCCCGACGCAAATATGCAGTTGTGTCTCCCATGCCCCTCATGGTTAACCCCCAGCCGCTCAATTGTCTGGAAATCTATTTTAATAAAGAACCAGTCTCAATATCGAAGCCGAGCTCGAAATGCTGCAAATTTGACCCCAGCCGTCCACATCACGCCGCGATTTTGAGCCGCATGGACCAGAAGGGACGCGCGCGACCTCTAGCTCGGCCAGGAGTGTCTCCAACTACCACTCATTTAAGTACGTCCCCAATGAGTGACCGAAGAGTGTCCCCCATTACAGTCTGAAATAGGCCATCGATAAATTTCGATGGCGAGCATTCGGCGCATTGCCTACGATACGGGCAAGCCCCGAGGGGCCGCCGATCGGG
>MNQC01000075.1:0-628 GCA_001915225.1 Collinsella sp. 60_9
TTTTTCATGCCACCTTGTACGCTCTGGGGGCCGCTCGCTTGCGTATGCTCAACCTGTTGCGTTCCGTCGATCCCTTGCCAATAAGGGGCAGGGGTTTTTTGGTAGGTCTTTCCTGCTTTAATTTGAAACATTTCGTTCGGTCAAAGCGTATCTATGGTGAGGGCCTCAGCAAGAAACATCAGCATCACCGGGAGGTGATTATGGAAGAACAAACATTTAGACAGGCGGTCGAAGATCACCGGGATGTCGTGTTTCGAATCGCATTGACGTATCTGCGCGATCGTGCCGATGCCGACGATGTCGCTCAAGACGTCTTTCTGAAGTTACTCAAAAGCGATGCCCAATTTGAAAGCTGGGAACATCTTCGTCGATGGCTTATCCGGGTCACGATCAATGAATGCAAATCTCTCTTTCGAAAGCCATGGAGGCGTGTGGAGGATATTGAGAACCTGGCCGATTCGCTTTCGACGGCGCAGGAGGAGACCAAGGCGGTCCTGTCAGACGTTATGCGACTTCCGGAACGATTCCGTGTTCCCATCATGCTCTATTACTATCTGGGCTTTTCGACCTCAGAGATTGCCGATTTATTGCATGTGCCAGCCGCGACTGTTCGAACGCGTTTGGCTCG
>MNQC01000075.1:666-1935 GCA_001915225.1 Collinsella sp. 60_9
ACCGTGAAACCAAATCAAACCAAGCAGGCCTCCGAGTCCGTCCAAGCCGATAGCGATCTTGCTGACCGTGTTCTTTATGCCGCTGCTGGTGAGCCGCTTCGCCGAAAGGGTCACGCGAAGCCTCTGTATGTTGCCGTGATCGGATGCCTTGCCGGAGTGCTGGCGACCGGAGGGGTCGCCTACGCCGTCGTCAATTCCAGCTATTTTGCCTCTGCCTGGGGAAACCACGGCAACGGGGATTCCATTACCTGGACCAACGGCGGCTCATCGGGAACTAAATATACCTACACCAGAGAGTTTGGCGATGGCATCGCGCCCCAAAGCCTGGAAGGCGCAGTCCAGGAGGTTAATCTGTCCGTCGAGGGCAACGGCTATACGCTTGATATCCATGAGATGGCAATCGACCAAAACGGCTGCGGAGCCGTGACGTTTACGTTGTCCAATCCAAATGGAGTTAACTACTACAAGCCAGCAGCAGAGATTGGCGAACTTGTTCTCTATGGTGAAGAAGAGCAGGGCATCGGCACGCCCGATATGAAGTTCGGCGAGGAATGGCCTGACACACGCAGCACAATTGATAAGGACACATCAAGCGATACTGTCATTAATGGCACGATGTACTTTGCCGCTATGGATCGCGAGCGAGATTTGCAACATGCTGTCACCTGGAATATCCATTGGACCGAGGGTGAAGGTGAGAGTGCGAGGCGGTTTGAGGCGTCGACACCCGAGTTCAATATTGGAGCGTACGTCGATACAAAGGAACTCCGCTCCGGTGACTCGCCTCTTGAGATTAGCCCGTTTTCCATCCAGACGCACATCGATGATTTGGGCTATGAAGCAGTTGATAATAAGCTGACCGTCAGTTACAAGGATGGATCGGAGCAGATTATCGAAGATGACGACGCAGGGGTGTTCAACTTATATTTTTCTTATGGGCGCAATAGCGGAGAGAACATCTGGGTGCCAACGAAGTTGATTGATGTCGATCAAGTGGTCTCAGTAACGCTTGAGGGCACGAGGTGCACGTCAACAGGAGAGACTGAAACGAAAGAGCCCTTTACCATCGTCTATTCGTAGGATTTTGGGTCGCTTCCTACTAGGGGAAGCGGCCTCTTTTGCGTTAAATGGAAACGCCGCCGATTTCCATGCGACAGATGAGAGCAGATCACCGCTGGAGCGCGACGTTTCCCCAGATAAAACCGACCAAAATAAACCTGTCCCTATTTGGAAGGGAACGTTGCCCCGACAAGCACGTCGGATTCCCGG
>MNQC01000075.1:2026-10963 GCA_001915225.1 Collinsella sp. 60_9
GGGCCGCCCGGGCCGGGAATCCGCCCCCGCGCACAGGAGGGGATTCCTTTTGTGTAGGCTTTGCGGAAATATGGCTATTTTGGGATACGCCCGGCGGCGTGGTCTGTTGACGGTACAGCTAACGCCACGTATCCTATCGAACTGCGTGTTTCGTAGGGGGATGCTGACCCCTCGATTCAAGCCGTTGCACTTTACAGAAAGCTGGAATCATTCGAGAAGGAGTACGCTTTGCCTACTATTAACCAGCTGGTTCGCCAGGGCCGTCGTTCCGTGCCCAAGAAGTCCAAGAACGCTGCTCTGCAGCACAACTCCCAGAAGCGCGGCGTGTGCACCCGCGTCTTCACCACGAGCCCCAAGAAGCCGAACTCGGCTCTTCGTAAGGTTGCCCGTGTTCGCCTCGTCAACGGCATCGAAGTTACTGCTTACATCCCGGGTGAGGGCCACAACCTGCAGGAGCACTCCATCGTGCTCGTACGCGGCGGTCGTGTCCGTGACCTCCCTGGTGTCCGTTATCACGTCATCCGTGGCGCCTACGACGCTGCTCCGGTCCAGAACCGTATGCAGGCCCGTTCCAAGTACGGTGCTAAGCGCCCCAAGGCTAAATAAGCCAGATAACGTTTTGATACTTTCGCCGTGTGCCGCCTAAGGGCCGCACGGTAGACACTTAAGGAGATTTCACATGCCGCGTCGTGCAGCAGCTAATCGTCGTGAGGTTCAGCCTGACGCCGTTTACAACAACCGCCTGGTGACTCAGCTCATCAACAAGGTCCTTCTTGACGGCAAGAAGGCCACCGCTGAGCGCATCGTTTACACCGCTTTCGAGATCGTTGCCGAGAAGTCCGAGGGTGGCGACGCTCTCGCTACCTTCAAGAAGGCTATGGACAACGTCAAGCCCACGCTTGAGGTTAAGCCCAAGCGTGTCGGTGGCGCTACCTATCAGGTCCCGATGGAGGTCAACTCCCGTCGTTCCACCGCTCTGGGCATCCGCTGGATCGTCAACTTCTCCCGCGCTCGCAAGGAGAAGACCATGGCCGAGCGTCTCGCCAACGAGATCCTCGACGCTTCCAACGGCCTGGGCGCTTCCGTCAAGAAGCGTGAGGACGTCTTCAAGATGGCCGAGGCCAACCGCGCGTTCTCTCACTATCGTTGGTAAGTTAAGGTAAGGAACTAACATGGCTAAGCCTAAGTACAAGCTTTCCGATACCCGTAACATCGGCATCATGGCTCACATCGATGCCGGTAAGACCACCACGACCGAGCGTATTCTTTACTACACCGGTAAGACCCACAAGATCGGTGAGGTCCATGAGGGCGCTGCCACCATGGACTGGATGGTTCAGGAGCAGGAGCGCGGCGTAACCATTACCTCCGCTGCTACCACCTGCTTCTGGAACAAGGACGGTAAGGACTACCGCATCCAGATCATCGACACCCCGGGCCACGTTGACTTCACCGCCGAGGTCGAGCGCTGCCTGCGCGTCCTCGATGGCGCTGTCGCCGTCTTCGACGCCGTTGCCGGCGTTCAGCCCCAGTCTGAGACCGTTTGGCGTCAGGCTTCCACCTTCAACGTCCCCCGTATCGCCTTAACAAGTATGACCGCGTGGGCGCTGACTTCTTCAACGCTATCGAGACCATGAAGGATCGTCTCGACGCCAACGCCGTGGCCGCTCAGGTCCCGATGGGCGCCGAGGACAACTTCTGGGGCGTCATCGACCTGGTCACCATGACTGCATGGGACTTCAAGGCCGACGAGAAGGGTATGACCTACCCCGAGCCGATGGACGAGATCCCGGTTGAGTTTGCCGACATCGCTGCCACCAAGCGCGAGGAGCTCCTCGACGCTGCTGCCAGCTTTGACGACGAGCTCATGGAGAAGATCCTCATGGAGGAGGACTTCACCGTCGAGGAGCTCAAGGCTGCTCTGCGCAAGGGTGTTCTGGCCAACGAGCTCAACCTCGTCTTCGTGGGCTCCGCCTACAAGAACAAGGGCGTTCAGGAGCTGCTCGACGCTGTCGTCGACTACCTGCCCAGCCCGCTCGACGTCGAGGCCGTCACCGGTACCGATCCGGACACCGGCGAGGAGATTCAGCGTCATCCTTCCTTCGACGAGCCCTTCTCCGGCCTGGTCTTTAAGATCATGACCGACCCGTTCGTCGGTAAGCTCACCTATGTCCGCGTTTACTCCGGCCGCGCTGAGTCCGGCTCCTACGTGGTCAACGCTTCCAACGGTCAGCGCGAGCGTCTCGGCCGCATCCTCGAGATGAACGCCGCCGAGCGTATCGACCGTGACGACGCTGCCGCCGGCGACATCGTCGCTTGCGTCGGCTTCAAGAACTCCACCACCGGTGACACCCTGTGCGCCGAGGGCAAGGAGATCGTCCTCGAGAAGATCGAGTTCGCTAAGCCCGTTATCGACGTTGCCATCGAGCCCAAGACCAAGGCCGAGCAGGACAAGATGTCCCTGGCTCTGACCAAGCTCGCCGAGGAGGACCCGACCTTCCAGGTGTCCACCAACCACGAGACCGGCCAGACCATCATCGCCGGCATGGGCGAGCTGCACCTCGAGATCATCGTCGACCGTCTGCTCCGCGAGTTCAAGGTTGACGCTAACGTTGGTAAGCCCCAGGTTGCCTACCGCGAGACCGCTGGTCACGACGTCGAGAAGGCTGAGGGCAAGTTCGTCCGCCAGTCCGGCGGTCGCGGTCAGTACGGCCACGCCGTCATCAAGCTCGAGAAGATGGAGGAGGGCTTCGGCTACGAGTTCGTCAACGCTATCGTCGGCGGCGTCGTGCCCAAGGAGTACATCCCGTCCATCGACAAGGGCATCCAGGAGGCCCTGAACACCGGTGTTATCGCCGGCTTCCCGGTCCTCGACGTTAAGGTCACCCTGTTCGACGGTTCTTACCACGAGGTCGACTCCTCCGAGGCCGCCTTCAAGATCGCCGGTTCCATGGCTATCAAGGACGCCCTCAAGAAGTCCGATCCGCAGCTGCTCGAGCCGATCATGGCTGTCGAGGTCGAGACCCCCGAGCAGTACATGGGCGACGTTATGGGCAACCTCTCCGGTCGCCGCGGCAAGATCGAGGGTATGGAGGATCGCAAGAACAGCAAGCTCATCCGTGCCAAGGTGCCGCTGGGCGAGATGTTCGGTTACGCTACCGACCTTCGCTCCCAGACCCAGGGCCGTGCATCCTACACGATGCAGTTCGACTCTTATGAGCCTGCGCCCAAGTCCATCGTGGACGAGGTCATGAGCAAGAACGCCTAAGTTCGAGCTCCCTGTTACGTAATCCTGCGAGAACATCTCTCGCACTCTTTGGAGGTTTAAGTTGGCTACCCAGAAGATCCGCATTCGCCTCAAGGGCTATGATCACGAGGTCGTCGATCAGTCCGCGAAGCTCATCGTCGAGACCGCTCAGAAGACCGGTGCTCGCGTTTCCGGTCCTGTCCCCCTGCCCACCGAGCGCAACCTGTACACGGTTATCCGCTCGCCGCACGTGAACAAGGACTCCCGTGAGCAGTTCGAGATGCGCACCCACAAGCGCCTCATCGACATCCTCGACCCCACCTCGGGCACCGTTGATTCGCTCATGCGTCTCGACCTCCCCGCTGGCGTCGACATCGACATCAAGCTCTAAGCGATATCGCTCATAGCTTAAAGGGCCCCGCTGCCGTTACGGTAGCGGGGCCCTTTTGTTTTGAGTTTAGATTTTGGGATAGCGAATTCGTCTGCCGAGCCGGCGGCTGCGGCGCCCTATTCGCTCAGGGGGCGCAAGGATGCTTCTTCGAAGTGGAAGACGCACAAGCCGCTCTCGGTCTCAATGCATGCGCGGCCGCAATCGTCGACCGTTCTAAATATGCCTCGTGCCAGCTCGTCTCCAGCGGGGGAGCGGGCGATAACGTGCCCCCCAATCCAATTGAGGTGTGCGACATATTCGTCGTGGACGGGCGCGAGCGGTCCTGCGTTTTCTTCCATGGCGTTGAGGCGCTCTGCCCAGGTATCTACAGCGTCTATAACTGCGTGATAGACCTCATCGAGGAGCATGTCGACGGCGGGAACGCTCTCGTTGAGGTCCGAGAGGCCAATTGCCGCCAGGCCGCCATCGGGCACCTCTTGGGGCGTGTAGTTTACGTTGACACCAATGCCGCAGACGGCGAAAGGTTTGCCTTCGTTATCGCGTGCGGCCTCGACCAGAATGCCGCCGAGCTTGCGTCCTCGCGCGACCAGGTCGTTGGGCCATTTGAGGCCAATCTCGATTGCAAGACCCTGCTTTTCGAGTGCTTCGAGCACCGCTAGGCCGCTGACGGCGGCAAGACCAGAGTACTTTGCGGGATTAACGCATGGACGCAGGACAATCGAAAGCAATAGGTTGCCGGCGGTTGAATCCCACTTGTGGCCGCGCCGGCCGCGTCCTGCCGTTTGCGCGCGGGCGGCAAGTCCTGTGCCGTGCGGCGCACCCTGTTTTCCTGCCTCGAGCAGGTCATCGTTGGTCGATCCGGTTACGTCGACAATCGTTAATTGGGCATCCATAGCGGCTGCTACCTCCTTATTGAATAAGTGAATGACGCAATGGTGTCGAGAGATAGACACAATGTGAAGCCTTTGTCGCATTTGGACAATTTAATGTTAACACGTCAACAAAGACTGAAATGCGTTATCCTCTCTTGGTCGATGTAAACACGTCAACAACTCAAAGGAGGTTAGTGATGGGTTTCACGATTCTTGGAACAGGCTCGGCGCTTCCTGAACGCAGTGTTTCCAATGACGAGCTGTCTGAGTTCCTCGATACCTCGGATGAGTGGATTTTTACCCGCACGGGTATCAAGAGCCGCCACGTCTGCACCACCGAGTCACTTGACGACCTTGCCGTAGCGGCGAGTGAGCGGGCACTCCAGGTGTCCGGAATCGACGCGAGCCAGCTGGATCTGATCGTCTGCTCGACGACGACGGGTGACCACCTTGTTCCCGCTGAGGCGTGTGCCGTTGCTGAGCGACTAGGCGCGACGTGCCCTGCCTTCGATGTCTCGGCGGCTTGTGCCGGCTTCGTATTTGCGCTCGATGTCGCCGAGGGCTATATCGCCCGCGGTCGCGCCGAGCGCGTGCTTGTCGTTGCTGCCGAGCAGATGACGCGCGCGCTCGACTGGACCGACCGTGCCACCTGCGTGCTCTTTGGCGATGGGGCAGGCGCCGCAGTGATTGAGGCTGGGGGAGACAGTCCCCTTGCCGTTGAGCTTTCGACGGCGCCCGACGTCGAGACGTTGCGCGTTCCCGGTCTGGTCGGTACCTCGCCGTTTAAGGCTTCCGCAGATAGCGCGAGCGTGCTGTCCATGAATGGCCGCCGCGTGTTCAAGTTCGGCGTCAACGCCATCTGCGACACGGTCCATAAGCTTGCGATCGATGCGGGCATTTTGGTCGAAGACATCGATCATTTTGTATTCCATCAGGCTAACGAACGAATCCTGAGCCAGGCGGTCAAGCGCCTGGGCGTGCCGGACGAGCGCGTGGTTCGCACGTTGCGCGAGACCGGCAACATTTCGAGCGCATGCATTCCGCTTGCCCTCGACCGGCTGGCAAACGCCGGTGCACTTCACACAGGCGACACCATCGCCTTGGTTGGATTTGGCGCCGGTCTGGATATAGGTGGCTATCTGCTTCGTTGGAAGTAGTCGCACATAGGAAATAAAAACGCCCTAGGGCACAACCAAAGGAGAACTACCATGGCAGATCAGAAGACCTTCGAGCGCGTTTGCGACGTTATCCGCGAGACCGCCGGTCTTGACGATGTCGAGATGAAGCCCGAGTCCACGCTCGAGGAGATTGGTCTCGACAGCCTGGGCACCGTCGAGATCCTCGTCGCCGTCGAGGACGAGTTTGGCATCCAGCTCGATACCGAGGAGAACCCCAAGACGGTCGGCGAGTTCGCCGATACGGTCGAGGCGGCATTGGAGAAGTAGAGATGCTCAAGACTCCTCTCTGCGATCTGCTCGGCATCGAAAAGCCCGTGTTCCAGGGCGGTATGGCCTGGATTGCCGATGCCTCGCTGGCGTCCGCAGTGTCCGAGGCGGGTGGCTTAGGCATCATCGCGGCCATGAACGCCGACGCCAACTGGCTTCGCGACCAGATTCATGAGCTGCGCGCCAAGACGGATAAGCCCTTTGGCGTCAACGTCATGCTCATGAGCCCGTTTGCCGACGACGTCGCGCAGGTCGTGATTGACGAGCGAGTGCCGGTCGTCGTGACGGGCGCCGGCAATCCCGCCAAGTACATGAAGGCGTGGAACGAGGCGGGCATCAAGGTCATCCCGGTCGTTGCCTCGGTGGCGCTGGCGCGTCTCGTGGCGCGTCGCGGGGCCACGGCGGTTGTTGCCGAGGGTACCGAATCGGGCGGCCATATTGGCGAGACCTCGACGATGGCACTGGTGCCGCAGGTCGTCGATGCGGTCGACATTCCCGTTGTGGCCGCCGGCGGTATTGCCGACGGCCGCGGCGTGGCGGCCGCCTTTATGCTGGGCGCCGAAGGCGTGCAAGTGGGTACGCGCTTTCTGGTCGCAGACGAGTGCACCGTCTCGGAGCAGTACAAAGAGATGGTCCTGAAGGCCAACGACACTTCGACGCGTGCGACCGGTCGCTCGACGGGACATCCAGTGCGCGCCCTCAAGAGCCCCTTCACCAACGCCTATGCCAAGAGCGAGGGTTCCGGCGCGAGTGCCGAGGAGCTCGGTGCTATGGGAACCGGTGCGCTGCGTAAGGCCGCCAAGGACGGCAACTACGAAGAGGGTTCGTTTTTGTGTGGACAGATTGCCGGCATGGTCAACGAGCGCCAGAGCGCACGCGAAATCGTTGACGACCTGGTCGATGGCGCCGAGCACGTCCTGAAGGGTGCGTGCGCATGGGTGGCGTAGCGTTTTTGTTTGCCGGCCAGGGTGCCCAGCACCCCGCGATGGGCGTCGACTTGATCGAGACATCGCCGGCGGCTGCCGAGGTGTTCGCCATTGCCGATGAGGTGCGCCCGGGGACGAGCGAGCAGTGCCGGAGCGCCTCCAAGGAGGAGCTCTCGCAGACCGAGAACACGCAGCCTTGCGTGTTCGTGCACGACCTGGCAGCGGCTGCCGCCCTGCGTGAGCGCGGCGTGGTACCTGCCGCCTGTGCGGGATTCTCGCTGGGCGAGGTCGCCGCGCTCACCTTTGCGGGGGCGTTCGATACGCGAGCGGGCTTTGAGCTCGTGTGCGAGCGCGCGGCGCTGATGGCCGCGGCTGCCGAGCGCCATCCGGGCGGCATGCGCGCCGTCATCAAGCTCGATGCGGCGCAAGTCGAGGGCCTGGCAAAACAGGCCGGCGAGGACTGCTGGCCAGTCAACTACAACAGCCCACAGCAGACGGTTGTGGCCGGAGCGCCCGAGGCGCTGCAGGAGCTCGACGTCCTAGTAAAAGAGGCTGGCGGCCGCGCCATGAAGGTCGCGGTGTCGGGTGCATTTCATAGCCCCTATATGGCCGAGGCGACCTGTGGCCTTGCCGCATATATTGAGGCCGGTCACGCGCCGTCCCCGTTGCTCATTCCTGTTTTGGCAAATATGACAGCGGCGCCCTATCCGGCGGATCCCCAGACGGCATCGGATGTCTTGGCCAATCAGGTGAGCCATGCCGTACGCTGGGTCGATACGCTGCATGCTCTGCAGGATCAAGGCATCGACACATTTATTGAGGTCGGCCCCGGCAAAACGCTGTCCGGCCTGGTCAAGCGTACGCTGAGCGACGTTCGTGTGTATTCGTGCGAGACGGCCGAGCAGGTCGCAGCTATTGCCGACGAGCTCGCATAGTCCACAGGGCTGTAACCCGAAAGGAATGACATGGGCAACTTGAACAATGGCGCGCTCGAGCGCAACGACTCACGTCGCGTGGCGCTTGTCACGGGCGGCTCGCGCGGCATCGGTCGCGCTTGTGCCGTGGGCCTGGCGGAGGACGGCTTTGATATCGCCGTCGTCTATGCCGGTAGCGCAGATGCGGCGCGCGAGACGTACGAAGCCTGTGAGGCGGCTGGCGCCACGGCGCGCGCATATCAATGTGACGTGGCCGACCCCGCTGCCGTCAACGCGTGCGTGGAAGCGGTCCTCAACGACTTTGGCTCCATTTGGGCGCTCGTCAACAACGCTGGCATCACCCGCGATGGCCTACTCATGCGCATGGGCGATGACGCCTTCGATCGCGTGCTCGATGTCAATCTTAAAGGAACGTTTAACACGACACGCGCGCTCACCAAGACCTTTATGCGTCAGCGCGGCGGCTGCGTCATCAACATGAGCTCGGTTGTGGGCCTGATGGGCAATGCCGGGCAGGCCAACTACGCCGCCTCCAAGGCGGGCGTCATCGGTCTGACCAAGGCGGTGGCGCGCGAGCTTGCGCCACGCGGCGTACGAGTGAACGCGGTTGCCCCCGGGTTTGTCGAGACAGATATGACGGCAAAGCTTTCGGAGAAGGTGCGCGCGGCGTGCGAGGAGCAGATTCCCCTGAGGCGCATGGCGCGACCCGAGGAAGTGGCCGGCGTGGTGCGCTTTTTGGCGAGTGATGCCGCCGCTTACATTACGGGCGAAGTCATACGCGTCGACGGCGGAATGGCGATGTAGAAACCAGGGCCGAACAACGGCTTGAATGAGGAGACCATGATGGAACAGAGAGTTGCAATCACCGGTATCGGTGCCGTATCGCCGCTCGGCAACACGGCGCTTGCCACCTGGGCGGCCATGTGCGCCGGCACGTGCGGCATCGGCCCGATCACGCACTTCGATACCGATGCGTTTGCCGTCAAGGTGGCGGCCGAGGTCAAGGGCTTTGACGGCAACGAGTACTTTGGCAAGCGTGACGCCAAGCATCTGGACCCTTGCGTTCAGTTTGCGATGGCGGCTTCGGACGAGGCTATGTACGATGCGGGCTTTGATGTCGA
>MNQC01000075.1:11052-18983 GCA_001915225.1 Collinsella sp. 60_9
ATGATTCCCAACATGGCTTCGGGCAACATCGCGATTCGCCATAAGGCAAAGGGCCCGACCCTGCCCGTCGTGACTGCCTGCGCGACTTCTGCCCATGCGGTGGGTGAGGCGTTCCGCGCCATCAAGCACGGCTATGCCGACGCGATCCTCGCGGGCGGCGCCGAGGCCGCAATTATCCCCGATGCCGTTGCGGGCTTTACGTCCTGCCGCGCATTGACCACCAACCCTGATCCCGCGACGGCTTGTCGCCCGTTCGATGCAGACCGCGATGGCTTTGTGATGGGCGAGGGCGCTTGCGTGCTCGTGCTCGAGAGCATGGAACATGCGCAGGCGCGCGGTGCGCACATTTATGCCGAGGTCGTGGGCTACGGCAACACCGATGATGCCTATCACATCACGAGCCCTGATCCCGAGGCTGCCGGCATTGCCCGCGCGATATCGCTGGCGGTGACCGAGGGCGACGTCAGGCCTTCCGAGGGTCTCTACATCAATGCTCACGGCACATCGACCAAGCTCAACGATTCGTCCGAGACGGCGGGCATTAAGCGTGCGCTCGGCGAGGACGCGGCGCGCGCCGCGCACGTCTCGTCGACTAAGTCGATGACCGGCCACATGATCGGTGCCACGGGCGCCATCGAGGTCATGGCCTGCGCCATGGCGCTTGAGCAGGGCGTGGTGCCGCCGACCATTAACTACCACACGCCCGATCCCGCCTGCGATCTTGACTACACGCCGAATCGCGCGGTTCGCGCCGACCTTACCTGGGCGCTTTCGACCAACCTGGGCTTTGGCGGACACAACGCCGCCATCGCGCTGCGTAGATATACGAGGAGCTAGAGCATGGATTCCAAAAGACTTGCCGAGATAGCCGATGTTATGGAGGACCGCGGCCTCACGCGCGTACGCGTTGAGGAGCCCGATGGCACCGCGGTCGAACTCGAGCGCGCAAGTGCCGCGCAGCCGGTTGCCGTGCCCATGCCTATGCCGGGTGCCGTGACTGCTCCGGCAGTGGCTCCTGTCGCCATGCCTGCCACCGCACCGGAGCCCGCCGCGCAGGCGCCTGCCGCCGCGCCGGAGCCCAAGGGCACCGAGGTGACCGCTCCCATGGTCGGCGTTTTCTATGCTGCCCCGGCGCCGGGCGACGAACCGTTTGTGCACGTGGGCTCCAAGGTCAAGGCCGGCGAGACCCTTTGCATCATCGAGGCCATGAAGGTTCTCAACGAGGTGACGGCAGAGGCGGATGGCGAGGTGCTAGAGATCTGCGTGGCCGACGGCGACCTCGTGGAGTTCGGCAGCTGCCTCATGAGGATCGGATAGGTGATATCCATGAACAAAGAAGAGCTCAAGAAGCTGTTACCGCATCGCGAGCCGATGCTTTTGCTCGACGAAGCCGAGCTGGTGGGCGACGAGGCCCACGGCAAGATCACGATTACGGGCGACGAATACTTTTTGCAGGGGCATTTTCCGGGAAACCCGGTGGTCCCCGGCGTGATTCAGTGCGAGATGCTCGCCCAGAACTGCTGCGTGCTGCTGATGGGCGATGAGGAAGCGCGCGGCGCGACGCCGTTCTACACGAGTCTGGACAAGGTGCGCTTTAAGCGTCCGGTGCGCCCGGGCGACACGGTTGATCTGGTGTGCACCATCACGCATGCGCGCGGGCCGTTCCGCTTTGCGACGGGTACTGCGAGCGTCAACGGTGAGGTTTGCTGCCGCGCCGATATGTCTTTTGCACTCATGCACGAAAGTTAAGGAAGGCTTCATGTTCGACAAAGTGCTCATCGCCAACCGCGGCGAAGTCGCGGTCCGTGTTATCCGCGCGTGCCGCGATATGGGCATCAAGACCGTCGCCGTTTATTCCACGGCCGATGCGGACGCGCTGCACGTGCAGCTTGCCGACGAGGCGTATTGCATCGGCGGTCCGCGTCTTGCCGAGAGCTACCTCAACGACGATGCCGTGCTCACCTGTGCCGTAAAGTCGGGAGCTAAGGCAATTCATCCCGGCTATGGCTTCTTTTCCGAGAAGGCGAGCTTCGTGCGCGACTGCGACAAGTATGGCCTGGCGTTTGTTGGTCCTTCGGCCAAGGTGATCGACAGCATGGGCGACAAGGACGCCGCACGTCGAACGGCTGCCGCGGCGGGCGTGCCCATCGTGCCGGGCTGCGATTTGCTCAAAAGCCCCGAGGAGGCAACGGCCGAGGCCGAGCGCATTGGCTGTCCCGTGCTCATTAAGGCGCGTGCAGGTGGCGGCGGTCGCGGTATTCGCAAGGTCGAGCGCGTGGAAGATGCGGCAAAGGCGTTTATCGAGGCGCGTGCCGAGGGCGAGGCCGTTTTTGGCGACGGCGAGTGCTACATGGAGAAGTTTGTCGCGCCGGCGCACCACGTCGAGGTGCAGATTATGGCCGATAAGCAGGGCCATGTGTTTTCGCTTGGCGAGCGTGAGTGCTCGGTGCAGCGCCGCAACCAAAAGCTGATCGAGGAGAGCCCCGCGCCGTGCCTCGACGGACACGACGACATTCGTGCTCGCATGCACAAGGCGGCGCGTGACCTGGCTCGTGCCGTCGGCTACGAAGGAGCCGGTACCATCGAGTTCCTGTATTCGGACGACGGCAATTTCTACTTTATGGAAATGAACACGCGCTTGCAGGTGGAGCATCCGGTTACGGAGTTTGTGACCGATACCGACTTGGTCAAGTGGCAGCTGCGCGTGGCAGCCGGCCAACCTCTGCCCTTTGAGCAGGAGGACATGCCGGTCCGCAACCACGCCATGGAGTGCCGCATCAATGCCGAAACGCCGGACTTTCTGCCGTCATGTGGAACGGTCACCGCGTTGCGTGTGCCGGGTGGTCCGCGCGTGCGCTGGGATTCCGCCATGTTTACCGGTGCGACAGTTCCGCCGTACTACGACTCCATGCTCGGCAAGCTCATCGTGTGTGCGCCCACGCGTGACGGCGCCATTCGCAAGATGCGCTCGGCCCTGGGCGAGCTCGTGATTGAGGGCGTGAGCGAAAACAGCGAGCTTCAGCTCGACGTGCTGGCAAACGACGAGTTCTTGTCGGGCATGTATCACACCGATCTGATGGGGCATCTCTATGCTGATGAATAGAAAAGCGAAGACGGTCAATGTCCTCGAGGGTCCGATAACCGAGTCGTGCGCCGAGTTTCCCGCGCGCCACGTGTTTGTCAAGTGCCCGGAGTGCCGCCGTGTGATCGATGAGGCACGCCTACACGACAACCTCGAGGTCTGCCCCCGTTGCGGCAAACACTTTCGCGTGAGCGGTCGCGCGCGCATGCGCATGACGGTCGACGAGGGCACGTTTGAGGAATGGGATGCCAATCTGGCGTCGGAGGACTTTCTCTCGTTTCCCGGCTATGCCGATAAGCTCAAGAGCGTGAGCGAGCGTTCGGGCGAGCGCGATGCCGTTGTGTGCGGCAGGGGCAAAATCTGCGGTTGCGATACGGCGCTCTTCTTTATGGACGCCAACTTTATGATGGGCTCGATGGGTTCCGTAGTGGGCGAGAAGATCTGTCGCGCATTTGAGCGTGCGACCGAGTTGGGATTGCCGGTTGTCGGTTTTACCGTTTCGGGCGGTGCGCGCATGCAAGAGGGCGTGACATCGCTTATGCAGATGGCCAAGATCTCTGCGGCGGTTCGGCACCACAGCGAGGCGGGCGGCCTGTATATCACGGTGCTCACCGACCCCACGACCGGAGGCGTAACTGCGAGCTTTGCCATGGAGGGTGACATTATCCTGGCCGAGCCCGATGCCCTGACGGCATTTGCCGGCCCGCGCGTGATCGAGCAGAACATGCACAAGCGTCTGCCCAAGGGATTCCAGCGCTCCGAGTTTTTGCTGGAGCACGGCTTTTGCGATGCCGTTGTTCCGCGTGGCGAGATTGCGCTCACGGTGGGCGAGCTGCTGGCGCTGCACGAAGGGCACGCGCCCGGCCTGGGGGCACCGCATGAGATCGTGCATACGGGTCGCCGCGGCAAAAAGTTGGGACACTTGTTCAAGCGCTCGGCCGCACCAAAAACCGCGCTCGAGATTGTCAAACAGACCCGCTCGGCAGATCGCGCCACGGCAGGCGAGATGATCTCGCTGGGCCTGGATGGATTTGTGGAGCTGCACGGCGACCGCTACTTTGGCGACGACGCCGCTGTGGTGGCTGGCATTGGCTGGAAAGACGGGCGCCCCGTAACGGTCATCGCCATCGAGCGCGGCACCACGACCAAAGAGCGCATGCGTCGCAACTTTGGCATGGCACATCCCGAGGGCTACCGCAAAGCGCGTCGCCTTATGCGCCAGGCCGAAAAGTTTGGTCGACCGGTTCTGTGCCTGGTCGATACTTCGGGCGCGTTTTGCGGCATCGGTGCCGAGGAGCGCGGCCAGGGCGAGGCGATTGCCCAGAATCTCATGGAGATGAGCGGCCTTAAGACGCCGATTGTCTCGGTGGTGACAGGCGAGGGCGGCTCTGGTGGCGCGCTGGCGCTGTCCGTGGCCGACCGCATCCTGATGCTCTCGAGCTCGGCCTATTCGGTCGTGAGCCCCGAGGCCTGTGCGTCGATCCTGTGGAAGGATACCGAGCGCGCGAATGAGGCCGCCGAGGCGCTGAAGCTCACGGCTCCCGATCTGTTGGCGCTCGGCATCATCGACGGCATTGTTGACGATAGGGGCCTGTCGCATGAGGAGATCGCCGGTGCCGTCATGTCCTCGGCATTTGATGCCTTCGATACGCTTGGGCAGCTCGACGAGACGACCCTCACAAACCTCCGCTACGAAAAGTACCGCGCAATCGGTCAGTACCGCACGATGTGATAAAGGGACAGCCCGCATGTCATATTGGGAAAGGCGTTCCATGCTACAAGTTTCTAACACCTCATTTACAACGTCGGTTTCATCAAACGCCATGGCCGTGGTGGACTATCTGTCCAAAAGCATGATGTCGGCGCTGCCGTTTATTGTCTGCGCGGCGTTGTTCCGCACCGTCGCTGTCATTATGGGCGAAGGCATGCTGGGCCTGTGGTCTGCCGATTCCGAAATCTATCGACTGTTCTACAGTTGGCTCTATAACGCCGGCTACTACTTTTTGCCCATTTATCTTGGTTGGGCGGCCGCCCGCCAGCTCGGTTGCTCGGAGCAGCTGGGCATGATGCTGGGCGGCGTATTGATTGCGCCCGATCTGCTTAAGCTTGTCGATGCCGCATCGACGACGGGGGCATCGATGACTTCCGTGTATGGTCTGCTTCCTGCGCCGGTCAACGATTACACGACGACTGTTATTCCGGTTCTCATCTCGGTGCCCGTGCTATGGCGAGTGGAGTGTTTCTTTCGGCGCGTTATCCCTAAGGCCGTGGCGTTTTCGTTCGTTCCGTTTGCGACCATGCTTGTCATGGTTCCGGTTTCGCTGTGTATTACGTCGCCGGCGGGCAGCTATCTGGGCATGTTGTTGGGCCAGCTTATGTTTATGCTTGGCAATTCCGGTGGCATCGTGTCGCTGCTCACGCTCATGGGGCTTGCTGCGGGCTGGGAGTTCCTAAAGATCGCCGGCGTCAGCAACGTTGTTCTATCGCTCGCCTATGCGCAGTTTATGAGTGTGGGAACGGATTCGTGCATCCTGATCGCCGCGACGATGGCAACGTTCGCCGTTTGGGGCATGCCCTTTGGCGCGTCGCTTCGCGTTGCGGATAAGGACGAGAAGGCGCTCATGCTGGGCTATTCAATCTCGGGTGTTCTTGGCGGCGTAAGCGAGCCGGCGCTGTACGGTTGCGGCTTTAAATATGGCAGGTGCCTGACGTGCATGGCCATTGGCGGCGCCGTCGGAGGCCTGGTTGCGGCCGCGGGCCACGTTACGGCCTATACCATCGGCATGACGAATGTCCTCATGGTCATTGGCTTTGCCACGGGCGGCATCTCGAATCTGCTGTGGTGCTGTGCTGCCGGCGGCGTGGCATTTGCGGTGTCTGCGGCGCTGAGCTACTGCTTTGGCGTGGTGCCGGCGAAGGGGCAGGCGGCGGGGGATGGAGCCGATTTGCCCGAAACCTCTAAGAGCGCGGCCGAAGTAAGCGCGTAAACCTGTGCGGCACAAGGACGATTCCTTTGCCACATTCCAAGGCCGTGGCCCGTGTGGGTCGCGGCCTTTTTGTATCTGAAGGACAAAGTGGCTACACTACAATCCGTTTGAGCAATAGATATATAGGCAGTACCGTGGGGGCGGATGTAGATGGTCGAGTGGATTGTTAAGCGCGCGCAGGGCGACCGTGCGCGCGTGGGCACGTTGACGGGCATGGTGTGTATTCTCGCTAATGTTGCGCTTTGTGCTGCGAAGGGCGCAATTGGTGTGCTGTCGGGATCGGTTTCGATTGTGGCGGATGCCATGAACAACCTGTCCGATGCCAGCTCGAATATCGTGAGCGTGCTGGGCTTTAAGCTGGCGAGCAAGCCGGCGGACCCCGAGCATCCTTACGGACATGGCCGCTACGAGTATCTCTCGGGTCTGGTCGTGGCGGCGCTCGTGCTGCTGATCGGCGTTGAGCTGGTGAAGTCCTCGGTTGAGCGCATCATCCGCCCCGAACCTGTCGAGTTCTCGCTTGCCCTGGTGGCAGTTCTCGTGCTTTCGATGGTCGTAAAGCTCTGGATGGCGGCCCTCAACCAAAAGCTCGGCGATCGCATTGAGTCCGAGACGCTGCATGCGACTGCGCAAGATTCCAAGAACGATGTCCTTGCCACGGGCGCCGTGCTGGCGTGCGCGATTGTTTCGCAGGTGACGCACATCAATCTTGACGCATGGGTCGGCCTTGCCGTTGGCGCCTATATTGGCTGGAGCGGTTTTGAACTTATCCAGGATACGGTTAGCCCGCTTTTGGGCCAGACGCCCGATCCTAAGCTCGTCGAGCATATCCGCAGCAAGATCATGAGCTACCCCGGCGTCTTGGGCGTTCACGATTTGATGGTCCACGACTATGGCCCGGGCAGGAAGTTCGCAAGCGCTCACGCCGAGATGGCGGCCGAGGCCAGCCCGATGGAAAGTCACGACACGCTCGATAACATCGAGCAGGCGTTTAGGAACGAAGACGGCATGATTGTCACGCTCCATTACGACCCCATCGTGACCGACGACCCCAAGGTGGCGAGCATGCGTTTACGCATTAACGCCATGGCCCAACAGATCGATAGCCGCCTCTCGATTCACGATCTGCGCTGTGTGCCGGGTCCTACGCACACTAACGTGATCTTTGACTGCGTGCGTCCCTCGGATCTGCAGATGAGTGCCGAAGATGTAAAGCACGAGCTGGCACAACGGGTCGAATCGGAATATCCCAAGTCGATTGCCAAGATTACGATCGACGAAGACTACGTAGGCCATACCCACGAGTAGGGCTGTGCCGGCAAAGCAAGTTATACAGAAGGGGAGAATATGAAGAGGCTGTATCTGCTCCGCCACGGCCAGACGGAATTCAACGTCAAAAAGCTCGTCCAGGGCCGCTGCGATTCACCGCTCACCGATTTGGGCCGTCAACAGGCACAGGCAGCGGCCGCCAGGCTCACATGCGAACTCCTCGGTCCGGACGCCGCTGTCGAGCCCTGCGAAGGCATTATCGAGCGCGGCTACGGCACCTTCGAAGAAGGCCCCCACGACGCTCTGCCCACCGACGTCTGGGATCCGGGCGAGGATCTGGTCCCCTTCGGAGGAGAAGGAAGCCAGGCGCTGCAAGAACGTATGGTGGACGCCCTTACCAATCTCATGAGCTCCGAGGGCATCGAAACCCTCCTAGCAGTAAGCCACGGCAGCGCTAGCCGCCAATTCATCAAGGCTGCAGCCCCAGAGGGCTTCGAGCTCCCAGCAAACCTCCCCAACTGCGCCATCATTATTTTCGATTTCGATGAGCAAAAGCCACAAGCAGAAGATTCAGCAAGTTCATATCGTAGGTGAGT
>MNQC01000075.1:19014-25306 GCA_001915225.1 Collinsella sp. 60_9
GTGCGTGGCACGTTCCCAGTGTGCGGCGGAGGGGGCGGGCCTGAGACATATTAAGGTTGTCGCGAGTTCCGCACGAACAGGAGAGCACTTAATGTGCTCTCCGTCGGGAGCGGAATGGTAGAGCACCACCCTAAATTTTCCTCAGCCCCGCCCCCTCCGCCGCACACTGGGAACGTGCCACGCACTTTACCTGCGTAAACAATGTGAGTGAAATATGAATCTCGATGGATACGCCCGCAGCCGTGTATACTAAACAACTGTGTGTAACCAGGGGAGTATTCTGGCTGGACAAAATGCCTGCTTAATAGGGTTGTCAGGTAGTCCGGACGCAATACAAGACTGGGGAGCACGTCGTGTAAGTAGTAGTGGTCCTCTAGGGGCGTACGCTCGGTGGTGTACGGGATCATATCTTGATCAGCATGATTCTCGGCCGCAAGATTGGCATGACCCAGGTTTGGGACGAGGACGACAACGTCGTTCCCGTCACGGTCATCCAGGCTGGCCCCTGCGCTGTCTCGCAGGTTAAAACTCAGGCAACCGACGGCTATGACGCCGTCCAGATCGGTTTCGGCGACATCAAGGCCAAGAACGTGAACAAGCCCATGGCTGGTCACTTCGCCAAGGCTGGCGTCGAGCCTGTCCGTTTCCTTCGTGAGGTCCGCGTCGAGAACGGCGAGGAGCACAAGGTAGGCGAGGTCGTCACCGTCGCTGATTTCGCTGATGTCGAGAAGGTCGACGTCATCGGTACCTCCAAGGGTAAGGGCTTCCAGGGTCGCATCAAGCGCTGGGGTCAGCGCCGCGGTCCTATGACGCATGGTTCTCACTTCCAGCGTCACCCCGGTTCTATCGGTCAGTGCGCCTATCCTGCGCGCGTCCTCAAGGGTGTCAAGATGGCCGGTCACATGGGTAACGAGCGCGTTACCGTCAAGAACCTTTCCGTTGTCCGCATCGATGCCGAGCAGAACCTCATCTTGGTCAAGGGCGCTGTCCCGGGTGCCAAGAACGGTCTCGTCGCCATCCGTATGGCCTAAGGGCCCAGCCCATTTAGCCCAGCGTCATACCAAGGAGAACACTTAAATGGCAAAGTTTGAAGTAAAGAACAGCGAGGGCAAGAAGGTCGCCGAGGCCGAGCTCGCCGCTGAGGTGTACGGCATCGAGCCGAACATCCACGTTATGCACCACATCGTCAAGTGCCAGATGGCCTCTTGGCGTCAGGGCACCCAGTCTGCTAAGGGTCGCTCTGAGGTTTCCGGTGGCGGCAAGAAGCCTTGGCGTCAGAAGGGCACCGGCCGTGCCCGCCAGGGTTCCATCCGTGCTGCCCAGTGGCGTCACGGTGGCGTTGTCTTCGCCCCCAAGCCCCGTTCCTACGCTAAGCGTATGAACAACAAGGAGGTCAAGCTGGCTATGCGCTCCGCGCTGTCCGCCAAGCTGGCCGATGGCGAGCTCGTGCTCGTCGACGACTACGGCTTCGAGAAGCCTTCCACCAAGGCTGCCGTCGCCATGCTCAAGGCTCTCGGCCTTGAGGGCAAGCGTCTGACCATCATCGTTCGCGATGAGGACGTCAACGCCTACCTGTCGTTCCGCAACATTCCCAAGACGTTCATCATCACCGCTGACGAGGCCAACACCTACGATCTCGTCAACAACAACGCTGTGCTGATGCCCGCCGACATCGCCGCTCACTTCGGGGAGGTGCTTGCATAAATGACCGCCCACGAGATCATCATCCGTCCGATCGTGTCCGAGCGTTCCTTCTCCGGCATGGAGCTGAACAAGTACACGTTCGAGGTCGCCAAGGATGCTAACAAGTATCAGATCAAGGACGCTGTCGAGGAGATCTTCGGCGTCAAGGTCGTTCGCGTGAACACCCTGACGGTCAAGCCCAAGACCAAGCGCGTGCGCTATGTCGCCGGCAAGACCCGTTCTTGGAAGAAGGCCATCGTCACGCTGGCCGAGGGCGACACCATCGAGGTCTTTGGCAACCAGGCCTAAGACTCGCTGCTGTTGAGTGAGCTCATGCCTCCCAAATAGGGGAGGCGGGAGCTCAAGGTTTTGGGCGTATAAAATGGACACGCCCGGAACCGTGTATACGTCCGGTGTCATCGCACCCGAGGCAGAACCTCGAATCCCTGTCTGCGATGGCTAACGGATTCCTATTGAAAGGGATTGTAATGGCTGTAAAGCACCTTAAGCCGACCTCCGCTGGTAGGCGTTGGCAGACGATCTCCGACTTCTCCGAGATCACCTGCACCAAGCCCGAGAAGTCTCTTCTCGAGCCCCTGCCCAAGAAGGCCGGTCGTAACAACAACGGCCGCATCACCACCCGCCACCAGGGCGGCGGCGTGAAGCGTCGTTACCGCGTGATCGACTTCAAGCGCAACAAGGACGGCGTGCCCGCCAAGGTTGCCACGATCGAGTACGATCCGAACCGTTCCGCTCGCATCGCTCTGCTGCACTACGCTGACGGTGAGAAGCGCTACATCCTGGCCCCCAAGGGCCTCGAGGTCGGTCAGACCATCATGTCCGGTTCTGACGCCGACATCAAGCCGGGCAACGCTCTGCCCCTCGCCGACATCCCCGTCGGTACGCTCATCCACGCCGTCGAGTTCCAGCCGGGCAAGGGCGCTGCTATCGCCCGTTCCGCCGGTAACTCCTGCCAGCTGATGGGTAAGGAGGGCAAGTACGCTATCGTCCGTATGCCCTCCTCCGAGATGCGCCGCATCCTCGTTACCTGCCGCGCCACCGTCGGTGAGGTCGGCAACGCCGATCACTCCAACATCGTCATCGGCAAGGCCGGCCGTAAGCGTCACATGAACGTGCG
This sequence comes from Collinsella sp. 60_9, assembly GCA_001915225.1. Lineage (GTDB taxonomy): Bacteria > Actinomycetota > Coriobacteriia > Coriobacteriales > Coriobacteriaceae > Collinsella. Next base: position 21,836 of record MNQC01000075.1, read on the forward strand.
CCCGACCGTCCGCGGTACCGTCATGAACCCTGTCGACCACCCGCACGGCGGTGGCGAGGGCAAGAACCACACCTCTGGTCGTCCCTCCGTTACCCCCTGGGGTAAGCCGACGAAGGGCCTTCGTACCCGCAAGAAGAAGAAGTTCTCGAACCACCACATCATTCGTCGCCGTAATAAGTAATTTCGGATACCGAGTTTACTCGCCTTCTCTCGCGTATCACCGCGATGAACGAGGCTGGCAAGAAGGACGTCGTGAAGACCTGGTCCCGCGCGTCCACCATCTTCCCCGAGATGGTTGGTCACACCATCGCCGTCCACGACGGCCGCAAGCATGTGCCCGTGTATGTTACCGAGTCCATGGTTGGTCACAAGCTCGGCGAGTTCGCGCCGACTCGTACGTTCCGTGGCCACAAGGCCAAATAGGGGGTTAACCGTAAATGGCAACTAAGTCTATTGAAACTGAGGCCACCGAGGTTCGCGCCGTCGCTAAGTACGTGCGTGTTTCCCCCAGCAAGGCCCGCCTGGTGGTCGATCTGATCCGCCGCAAGCCTGTCGCTCAGGCCTTCGACATCCTCCACTTCTGCGACCGCGCCGTCGCCGTGGATGTCGAGAAGGTTCTCCGTTCCGCCGTTGCGAACGCCGAGAACAACAACGGTCTGCGTGCCGACAACCTGGTTGTCGCCGCTGCCTATGTTGACGAGGGTCCGACGCTTAAGCGCATCCGTCCCCGCGCCAAGGGTTCCGCTTCTCGTATTCTGAAGCGTACTTCCCACATCACCGTCGTCGTTGCTCCTCGAAAGGAGGCGTAAAGCTGTATGGGTCAGAAAGTCTACCCCACCGGCTTCCGTCTTGGCATCACCGAGAACTGGCGCTCCCGCTGGTTCGCAGAGAAGGATTACGCTAAGACCCTCGGTAACGATCTCGAGATCCGCAAGTACCTCGAGAAGCGTCTTTCCCGCGCAGCTGTCTCCCGCGTTGAGATCGAGCGCGCTGGCGACAAGGTGAAGGTCATCATCCTCACCGCTCGCCCCGGCGTTGTCATCGGTAAGAAGGGTGCCGAGATCGATACCCTCCGCACCGAGCTCGAGAAGGTCGCTGGCGTCTCCAAGGGCCAGCTCTCCGTCGACGTTGTCGAGATCAAGCGCCCCGAGCTCGACGCCAACCTCGTTGCTCAGTCCATCGCTGAGCAGCTCGAGGGCCGCGTTGCCTTCCGTCGCGCTATGCGCAAGGCTGTCCAGTCCGCCCGCAAGGCCGGCGCCAAGGGCATCCGTATCCAGTGCTCCGGTCGTCTCGGCGGTGCCGAGATGGGCCGTCGTGAGTGGTACCGTGAGGGTCGCGTGCCTCTGCACACCCTCCGCGCCAAGATCGACTACGGCACGGCTGTCGCCAGCACCACCATGGGTGCCTGCGGCGTGAAGGTCTGGATCTACCTGGGCGAGAAGCTCCCGGGCCAGCCTGTTCCCAACCCTGCACTCGAGGGCTCTTCCCGTCCTCGTCGTCGTAACTCCGAGAGGAGGGGTCAGTAGTGCTTGCCCCTAAGCGTATTCTTCACCGCAAGGTGCAGCGTGGCTCCATGAAGGGCCAGGCCAAGGGTAATACCGAGCTGCATTTCGGCGAGTTTGGTATCCAGGCTCTCGAGGCCCATTGGATCACCAACCGTCAGATCGAGGCCGCTCGTATTGCCATGACCCGCTACATGAAGCGTGGCGGTCGTGTCTACATCACGATCTTCCCCGATAAGCCCATCACCAAGAAGCCTGCCGAGACTCGCATGGGTTCTGGTAAGGGTAACCCCGAGGAGTGGGTGGCCGTCGTCAAGCCCGGCCGCATCATGTTCGAGGTCAAGGGCGTGCCCGAGGAGGTCGCTCGCGAGGCTCTGCGTCTTGCACAGCACAAGCTTCCCATCAAGACCAAGATTGTTGCTGCCAAGAACGCTGAGCAGCGCATCGAGAAGGAGATGGCTGAGGAGGCCGCTCTCGAGGCCAAGTGGGCTGCTGAGGACGCCGCCGCCGCCAAGGAGGAGAACTAATGAAGCCCGCAGAGATTCGTGAGCTCTCGGACGCTCAGCTCGTTGAGAAGCTGAAGGAAATGCGCGCCGAGCTCTTTAACCTTCGTTTCCAGATGGCCACCAGCCAGCTGGACAACACCGCTCGCGTCAACACCGTGAAGAAGGACATCGCTCGCGTCCTCACGGAGCAGCGCGCCCGCGAGATCGCAGCGGAGAAGTCCGCTGTCGCCGAGTAGGACCTAAGGAGAGAACATGACTGATTCGCGTAACTCGCGTAAGGTCCGTACGGGTGTCGTTACCTCCGTCTCCGGTGCCAAGACCATTGTTGTCACCATCACCGAGCGCAAGCGTCACCCCAAGTACGGCAAGATGATGACCAGCTCCAAGAAGCTGCACGCTCACGACGAGGAGTGCACGGCTGGCGTGGGCGACACCGTCCGCGTTATGGAGACCCGTCCTATGTCCAAGATGAAGCGTTGGCGCCTCATCGAGGTCGTCGAGCGCGCTAAATAAGCAGTCGCTCTTACGACTTGTACGTTTCCGAAGATGTGCGTATGCCTGGCTTGCATACCACGGGCCGCATAAAGGCTGCGCACCTCTCTTCGGTTCTTAGTTCGGAGGAACATCTACCATGATTCAGATGCAAACCATGCTGAACGTCGCCGACAACTCCGGCGCTCGCAAGATTCGCTGCATCAAGGTGCTTGGCGGTTCCAAGCGTCGTTATGCAGGCATCGGCGATGTGTTCATCGGTGCTGTCCAGGAGGCTACCCCTGGCGCCANACGTCAAGAAGAAGGACGTTGTCCGTTGCGTCGTCGTTCGCACCGTTAAGGAGATCCGCCGCAAGGATGGCTCCTACATTCGCTTTGATGAGAACGCCTGCGTTGTCATCAACAACGATGGTTCGCCCGTCGGTACCCGTATCTTCGGGCCCGTCGCTCGCGAGCTTCGTGACAAGAAGTACATGAAGATCGTCTCGCTCGCTCCCGAGACCCTGTAGTTAGGGGAGATATATGTATATCAAGAAGGGCGATAAGGTCCAGGTTCTCTCTGGCAAGGATCGCGGCAAGCAGGGCGTTATCCTGCGTGCTCTCCCCGCCGAGAACAAGGTCGTTGTCGAGGGCGTTTCGGTCGTCAAGAAGGCCGTCAAGCCCAACGCTGCCAACCAGCAGGGCGGCATCGTTTCGCAGGAGGCTCCTATCGACGCCTCCAACGTCAATCTCGTTTGCCCCGAGTGCGGTAAGGTTACCCGCGTCGGTCACGAGAAGGACGGTAAGAACAAGCTGCGCGTCTGCAAGAAGTGCGGCCACAAGTTCTAAGCTGCCCGCAACATCAAGTTGCTAGAAAAGGCCCGGATGCCCCATGAACTGCGCCCCAAATCTTGGACGCCCTAAATAGCGACTAGGCCGCAAGGGCCTGATTCCGGTACTCCTCCGGGGTCAGGCCCTTCAATCTTACCTGC
>MNQC01000076.1:0-7432 GCA_001915225.1 Collinsella sp. 60_9
ATGGTGTCCTCCGTCTGCCGCACCAGCGTATGCTCCATCAGCCGGGCAAAGCCGTGCTGCTTCGCCTGATACACCTCGCCCTTGGTTTCGATAAGATCGTCCACGACCTTTCCGGTGTGGGGAAACAGAATGGGCGCGTGGTAGCCCCAGACGCTCTTGTCCGCTTGCCACATGTGCTCCACGTCGTCAAATTTCCGCACGACGCTTTTCACCTGCGCTCCCCATGTGGTGACGGTGACGATCAGGTACTCATTTTCAATGGCGTATTCCATGGCTTATTTCTGCTCCTTCAGCAGGTCGCGGATTTCCGTCAGAAGCAGCTCCTCGTTGCTGGGCTTGGGCGGCTCGGCGGGAGCGGCTTCTTCCTTCTTCTTGCCAAGCTCGGTCAGCTTGTTCAGGCTCTTCACCAGGAAAAACACCACCAGCGCCAGAATCAGAAAGTTGATAACGGCGGAGATGAAGTTGCCATAGTTCAGAGTGTTCAGAACCACGTTTCCGGCGTCGTCCAACACAGGCTCACCAAACAGCCGGGGCAGAACGATCTTCATTTCGGAAAAATCGATGCCGCCCATGAAGATGGACACGATGGGCATGATGATATCATCGGTCAGGCTTTTGGTGATGGTGGAGAACGCCGCGCCGATGATGGTGCCGACGGCCAGCGCCATGGCGTTGCCCTTAATGGCGAAGGCGGCAAACTCATCCCACCAGGAGGGCTTTTTCACGGGATTTTTCATGGCGCGTCTCCCTTATTTCTTCTCGATGACCTCAATGCCGCCCAGGTATTTCCGCAGAACTTCGGGAACCACGACGGAGCCGTCGGCTCTCTGATTCTGCTCCACCATGGCGGGGAAGATACGGGAGGTGGCGAGGCCGGAACCGTTCAGGGTGTGGACGAACTCGGGCTTGCCGGTGGCTTCCCGGCGGAAACGAATGTTGCCGCGCCGCGCCTGATAATCCCGGGCGTTGGACACGGAGGAAACCTCCTTATAGCCGTTCATGGAGGGAATCTGAATTTCAATATCGTAGGTGCGGGCCATGGAAGCGGAGCAGTCGCCCGCGGCCAGCTTCACGGTGCGGAAGTGGAAGCCCAGACCCTTCACCAGATTCTCGGCCTTGCGCACCAGTTCCTCAAAGGCCGCGTCGGAATCCTCGGGGCGGGTGAACTGGAACATTTCCACCTTGTTGAACTGGTGGCCGCGCACCATGCCCCGCTCGTCGGCGTGGCCGGAACCGGCTTCCCGACGGAAGCAGGGGGTGTAAGCGAAGAACTTCCGGGGCAGCTCGGCTTCGGTGAGAATTTCGTCCCGGTAGATGGAGCACAGAGCGGCTTCCGCGGTGGGCAGCATATAGTGGACGCGGTCGTCGGTGGGGTTGGCAATCTTATAGACCTCGTCGGCAAACTTGGGGAACTGACCGGCAGTCTCGCCGCACTGGTACTCCAGCATGTGAGGCGGCAGGATGAACTCGTAGCCGTCGGCGATGTGGCAGTCGATGAAGTAGTTCAGCAGCGCCCACTCCAGACGTGCGCCCATGCCCTTATACATCCAGAAGCCGGAACCCGCCAGCTTGACGCCCCGGTCGTAGTCGATCAGACCCAGACCCTCGCACAGGTCAACATGGTGCTTGGGGGTGAAGTCAAACTTGTGAGGCTCGCCAAAGTAGCGCAGCGGCTCGTTGTTTTCCTTTCCGCCGGGCTTCAGATCGGGGTCGGGCAGGTTGGGCAGGCTCAGCATGGCGACGCGGTATTCGTCGCTGAGGGCCTTCAGCTCGGCCAGCTCCTGCTCGATCGCCTCGGCAATCTGCACGGACTGGGCGTTGTTGGCGGCAATGGCGGCGTCCAGCTCGGATACGTCCTTGCCCTCCTTCTCGGCCTTCTTCTTCATGCCGAAGAGCTTGCCGTTTTCCTTCGCCAGCTTGTTCTTCTGGGCGGTCTGGGTCTCGGTGTTGGTTTTCAGAGCGCGGATTTTGCCGTCCAGCTCCAGAATGCGGTCAACGGTGGCGTCGCAGTCCACTTCCTTTGCCCGCAGACCGGCCTTGACGGCGTCGGGATTTTCCTTGATTTTCTTGATGTCCAGCATGATGTTTACCTCTCCTTAAATAGGAAATTTATTTTTGTATTTTCATCAGGGCGTCCAGCAGATTCTGCAAATCTTCCTGCCCATAGAATTCCAGTTCAAAGCGTCCCTTGCGCTTTCCGTTGACGATGCGGACCTTGCGGTCGAGGCGGCGCGTGAGGCCGATGTGCCCGTCGAAGTTATTCCCGGGCCCTCTGCTTGCGTCACGGCGCTCGTTTCGTCCGGCATTTCCTGCGAGCATTTTTTCTTCGAGGGCTTTTTGGGTCGAAAGCACGGCGACCGTGTGCGCCGTTTGCAGCGCCTTGCCGTGGTGCCCGGCGCGCTCATCTTCTACGAGTCTCCACATCGCATCGTGGCGACGCTCGAGGCCGTGGTGGAGGTCTTTCCCCAGCGTGAGGTTGCCGTCTGCCGCGAGCTCACCAAGCTGCACGAGGAAGTCTTGCGCGGGCCCGCCGCCCAGCTCGCCGAGGAACTGCGTGCTCGCGGCGAGGTAAAGGGCGAGATTGCGCTGGTCATCGCGCCGCCGAGCGAGGACGAGGAGGCCGGTATCGTGCCGGTTGGCGCAGCGGCAGCGGATCCCGACGAGGCCCTGCGCGAGGATATCCGCGCCGCGCTCGAGGAGGGAGAGCCCGCCTCTGCGGTGGCCAAGCGCCTGTCTCAGAAGTATTCGCGCCGCAAGCGCGATGTCTATGCCATGGTGCTCGATATGCAATAGATGGAGGATATCCAGCCCTTGCGCTAGAATCATCCCCTGTATGCAACGTTTTTCTGGAGGACAAACCCCATGGATCAAAGCAAGCCTTCGTTCTTTATCACGACGCCCATCTACTACGTCAACGCCGATCCGCACCTGGGCACGGCTTATTCCACCATCATCGCCGACGTTCAGGCTCGCTATCGCCGCTCCGCTGGCTATAACGTCAAGTTCCTGACCGGCATGGACGAGCACGGCGAGAAGGTCGCCGAGGCCGCAGCCAAGCACAACATGACGCCGCAGGAGTGGACCGACAGCCAGGCCCCGCACTTCAAGGAGCTTTGGAGCAAGCTCGAGATTTCCAACGACGACTTCATCCGCACCACCGAGCCGCGCCAGCATCATGCTGTGCAGTACCTGTGGGAGCGCATGAAGGAGTCCGGCTACCTGTATAAGGGCAGCTACGACGGTTGGTATTGCGTGCCTGACGAGACCTACTTCACTGATACGCAGGTCCAGAAGGGCGACGAGGAGTACGGCAGCGTCGGCCAGCACCTGTGCCCCGACTGCCACCGTCCGCTTGAGCGCGTGCAGGAGGAGTCCTACTTCTTTAAGCTTTCCGCTTTCCAGGACAAGCTGCTCAAGCTCTATGACGAGCACCCCGACTTTGTCGAGCCTGCGTTCCGCATGAACGAGGTTCGCAGCTTTGTCGAGGGCGGCCTTAACGACCTATCCGTGAGCCGTACGAGCTTTGACTGGGGCATTCAGGTCCCGTTTGACGAGGGTCACGTGACCTACGTGTGGTTCGATGCGCTGCTCAACTATATGACGGCCGTCGGCTACGGTGTCGACACCGACGAGGCGCGTGCCGAGCTGGCCTATCGCTGGCCCGCGCAGTTCCACATCGTGGGTAAGGACATCATCCGCTTCCACTGCGTCATTTGGCCCGCCATGCTCATGGCCATCGGCGAGGCCCTGCCCGAGCACGTCTTTGCCCACGGCTTCCTGACCGTGCGCAATGCCGAGACTGGCAAGGCCGAGAAGATGTCCAAGAGCCGCGGCAACGCCATCGCTCCGCAGGACGTTATCGACATGCTGGGCGTCGAGGGCTATCGCTACTACTTCATGACCGACGTCGTTCCCGGTACCGACGGCGCCATCAGCTTCGATCGCATGGAGCAGGTCTACAACGCCGACCTGGCCAACAGCTGGGGCAATCTGATTTCGCGTTCGCTCAACATGAGCGCAAAGTACTTTGACGGCTGCGCCCCGGCTAAACCGGCGTCTGCCGACGCGTTTGACAACCCGCTGGCAAAGATCGCCGATGGCCTGGTCGAGCGCTACATGGCCAAGATGGACGTGCTCGATTACGGCGGAGCCAAGGATGAGGTCATGGAACTCATCCACGCCGCCAACCACTACATCGAGGACTCCGAGCCCTGGGCGCTTGCCAAGGACGAGGCCAAGGCTGACGAGCTGGCGTTTGTGATCTACAACCTGCTCGAGGCCATCCGCATTGCCGCTCACCTGCTGATGCCGCTCATGCCCCAGACTTCTGCCGAGGCTCTGCGCCGCCTGTCCTGCGAGGACGAGGCCGCGAGCGACGACCTCAAGGGCATTTGCGCTTGGGGCCTGCTTGCTGGTGGTCAGCCCGTCGAGAAGGGCGATCCGCTGTTCCCGCGTCTGGCGTAGAGACCGCGCGAGCGCCATATCGGCAATTTGCTGTTTAGCTGTAAGGGCATGGCCGCCACGGTCCATGCCCTTTTGTTTCAAGACGCCGCCATCATGCTAAGGAGGCAACCATGACAACTTCGCCTTTGGCAAACCCCACGGCCACCAGGGAGCTGCTGGAGGAGTTTGGCCTTGCGACCAAGCATCGCCTGGGCCAGAACTTTCTAATCGACAATCATGTGATCGAGCGTATCTGCGAGCTTGCCGAGCTTACAGGTGACGAGCGCGTACTCGAGGTGGGTCCGGGTTGCGGTACGTTGACACTCGCGTTGCTGCAGGAAGCGGCGTGCGTTACGTCCATTGAGGCCGATCCTGAGCTCGAACCGGTGCTCGACGCCCACGCCGCCGACTATGCCAACTTCCGCTTTATCATGGGCGACGCGCTTAAGGTGACGCCGGAGCAGATTGAGCAGGCCGCCGGCGGTGAGCCGACGGTATTTGTCGCGAACTTGCCCTATAACGTGGCGGCGACGATCATCTTGCAGTTTTTTCAGACGATGCCCGCGCTCAAGCGTGCCGTGGTCATGGTGCAAAAGGAGGTTGCCGATCGCATTGCCGCAGTGCCGGGCAACAAGACCTATGGCGGCTATACGGCAAAGCTCGGCCTGTATGCGCAGGTGACGGGTCGCTTTGAGGTGCCGCCGCGTTGCTTTATGCCAGCGCCGCACGTGGACTCGGCCGTCGTGCGTATCGACCGTGTTGACGGCGTGGTGCCCGAGGGGCTCGATCGCGAGTTTGTGGCCCGCGTGATTGACGCTGCATTTGCTCAGCGGCGCAAGACCATCCGAAATTCCATGAGCGCCAACGGTTTTGCTAAGGACGTGCTCGACGCCGCCTTTGAGGCCTGCGGTATCGCACCTACCACGCGCGCCGAGACGCTCGATGTTGCCGACTTTTTCCGCCTGGCTCAGGAGCTTTCCCATGACGCCTAATGTCGAACGCGTGACGTTTACCAAGAAAAAGAAGACGGTTGCTTGTCCCGTGCCCTTGGCGCCGCTTGCCGATACGCACGCGCACCTGCTTTCGTTTTGGGGCAAAGAAGTGCCCGAGACGCTCGTGCGCGCCAAAGCTGCGGGCGTCGACCTGTTGGTGACGATGTTCGACCCCATCCCTGACAAACGCAGCGTGACGGACTATAGCGACTGGCTGGTTCGCGAGATTCTGCCGATGCGGGATATTCCGCAGGTCAAGTATCTCGCTGGCGTTCACCCCTATGGCGCGCCCGACTACACCGATAACATCCATGCCCAGATTGTGACTGCGCTCGATGATCCCCTATGCGTTGGCATTGGCGAGATCGGTCTGGACTACCACATGGATTACGACGACGATATCGCGCCGGCGCCCCACGACGTGCAGATCGACTGTATGGCGCGCCAGCTTGAGCTTGCCGTACGCCGCAATGTTCCGGTGGAGTTGCATCTGCGTCATGAGGACGCGGACGAGGAGCGCACCTCGCATGTGGATGCGTACAACGTGCTGCGCGAGGTGGGTGTGCCCCAGGCCGGTTGCGTACTGCACTGCTTTGGCGAGGACCGAGCCACAATGGAGCGCTTTGTGGATTTGGGTTGTTACATCGCCTATGGCGGCGCGGCTACCTTTAAACGCAACGACGAGGTGCGCGAGGCATTCGCGGCAACACCGCTCGACCGTATTTTGTTCGAGACGGATTGCCCGTACATGGCCCCAGAGCCTATTCGCGGTCTCGAGTGCGAGCCCGCGATGATTTCCATTACGGCAAACGCGCTGGTCAACGACCGTGTCGACCGCACCGGCGATAATGCCGAAGCAATCGCGCGAGCCGCTTGGGAAAATGCCTGCAAACTTTTTCTATAAACGGCTGCCAAGGGGCTGACAAAACTGGTCTATTACCTGCCTTATGCCTGCCCTTGAGCTTACGACGGGGCGTTTCTATTAATAAGTGCCTACGGTTCGCGTCATGTTCCCGCATCTTCGCGCAAGCATATGACAAGCGATTGCCGTTGATCGAAAAACGGCTTGCCCACAACCCTAATATCTACCACGTCATCGCCGGACGGGACAAATAGAACCCCCGGTCCCTCCGGTGCATTCTTGTGTTGTAAGGAGAAGATTGTGGCAGATATCAAGAACAAGCAAATTTCTCGCCGGTCCTTCTTGGGCCTTTTTGGCGCGAGTGCCGTGACGCTCGGCCTCGGTCTCGTCGGTTGCGGCAGCGTCGACGGTAAGGGTGGTGCGGCGACCGCTGGCTCGGATGCCGCTTCTATCGATAAACTTACCATGGTCTGGCTGCCCAACGAGTCCAGCTCCGAGTTCGACGCGGGCCGCGAGGAGTTTGGCAAGGTTCTTGAGAAGTACGCCGGTGTCAAGGTCGAGCTCATGACCACCACCGACTATAACGTCGCTATCGAGGCTATCGCTTCCGGCAAGGCTCAGCTTGCCAACATGGGCGCCGAGGGCTTCATCTAGGCCCAGAAGAAGAACAGCAAGGTTCTTCCGCTTGTGACCACCTCCGACACCGATGGCAAGCTCGACGGCGCCAAGTACTACAGCCGCATCTGCGTGCCCGAGGCCGAGATGAGCGCTTACGCGGATAGCGCCGAGGAGAGCGGCTATTCCATCAAGAACATCAAGGGCAAGCGCATGAGCTTTGTCTCCGCTACTTCCACCTCCGGCTTCAAGGTTCCGTGCAACGCCATTATGAAGGCGTTCCCGGACGACGTGAAGTCCTCCGACGAGCTCAGTACCCCGGGTTTCTTCTCCCAGGTACTCTTTGGTAACTCTCACCCCGGTTCTGCTGTCAACCTGCTGCAGGGTGATGCCGATGTTGCCGCCTTCGACGATGTCGACGTCGACACCTATCTTGATGTCCCCGAGGGCGAGCGCGACGCCGTGAACGCCGCCGGTTCCGTCTACTCCGTCAAGGCCGACGCTCCCCAGCCCTTCGATC
>MNQC01000077.1:0-7285 GCA_001915225.1 Collinsella sp. 60_9
GTCATATGAGCGAAAGCGCCCCTAGACGAGCAAGGTGACGTGAAAGAGGAGGGAAGCGTACTTCGGTACGCGACCGACGATTGAACGTCAGATTGCCGCTTAGGGGCGTTTGCAGCGTCGACCGGTCTGCCGTTCGTTAGAACGGCAGAACCAATAGGTTCGTTAGAACGGCGGAACTGAGGGCAGCGTCGAGCCGTTACGCGGTTTGGTAAAACCGCGTAACTACCTAACTACATCAAGTTGCAAACAGCCGCCGCGAAGGCAACGGGGTCCTCGGGCAAAATGCCCTCGACCAGCAGGGCCTGGTCATAGAGCAGACCGGAGTACTGCTTGATCTTGTCGGTGTCGCCCGCCTTCTGAGCAGCGACGAGCTTGGCAAAGACCGGGTGTTTGGCGTTGAGCTCGAGCACGCGCTGGCTCTTGGGCATACCGTCGGGCGCGCCCTCGGGACCCTTCTGGAGCACCTTCTCCATCTCGAGCGAAAGCGGACCCTCGGTGGTGATGCACGCGGGAGCATCGGTCAGGCGCGCAGAGACGGCAACCTTCTCGACCTTATCGCCAAGCGCTTCCTTCATAGCGCTAAAGAGGTCCTCGTTCTCCTTGGTGGCGTCCTCGGCCTCTTTCTTCTCATCCTCAGTCGCCAGGTCAAGATCGCCGGTCGCGACGTTCTTGAGCTCCAGGTGACGATCCTCAACCTCGGGCTCGGCACCATCGGCCACGGCCTTCTCGGCAGCCTCGCGGGCAGCATCGTCCTCGTAGATCTTGGGCATATCGGCGGCAACGTACTCACGCATAGCCTGGAAGGTGAACTCATCCACGTCCTGCGTCAGCAGCAGCACGTCATAGCCGCGGTCGAGCACGCCCTTTACCACGGGCATCTTGGCCAAGCGCTCACGCGAGTCGCCGGCAGCGTAGTAGATGGCCTTCTGATCCTCGGGCATGCCCTTGGCATACTCGACCAGGGTAATCATCTTCTGCTCCTTGGCAGACCAGAACAGCAGCAGGTCGGCAAGCTCATCGGCCTTCATGCCGTAGCTCGAGTAGATACCGTACTTAAGGCCGCGGCCAAAGTTCTCAAAGAACTTCTCGTAGGCCTCGCGGTCGTTGTCACGCATGTCCTCAAGGTCGGCGGTGATCTTTTTCTCGACACGCTTGGCAATGGCCTTAAGCTGACGATTCTGCTGCAGCGTCTCACGCGAAATATTGAGCGTCACGTCGGCAGAGTCCACGACACCGCGCACAAAGTTGTAGTAGTCGGGCAGCAGGTCGTCGCACTTCTCCATAATCAGGACGTTGGAGCTGTAGAGCGACAGGCCCTTCTCGTAGTCCTTGCTGTACAGATCGAACGGCGCGCGACCCGGCACAAATAGCAGGGCGTCGTACTCGAGCGTGCCCTCGGCGTGGAAGCTGATAGTGCGCGCAGGATTGTCAAAGTCGTGGAACGTAGACTTGTAGAACTCGTCGTAGTCCTTCTGCTCAACATCGGAGCTGCGCTTCTTCCAGATCGGCGTCATGGAGTTGATGGTCTCGAGCTCCTGGTAGTCCTCGTACTCGGGCTTGTAATCATCCGGCGCGTCCTCGGGCTTGGGTTTCTGGCGGCTCTTGCTCACCATCATCTGAATCGGGTAGCGCACATAGTTGCTGTACTGCTGAATCAGGCTCTTGAGGCCCCACTCGGTCAGGAAGCGATCGTAGGTCTCGGCCTCGCCGTCGGCGTCGAGCTTCTCGTTCTCACGCAGCGTCAGAATGACATCGGTACCGTGCTCGGCGCGCTCGCCGTCCTCGATGGTGTAGCCCTCAAGACCGTCCGACTCCCACACATGGGCGACATCCTCGCCGTAGGCGCGGCTCACGACCTTCACATGGCTGGCGACCATAAAGGCCGAGTAGAAGCCCACGCCAAACTGGCCGATGATGTCGACATCCGAGCCCTGCTGCTCGGCGTTCTCGGTCTTAAACTCCTCGGAGCCGGAATGGGCGATGGTGCCCAAGTTGCGCTCGAGCTCCTCGGCGGTCATGCCAATGCCGTTATCTGAGATGGTAATGGTGCGGGCGTCTTTATCAAAGGAGACGCGAATAGCCAGGTCGCCTTGGTCGAGCTTGACGCTCGGGTCCTGCAAGCTCTTAAAGTTGAGCTTGTCGACGGCATCACTCGCGTTGGAGATAAGCTCGCGCAGGAAGATTTCCTTATTGGTGTAGATGGAGTTGATCATAAGGTCGAGCAGTTTTTTGCTCTCGGTCTTAAATTGACGCATGTGCAGTCCTTTCGCGCTACCCCTGCCCGCAAAAACGGCCCGGTTGCCCGAGCCGCATCGCAGACCTGCTATGTTCAGACTTAGATTTTATAACCCATTAGCGCGCATATATACATACGGAATCGAAAAACTGTATGTCTAAGCGCTCCGATGCGCCAATTGCCAAGGAGTGTCCCCGACTGCCGGCAGAAAAGGAACGTCCCTATCTGCCATCTACGCGCTTGGCCATCCAGACATGGGGCTGGCCCTCGTCTTCGTGATCTACCGGGGCAATTTGCGTGTAGCCCGCCTTTGCATAGAGCGGCAACACGTATTCCTGCGCATGCAGCTTAATAAGCTTAGCGCCGGCATCGCGTGCACACGAAGCACTGGCCTCGACGATCGCACTCGCCAGTCCGCGACGACGCATAGCCGGCAGCACGGCGACGCGCCCCATAATGTAGGTCTCCCCCGCCGCAACGCCTTCGTCCATGTCGCATGCCGGCAACACCGGGGCCCCTGCGTCAGCCACGCGCTCAAGCTCTTCGGGAAACACGCGCGAGCAACCGGCAAGCTCGCCGTCTACATAGAGCGTCACATGAATGCAGTTTGGATCCTCGTCGATAGCGTCGAACTCATTCTCGTAGCCCTGCTCGTCCATAAAAACGACGCGGCGCACCAACGCCGCGTCATCAAAGCATCCCGTCTTAAGTTGGATATCCATGGCTGCCCTTTCATTCAATGCGAACGTTAGGGACAGATATTAGCGAAAATGAGCTCCGCGCACACTAAACTTCGCGCGAGCCTTCGCCAGGCAGTCGTAATGACCCACGTTATGGGCATCGCTCGCGATGAAGCTGTACAGGTTCTGATCGAACAGGCGCTGTGCCGGCTTTTTCTCGCGACCAAATCGACCGCCGGCAATAAAGTCCGCCGAAGCCTGCAGCTTGCAGCCCATATCGACCAGGCGCTCCGCCACGCTTACATCCTTTTGAACCGCACGATAGCGCTCAGGATGAGCGATGATCACCTGGTAGCCACGGCACTGCAAATCGTAAATCGTGTTCTCGTACTCTCTAAACGCATACGCATCGGCATGCGTCGAAAGTTCGAGCAGAAACTCGTTGGTCCCATCGAAATGCAAGTGCTCCGCGGCATCGATACCAAGCTCAACGAGCTTTCGATGGTTGACCTCGAAGCCCATCTGGAGCGGAAAGCCGTCAGCGTTATCACGCAGCAGCTCAAAGGCATTCCACATCTTGTCGTAATCAAAATAGGGATCACGGCAGTGAGGAGTGCAAACGATTCTGGTTACACCGGCCCGCTTGGCAGCCTCGAGCATCGCCAAGCTCTCATCGAGATCGGCGGCGCCGTCGTCTACACCCGGCAAGATATGGCAATGAATGTCACGCATAGGTCAGCCTTAATCAACTAAACGTTTGCTCGGTTGGTGAAGATGCCCTTTTTGGAAGTCCCCTGATCGTCGGAGCCCTTCTTCACCTTCTTACCGTCCTTGGTGTAGTAGGAGTAGTAGTACTCGCTGGTCTCGGTCTCGCAGTAGTTCATAACGGTACCGATGAGCTTGACCTTCTCGGACTTCTTAAGCTGACCGATGGCGTTGAGCGCCTCCTCGCGCTTGGTGAAATCCTCACGCACGACAAAAAGCGCACCGTCGGTCAGACTTGCGATCTCGGCAGCATCGATGAAGGTGCCGACCGGGGGAGCATCAAAGATGACGTACTGGAACTTGGCGGACAGTGCCTTTACCAGCTTGGCAAAGCGGTGAGAGACGATGATGTCGGCAGGATTGGGAATATGCGGCTCGGCATCGAGGAAGTAAAAGTTCTTCTGACCCGTCTCGACAATCGCCTGGTCAATAGAAACCTGCTCGGAAAGGACTGCATAGAGTCCGCCGCGGGAGCGGACGCCGAGCATATCGGCAAGGGACCTGCGACGCATATCAGCCTCGACCAGCAGGACGCTCTTGCCGCTGGTGGCGATAGCCTGGGCAAGGTTGATGGAAACCGTAGACTTACCCTCGTTGGGAATCGAGGAGGTAACGGTGATGGTGCGAATGGGGTCGTCCACGCTCGCAAAGCGGATGTTGGCCAGAAGGGTCTTGGCGGCATTCTGTACAACGAGCTTATCGGTGTTCTTTGCCTTAGCCATGCCTATTTACCACCTTTCATAGCCGGAATTCGGCCAACAACGGGAATGCCCAGGAGCTCTTCTGCCTCTTCGGCACCGCGGATGCGGGTATTGAGCATGTCTGCCAAAACGACATAGGCAACTGCGATAAAGATACCGGCGAGGAACGCGACAGCAACGTACAGCGTGCGCTTGGGGCCGCTGGGGACTTCGGGAGTCTTAGCCTCGTCGATAACGTTGATGCCCTGGGCAGCGCCGACGTTCTGAGCGACCGTACTCACCGAGCTGGCCATGGCCTTTGCGACCTTAGCCGTCTCCTTGGCATCGGTGCCGGTAACCGAAAGCGTAATGACACGCGTGGTGGTCTCGGAGGAAACAGACACCTTGTAGTCATCCAGGTCAGCAAGGCCCAGCTCATTGGCAACACCGCTCTTAACGCAATCGCTATCCAGCAGCGTGGCGATATCGTTGGAAAGCATCTGGCTCGCCGAGAGATCGTTGTAGCTCATCTGACCGCTATCGTCGGTCTTGGCGAGAATGTACATGCTCGTCGTCGCGGTGTAGGTGTTGCCCATCGCAACGAAGGACACGATGCCCATGGCGATCGCACAGACCACCGGAAGGGTGATGACCAGCTTGAGGTGCTTCTTCAGCAGCTGGAACAGTTCGAGAAGGGTCATGCAGCTTGCCTTTCATTTCCCCAGTTCGGATTGACAAAACTGTCCGTATGTTATCGCATCTTTTTCCCGAGACCAAACTCTATACATAAGAAACAGGCTCTCCTGTAAAAATGTCGGAAGCAATCGTAAAATTGCACAACAACGCCGCACCCGAAAGTCAAATGCGGCGTCTACATCAATACCTATGTTGTATCGCTATGCGAATGGCTCGTCCTGCTGTATGGGAAACGTCACCGTAATGGTGGTTCCCACGCCCAACTCGCTCGACAGATCGAGCGTGGCGTGATGATACAGGGCCGCATGCTTGACAATGGCAAGCCCCAGACCGGTTCCGCCGCGCGCCTTGGACCTACTCTTGTCCACGCGATAGAACCGCTCAAATACCTTGCCCTGTTCTTCAGGCGCGATACCGATTCCCGTGTCGGCGACCGCAAGGAACGGATGGCCTTCGTCGTTGGTGCCGCACTGCAGCGTAACCGTACCGCCGGGTCGATTGTAGCGGATGGCGTTGCTCGCCAGATTATAGATGAGCTCGTCAATCAAGCGCGACACGCCCTCGATGACCACAGGCTTGGTCTCATGACTTATCGTCACATTCGCCTGACGGGCGACCTGTTCAAGACGCTGCTCAACCGCGTAGATGGCACGCGAGAGCTCAATAGGCTCCGTGGAACCAATGGGCACCGCCTCGCCCTCAGTTGCACGCTCGGCCTCGTCCAAGTTAGACAGCGTAAGGATATCGTTGACAAGCGCTGCCAAGCGGCCCGCCTCACGATAGATGCGACCGCCAAAGTTGCGCAGGTCGCCCTCGCCCTCGACCATGCCGTTTGCGATGAGCTCGGCATAGCCCGAAATCGCCGTAAGCGGCGTCTTGAGCTCATGGGTGATATTCGCCGTGAACTCGCGGCGCATACGGTCGTTGTCCGCCAGCACCGCCATTTGGCGCTTGAGCTCCTGGCGCTGCGACTCAATACGCTCAAGCATGGGGACCATCTCGGCATAGGCGTGCTCATAGCTACGGCGTGGGTGGTCCAAATCCACCTCTTGCAACGGCGCGATGATGGCACGGGACTCGCGGCGCGCCATAAAAAACGAGAGTACCGCACCCGCTGCTGCGATAAGCAGCATCGGCGCCACCATCGACAGCAAAATCGCCGCAACGCCAGGCTGGGCCTGCGCCAAGCGGACAACCTGGCCGTTATCAAGGGCGACGGCGCGATACAGCATAATCTCGTCGAGCGTAGAGCTTGCGCGCTCCGCGGAACCCGAACCACTCTCAAAGGCCTCGATGACCTCGGGGCGATCGCCATGGTTGGGCAGTGTGGAAGGCGACGCCTCGTTGTCGTAGGCAACCGATCCATCCTTGTTAATCAGCGTGATGCGCAAGTCCTCTCGATCGAGGCTACGCAAGAACGGGATGGGCTCCTGCTGCTCGTCGAGGGCGGCAGCAATGAGCTCGGTTTCTTGCGCCAGGTTGGCACTCGTGGCATCCGCCAAGGTGTTTTGCACAAAGAACGCACCCAGCACCGTAAACGCCACGATAACCGCCATGGCGCAGACAAAGATCGTCACAAAAACGCGGTGCGACAGCGTATGTTTTCCCTGGGGGGCGAAGACCACGGGTTACTCCTCCGATGCGGTGGCCGCGGTGTCGTCACCTTCGGCACCATCACCGGCAGAAGGCTCGGCCAAGCGGTAGCCCACGCCGCGCACGGTCTCGATGGCGCTGGCATGCTCGCCCAGTTTTTGGCGAAGCGTCTGCACGTGCACGTCAACGGTGCGCGAACCGCCGTCGAAGTCCCAGCCCCACACGCTCTGCAGCAACGACTCGCGGGTAAAGACCACGCCGGGCTTGCGCATGAGGTACTCGAGCAGGTCGAACTCGCGCAGGGTGAGCTTAAGCGACTCGCCGGCAACAGTCACCTCACGATGGCTGGGCGAGAGCACAATGTCGCCCACGCTGAGCACATCGCTTGCCTGTTTGACCATGCCGCCGCGACGCAGCAGTGCGCGGCAGCGGCTGGCGAGCTCCATGAGCGAAAACGGCTTAGTCAGGTAATCGTCGGCACCGCCATCGAGCGCCATCACCTTGTCGAGCTCGGTATCCTTGGCGGTAAGCATCATGATGGGCACCGTCGCCGTCAGGCGATCGGCACGCAGTCGACGCATAATCGCCAAGCCATCGGTATCGGGCAGCATGATGTCGAGCAGGACGGCATCGGG
>MNQC01000078.1:0-636 GCA_001915225.1 Collinsella sp. 60_9
CAACATTGCCTTCGCCTTCCGTCGTGCCGTCAAGGTTGCCTTCCAGGCTGTCCGCAAGCCCATCGAGGGCACGATCCTCACGGTCCTGCGCGATGTCTCGACCAAGGCCGATGAGTGCGAGAAGAAGAAGTTCTCGGCCGAGGATGCGCTCGATGCTATCGTCGTCGAGGCGTACCAGTCCGTCGCCCGCACGCCCGACTTGCTGCCCGTCCTCAAAGAGAACGGCGTGGTCGACTCAGGCGCCTTCGGCTTTGCCATCTTTCTGGAGAACTTTGTTGCCGCCGCTCTTGGTCGCAGCACCGTGGTCGAGGATTTCTCCGCTACGTTTGACTCCGCCGGCTCTGCCCGCGATGCCGCTCTTGGCCGTGTTGAGATCGAGGCTAACGACGACTGGGAGGGCTCGGAGTTCCGCTACTGCAACGAGTTTCTCTTTAAGGCCGACGCCCCGTTTGACGAGGACGAGTGCCTTAAGTTCCTAGGCTCCATGGGCGACTGTGAGCTGCTCGTGGGTGCCTATCCCGACTACAAGATCCATGTGCACTCCAACACCCCCAACCTGGTGCTCGAGCACATGCTGCAGCTCGGTCAGATCTATGAGGTTTTTATCCACAACATGGAGATGGAGGCCCACGACCG
>MNQC01000078.1:742-1077 GCA_001915225.1 Collinsella sp. 60_9
GAATCCCTCGACCGCCGACCTGCTGGGCGCGGTGGACCAGGTCAACGCGACCTCGGTCATCATCCTGCCCAATAACGGCAACATCCGCATGGCTGCCGAGGCTGCCGCTTCTGCCTGCACGGACAAGAAGGTTGCCGTCGTTCCCACCAAGACCGTCCCACAGGCGTTCTCCGCGCTGTTCGCGGTCCTGCCCGATTCCGAGCTCGAGGACGCCGTCGCCGCCATGGTCGACGCCATCAGCGAGGTCCGCGATGGCGAGGTCACCCGCGCCGTGCGCGACTCCAGCGCCTCCGACGGCTCTCCGATTCACTCCGGTGACGTCATGGGCATCATTG
>MNQC01000078.1:1083-2963 GCA_001915225.1 Collinsella sp. 60_9
TTGTATCAACCGCATGCAGGAGGAAGAGGAGGGCGACGCGCTGACGATTCTGGCTGGCGAGGAGCTGTCCGATGAGGCCTTCCAGGAGATCGTCGACGCTATCGAGGAGGCTCAGCCCGATCTGGAGATTGACGCCCATCGTGGCGAGCAGCCGCTCTATCCCGTGATCTTCTCGATCGAGTAGGCAACTGCCCATGTCCGAGCTGTGCTCCGTGCCGCGCGTCTCGGAGCGCTTTGCCCAGAGCAATGCGCTCGACGAGGATATCGCGCGACTCAAATATGTTTCGGGTAAACGTGAGGAGGCCCTTCGCCGTCTGGGAATTCGGACGGTGGGGGACCTCCTTCTCCATATCCCTCATCGATACCTCGACTTTACCCGTTCGTGGTCCATCGAGATGGCGCCCATCGGTACCGTGTGCACCATCATCGCCACGGTCGACCGTATCGTCCAAAAGCAGCCGCGCCCGCGCATGCAGGTGACCGAGGTCTCACTTGTTGACGAGACGGGCGTGCTACAGGTCGCCTTTTTCCGCCAGCCCTGGATTGCCCAGCAGCTTAAGCAGGGCGACCGCTTGGCCGTGATGGGCAAGGTCGAGTTTGCCTACGGTTTTAAGCAGATGGCCTCGCCCCACTTTGAAAAGCTCGAGGACGGGCGCGCCGCAGGCACCATTCTGCCGGTCCATTACGTGAGCGATGGCGTGAGCCAGGCGTGGATGCGCCGCATCGTAAGCGGCGCGCTCGAGGTCGTCGGCAATCCCTTTGATCCCATTCCGGCACCGCTGCGCGTTAAGCGTCGCCTGATGAGCAATGCCCGCGCGCTGCGCTCAATCCATTTTCCATCGAGTATGGCCGAGCGCGATATCGCGCGCGCACGGCTTGCCTACGAGGAGTGCCTCTACCTGCAGCTGGCGCTGCGCCTGCGCAACGACGGCGGCCTTGTCGATGTGGTGCCCTATGCCCACACCGCGGGCGAGCACCTGGCCGTGCTCAAGCAAGCCCTGCCGTTTTCGCTGAGCGACGAGCAGGAGGCCGCGTTCCAAGATATCCTGCACGATATGTGCGATGGCGGGCGCGTGATGAACCGTCTGCTGCTGGGCGATGTCGGTACCGGTAAGACCGCCGTTGCCGCCTGCGCGCTGGCTGTGGCTGCCGATAGCGGCACGCAGGCCTGCGTTATGGCGCCCACGGGCGTGCTGGCGCGCCAATATGCCGATAAGACCGGCCCTCTGCTCTCGCAGACCGGCATGTCCTGGGCGCTTCTGACGGGTGCCACGCCGGCCTCAGAGCGCGAGCGCATCCATGCACAGCTGGAATCGGGTGAGCTCGACGTCCTCTTTGGCACCCACGCGGTGCTTTCGGATAACGTTACGTTCAAGCATCTGTCACTCGTGGTCATCGACGAGCAGCACCGTTTTGGTGTGGGCCAGCGCAACGCCCTGCGCGCGAAGGGCCCCGGTGCAGATCTGCTCGTTATGACGGCGACGCCGATTCCGCGCACGCTGGCGCTTTCGGTCTATGGCGACCTGGACACGAGCATCATCCGCCATCGGCCCGTCCCTGGCGCTGGCGTGTCGACACGCGTGCTCACCGAGTCGAGCCGTGACCTCGCCTATGGCGCCATCCGCGAAGCGCATGAAAAAGGTCAGCAGGCCTACGTGATTTGCCCGCTCGTGGAGCCGAGTGACTCGGCCGATGAGTTGGAGGACGTGCCCGGTATCGCCCGCGACGAGGAGGGCCGCG
The DNA here is from genome assembly GCA_001915225.1 of Collinsella sp. 60_9. Taxonomy (GTDB): domain Bacteria; phylum Actinomycetota; class Coriobacteriia; order Coriobacteriales; family Coriobacteriaceae; genus Collinsella. The sequence continues at coordinate 2,824 of MNQC01000078.1, forward strand.
TGACGGTCCCCGTGCCGCTGCATGATACGGCGACCGAGCTCGACCGCCTGCGCCTGGCGTTGCCGGGGCTTGCCATCGAGCGCCTTCACGGTCGCATGCCGGCGGGGGAGAAGGATCGGGCCATCGATGCCTTCAAGCGT
>MNQC01000078.1:2984-13553 GCA_001915225.1 Collinsella sp. 60_9
CATCGAGAACGGCGAGCGCTTTGGTTTGGCTGCCCTGCACCAGCTGCGCGGTCGCGTGGGCCGTGGCAGCGTGTCGGGCACGTGCCTGGTCATGACGCACTCCAAGGGCAACGGCGGTGCATCGGCGGCGCAAGATCGTCTGCAATCGCTCGAAAAAAGCTCGGATGGCTTTACGCTCGCCCAGATGGACCTGCGTCTGCGCCACGAGGGCGAAATCCTGGGGTACCGCCAGCATGGCGGCGTGACCTTGCGCTTTGTGGACCTGGACACCGATGAGGACCTTATCGAATGGGCCCATTTGGACGCGGTCGAGCTCTTGCGGTATGCTTGCAACCTTGACTCTGTGACGACGCGTCCCTTGCGCGACGCGGTCGCCATGCGTTATCGACATATCTTTAAGGAGGTCAGCGGAGGATGAGAATCATCGGCGGCGAATGGCGCGGTCGTAAGATCGAGGAGCCCCGTGGTCGCGATGTTACCCGCCCCACGACCGATCGCGTGCGCGAGGCATGCGCATCTATGGTCATGTCGGCATTCGACTTCGATCTGGACGAGGTCCGTGTGCTGGACGCCTTTGGCGGCTCCGGTGCCTTAGGGTTAGAGATGCTCTCTCGTGGGGCCCGCTCGCTCACGACGTTTGAGATCGATCGCAACGCCGCGCGGCTCATTACCAAGAATATCGAGTCGCTCTGCCGTGACCGTGCGCGTTGGCGCGTGGTCACGGGCGACATGCTGGCGAGTGCCTCGCGCGGTCGTGTACCGGGCGGCCCCTTTGATCTGGTCCTGCTCGACCCGCCCTATGCTTTTGGTGCCGAGCCGGTCGAGGAACTGCTGCAGGACCTGGCTCAGCAGGGTTTACTTGCGTCTGGCGCTTACGTCCTGTTTGAGCATGCCTCCGCCGATGCGGGCGCGCATCCGGCAGGCTTTGAGACTGTACGTGAGAAGCGCTACGGCATTACCTCGGTCGACCTGCTTCGCTGGGTCGACGATTACGATGGTGAAGGCGACAACGCCGGCGCAGATGCCGACAACAACGATGCCACGACGTTTCAGGAGGACGCCCATGAATGACACCATCAACCGCGTGATCGTCCCGGGCACCTTCGATCCCATCACGTTTGGCCATATCGATGTGATTCGCCGCGCCCGCCGCATCTTTCCCAGCGTGATCGTCGCTGTTGCCGAGTCGCAGGGTAAAAACGGTGTGGGCACCACGTTTATGCTCGATGAGCGCGTGGCGCTGGCCCGCGAGGCGCTCGGTGATATCGACGGCGTTGAGGTCCTGCCCTTTACCGGCCTCTTGGTCGACTTCGCTCGTGAGCAGGGGGCGGGTGCCGTGGTCAAGGGCCTGCGCGCCATGACCGACTTTGAGTATGAGCTGCAGCAGGCCGACCTTAACTATCGCCTGGATAGCGAGCTGGAGTCCATCTTTGTCATGAGTGCGCCGCAGTACGGCTATATCTCAAGCTCGGTGGTACGCCAGATCGCCTCGCTCGGCAGCGATGTATCGACGTTTGTCCCGCCCAACGTGGTCGAAGCGCTCAAACATCGCTTTTCGTGACGTTTCTTATTGCCTGGTGGCATGTGGTAAACTAGCACGATGATATGTTACCTATGAAAGGAGACCGGATGCCGGGCGAGAATTTTCCTGGCGATAGGATCGTCAGCTTGGTCGATGAGCTCGAAGGGCTGATCGAGGAAGCCAAGCCGCCTTTCGGCAAGAACGCTCAGTTCAAGGTCATCGACGCCGACGTGTTCTTCAACATCCTCGACGAGATCCGCATGAGCTATCCCGAGGAGTGGCAGAAGTCTCGCCGTATCCTTAAGGAGCGCGAGGAGCTTATGGCTTCCGCCGCCGCTCAGGCCGATTCCATCATCGCTGACGCTCAGCAGCAGGCCCTCACCATTGCCGGTGAGCAGGAGATCGTCCGCCTTGCGCAGCAGCAGGCCGACGACATCCGTGATCGTGCCCAGCAGTACGAGCGCGAGACGCGTTATGCTGCCGAGGACTATGCAGAGCAGGTCTTTACGCACCTGGAGGAGAACCTCAAGAGCCTGACCGGCACCGTTACCCGTTGCCGTCAGCAGCTCAACGAGGGTGCCGCCCAACAGAATGGTCAGTGGTAATGGCTGAGTTCCCGAGCGTTACCGTCGATCTTTCCGAGCAGCTCGAGTTTCCTGGAGATTCGTATCCGCTGACCGGTAAGGTCGATGTCGCCACCTACACGGTGGGCGAGAAGGAGTACCAGCTTAAGGACGGCATCGACTACGACGTTGTCTTTACCAATGCCGGTACCGGTGTCTTGCTCACGGGCATGGTCCGCGCGCACGCCACCGGTGAGTGCGACCGTTGCCTGGAGCCCGCCTCGTTTGATATCGCCGGCGAGATCGAGGAGTTCTACCTCTTTGAGGAACCCGAGGATCCCGAGGCCTACGAGGACGGCTACGAGCTCCTGGGTGAGGACCGTATCGTCGATCTGGGTGAGCCCATCAATGACGCGGTCGTTATGGACACCCCGTTTGTGGTGCTCTGCAAGCCCGATTGCCGTGGTCTGTGCCCCACATGCGGTTGCAATCTCAACGTCGAGCAATGCGATTGCGCCGCCCAGGCAGATGCAGAATGGGCCGCTGCCACGGAAAATCCATTTGCAGCATTGAAGAATCTCAAGCTCGATGAGTAAAACTGTGGTAGTATCGCTACTTGCGCGTAATCGCCACACTGGATAGTTCATAAGGAAGGTCACTATGCCCGTACCTAAACAAAAGCAGGGTCGTATCCGCACTCACACCCGTCGTTCCGCCAACATGAAGATTTCGGCTGCGGCTCAGTCCACGTGCCCCCGTTGCGGCGCTGTCAAGCTTCCGCACCACGTGTGCCCCAGCTGCGGTTTCTACAAGGACCGCGAGGTTATCGTTACCGAGTAACGGTATACTCTGGATGCGATGCCGTTCCAAATGGAACCACAATGGCCGGCTCAATGAGTCGGCCATTTTTGTATAAGGAGCATGTTTATGAGTAACGTTCGCGTTTGTGTAGACGTTGTGGGCGGAGACGAGAAACCTCAGGTTGTTCTCGATGGTATCGAGGCTGCGCTTGCCGCCGATCCCGATATCGAGGTCTTGGCAGCTGGCCCCGCCGAAATCGTCAACCCTTTTGCCGCTTCCCATGCACGTGTTGAGGCCCTTGAGGCACCTGACGTTATCGCCATGGATGACGATCCCATTCGCGCCGTGATGACTAAACGCAAGTCGTCGATCGTGCTGTCGTGTCGCGCCATCAAGAAGGGTAATGCGGACGCGTTTTTCTCTGCCGGCTCCACCGGCGCCATGACCGCCGCTGCCACCGCCTACGTGACGCCGTTTAGGTATCAGGCCGAAGGCAAGAAGCAGCCGGTGCGCCCCTGTCTGACCAATGCGCTACCCAATCGCGCCGGCGGTCTGACGGTGCTGTGCGATATGGGCGCCAACCCCGATGTCGAGGTCGATGACATGGTACGTTTTGCCCAGATGGGTAGTGCTTATGCCCGCGTCGTCCTGGGCATCGAGCATCCCCGCGTGGGCCTGCTTGCCAACGGCACCGAGGACGAGAAGGGCTCCAACTTTACCAAGGCCTGCTTCCCGGCCATGAAAGCCGCCGTTCCCGGCTTTGTTGGCAACTGCGAGGGAACGGACATCACCTCCGGTAACTTCGATGTCGTCGTTGCCGATGGCATGTCGGGCAATATTGCGCTCAAGGCCACCGAGGGTGCTGCCAAGTTTTTGCTACAGGAGCTCAAGGGCGTCTTTATGTCATCGCTCGGCACCAAGATTGCCGCGCTGCTCATCAAAAAGCAAATGCGCGAGATTAAGGCCAAGCTCTCTGGCGACGCCAAGGGCGGCGCGATTCTTCTGGGCCTGCGCGGCGTGGTCCTGATCGGCCATGGCGCCACCTCGGTCGAGGCTGTCAAAAACGGTACGCTCGCGGCGGCCGAAGCCGTGCGCGCGGGGCTGGTCGAGAATATCGCCAACTCCATGGACGGCATCGTTTTATAACAGCGGCGTTATGCGCCTCGGGGCGTGCGTCGTGGGGTAGAATCAGAACCGTGTTTTGGTACCGCCCGGACGGTACCATTCTTTTGGTATTCATGCACTATGAGAGGAAGCGCTATGGACCGCTCCGAAATCTTCGACAAGATCGCCGAGGTCGCTGCTGACGTTCTGGGCGTCGATGTTGCCGAAATTAGCGATGAGACCACCTTTGACGACCTCGATGCCAACTCGCTCGAGCGCCTGCAGCTGGTTACGGCTATCGAGGACGAGTTCAACCTCGAGATCGATGACGAGACTCTGCTCTCGCTCAACTCTGTCACCGACGCCGTCGACGCCATCGAAAACGCCAGGGAGGCCTAGGTCTTGGCTTTGTCTGAACGACTTACGCGCGCCCAGGAAATTCTGGGCCACGAGTTCAATAATAAGGTGCTGCTGCGCGCGGCCCTTACGCATCCCTCGGCAGTCGAGGGCCAGCCGGTTTCTGCCAGCTATGAGCGCCTTGAGTTCTTGGGCGATTCCATTTTGGGTGCTGTGGTCGCACGCTCCCTGTTTGAGTCCTATCCTGAGTTTGACGAGGGCAAGCTCACGCGCCTGAAGGTGTCGCTTGTCTCGGGCGCTACGCTGTCCGAGGTTTCTCACGAGCTGGGCATCGACGACATCATCATCTTTGGTGCCTCCGAGACCGGTACTGGTGCGCGCGGCCTGCATTCGGCCCTCGAGAACGTCTATGAGTCGCTCGTGGGCGCGCTGTACCTGGATGCCGGCTGGGACGTTGCGGCGGAGTTCATTCACCGTACGCTTAAGCCGCATTTGGCTTCCGAGCGTGCCGAGCACCCCGCGAACCCCAAGTCGTTTTTGCAGGAGTGCGTGCAAGCCGACGGTCACGAACCCCCGGCGTACAAGCTCGTTGGCTCCGAGGGCCCGGCGCATGCGCCCACCTTTACCGCCGTGGTGTTGATCGATGGTATTCGTCAGGGTCGCGGCTCCGGCTCCTCAAAGAAGGAAGCCGAGGGAGCCGCCGCGCTCGAAGCGCTCGACCGCATGGGTTACACCACCAACGGCGTGATTCTGAACAAGAAGCACGTGTAAGCGAGGAACCGTGTATCTCAAGTCCCTCACGCTCAAAGGGTTCAAGTCGTTTGCCGACCGCGCCCATATGACGTTTGAGCCGGGCCTGACCGTCATCGTCGGTCCCAACGGCTCGGGAAAATCGAACATCTCCGACTCGATTCTGTGGGTCCTGGGCGAGCAGAGCGCCAAGCAGCTGCGCGGCCAGGCCATGGAGGATGTCATCTTCTCGGGCTCGTCGGCGCGCAAGCCGGTGGGTGTCGCCGAGGTCACGCTTGTGCTCGATAACTCGGACCATATGCTGCCCGTCGATTTTGACGAGGTCGCCATCACCCGTCGCATGTATCGCTCGGGCGAAAGCGAGTACCTCATCAACTCGAGTCCGTGCCGCCTGATGGACATTCAGGACATCCTGCACGATTCGGGTCTGGGCAAGGATACACATTCCATCATCAGCCAGGGCAAGCTCGATGCCATCTTGCAGAGCCGCCCCGAGGAGCGCCGTGCCCTCATCGAGGAGGCCGCCGGCATCTCCAAGCACAAGCGCCGCAAGGAGCGTGCGCTCAAAAAGATTAAGTCGATGGACGAGCACCTGACGCGTGCCCGCGACATCAATAAGGAAATCGCCCGTCAGCTGCGACCGTTGGAGCGTCAGGTCGATCGCGCGCGCAAGTACAAAGAGCTGTCCTCGCGTGCGAACGAGCTTACGCAGATGCTAGCCGTCGACGAGCTGCGTTCGCTGCAGTCGCAGTGGAACGACCTGGAGAGCCGTTCCAAGGAAGGCGCCGCCGAGCTGGAGCTTGCGCAGTACCGCTTGGGCGAAAAGGAGCGCGAGCTCGAGAAGCTTCAGGTCATGCTCGAGGAAAAGGGCCTGTTTGTGGGCGACCTGGGCGAGCAGCGCCGTCATATGCAAGATGTGGTCGGCCGCATTAACTCCGACATGCGCCTGCTCGAGGAAAAGGGCCACAACATGGTGTCGCGCCTGTCTGACATGCGCGGGCAGATTTCGAGCTCCGAGCATCAGCGACGTCGCGTGTTCGAGGAGCTCGAGGACGCGCGTGCGCAGCTTGAGGAAGTGACCGGTGCGCACATGCAGGCCCAGGAGGACGTCGACGCCGCTGGTCCTGCCGCCGCTGAGCTCCACGAGCGGCGCGTGGCGCTCGACAATCAGATTTCGCAGCTTACGCGTGAGCAACGCGATGTGCAGCGCGTGGCCGATAACGCCGCGCTCGAGCTTGCCAAGGTGAAGGACTCGCTGAGCAATGCCGAGGTCGAGGACAACATGTATGCCTCGCGCCTGGAGCAGATTGACGAGCAGCTCGAGGAGGTCATGGCCTCGCTCGAGAGCCGTCGCGACCGCGCCGAGGAGCTTGAGGGCGCTCTTGAGGAAGCGCGCCAGGCTCAGGTTGATGCGCGTGAGGCCACCGAGACGGCACGCGCGGCCCTGAAGGACCTGCGTGCCCGCGAGAGTGAGGCGCGCAACAAGCTATCCGAGGTGCGCTCGGAGCTTGCCAGCCAAAAGAAACTCGATGCCCGCATGGCCGACAGCTCGCCGCTCGTGAGCCGTCTGGTGGGTGCGCTGGGCGATGACGTAACGGGTCGCCTGGGCGATGTGCTCGAAGCCCCGCGCGAGCTTGAGGGCCTGGTTGAGCAATTGCTCGCCGGCGATATCGATGCGCTTCTGTTCGACGATACGTCCGCGCTTGAGCGTGCCGGTCGTGCGGCTCTGGACCAAAAGAAGGCCTCGGGCGAAGCACTGCTGGTGGCGCGCGACGTGAGCGGCTCTACCGCCGCTGAGGGCGCTGCCGGTATCCGCCTGGTTGATCGTCTGTCCGTGCGCGCAGGCTACGGACCCGTCGTCGAGGCGCTGCTCGGCGGCTATTACGTGGTCGATGACTTGGCTGCCGCGCTGTTGGCGCCGGTCGTTGACGGTGTGACCTATGTGACTCCCGATGGCGCCCGCGTAAGCTGTGGCGGCCTGGTGCGCGTGGGCCTCGATGCTGGCGAGGCCTCGGGTGCTCTGGAGCGTAAGCGTCGCATTCGCGAGCTGGAGGGGCTTGAGCCCGATCTGGCTGCGTGTTTGAGCATGTGTCGGATCAGGTCGTCGAGGCCAATGCGGCCGTCGAAGAGGCGCGTGCCGCTGAGGGCGATGCCGCCGGCGAGATCGCCCGTCTTGAAGGCGAGCGCCGCTCGCTGCTCTCCGAGATCGGCCGCTTGGAGCAAAGCGCCAACAATGCCGAGGTCGAGCGCGTGCGCATCTCCAAGCGCCGCGAGCAGGCCGCCGAGGCCGTTCGCGCTGCGCGCCCGCGCGTTGACGAGCTCACCCGTTCGCGCGACGAGGCCCGTGCGCAGGCAAGCGACCTGGTTCTTCAGATTGCCGAAGCCAACGACGAGCTCGATCGCGTGCGCCGTGACGACTCCGAGGCAGCCGGTAAGCTCGCCGATGCCAAGGTTCGCCTAGCCCAGACGAGCGAACGCCTGCGTTCGCTGAAGGGCCGCGTGCCCGACCTGGAGCATCGTCTTGAGGGCATCGACCGTCGTATCCGTGGAACACGCCAGGCTTCGCGCTCGCTCGAGCTGCTGCGCCTGCGCGTCGACCCCATGCACGAGCGCTATTCGGCCCTGCTGGAGCGTGCCTCGGATTGGGCAGCGCGCCTGCGTGACCAGGCCTCTCTGGAGGAGGCGGACTCCGCTTCGCTCAAGAAGACCATCGAGGATGCCAAGGCAGAGGTTGCCCGCGCTAAGGAGCGAGTCGATACCGCCTCTGCCACGCAAAACGAGTTCAAGGTCGCGCGTGGCAAGCTCGAGGTGCAGGTCGAGGCTGCCATCAAGGCCATTACCGCCGATGGCACGACAGTGCTCGAGGAAGCGCTCATACTTCCGGCGCCCACGGACCGCGATGCCGCCGAGCGCGAACTTAACCAGCTTGTGCGCCAGATCAACAACCTTGGTCCCGTTAATCAAGTTGCCATGGAGGAGTACGAGCAGCTCAAGCGCCGCGCCGACTACATCGAGGAGCAGCTGGCCGATCTGGAGAGCGCGCGCAAGGCGCTCACCAAGATCACGGTGGCCATCGACCGCAAGATGCGGAAGGCCTTCCTGGTGACGTTTGAGAAGGTCGACGCGAACTTCCGCGAGATCTTCGCTATGCTCTTCCCGGGCGGCCAGGCTCATCTGGAGATGACCGATCCCGAGCATCCTGCCGAGACGGGTATCGAGGTCGTGGCGCAGCCGCGCGGCAAGCGCATCACCAAGATGATGCTCATGTCGGGCGGCGAGAAGAGTCTGACGGCGCTCGCCCTGCTCTTTGCCGTGTATCGCACGCGCACGGTGCCGTTCTATGTGCTGGACGAGGTCGAGGCGGCGCTCGATGACGCCAACCTGTCCAAGCTCATCGGCGCCCTCGATGTGTTGCGTTCCGATACGCAGCTCTTGGTCATTTCGCATCAGCGCCGTACTATGGAGGACGCTGACGTCCTCTATGGCGTCTCGATGCAAGCCGACGGCGTCAGTCGCGTCGTCTCGCAAAAACTCGATCGCGAAACCGGAAAGGTCGTGAATGCATAATGGGATTCTTTGACGCTCTCTCGCGCGGACTTGAGCGCAGCCGCGAGGCACTCAACGAGGTCTTCTACTTTGGCGGCGAGGTCGACGAGGACTTTTGGGAGGACCTGGAGGACACCCTCGTCATGGGTGACATGGGTGCCGAGGTCGCCATTCAGGTCTCTGATGACCTGCGCGACGCCGCGGCCAAGAAGAACCTCAAGACCGCTCCGCAGCTCCGTCGTGCTCTGGCCGAGCAGCTCGAGCAGCACTTTGTGCCCATCGAGCGCGATCCGTTTTCCGATACGCCGAGCTGCGTGCTGTTTGTGGGCATTAACGGTGCCGGCAAGACCACGACGGTCGGTAAGATCGCGAGCGCCATGGCCGCCCGCGGCAAGAATGTCGTGATCGGCTCTGCCGATACGTTCCGCGCCGCCGCCATCGAGCAGCTCGATGTGTGGGGCCAGCGCGCTGGCGTCCCCGTCATCAAGCGCGAACGCGGCTCCGACCCGGCAAGTGTTTGCTACGACGTGCTCGACGAGGCCGACAAGCGCGGCAGCGACCTGGTGCTTATCGACACTGCCGGTCGTCTGCACACGAGCCCCGAGCTCATGCGCGAGCTTGCCAAGGTGGTTAACGTGACGCGTAAGCGCGCCGCCAATATGGCCGCCGGCCCCATGCCCGTCTCAGTCGTGCTCGTGATCGATGCCGCCACCGGCCAGAACGGTCTGAACCAGGCGCTCGAGTTTAACGAGGCTCTGGGCCTGGACGGTATTATCATGACGAAGCTCGACGGCACGGCTAAGGGCGGTATCGCCATGGCCGTGGCCGAGAAGCTCAAGCTCCCGATCCTGCGCGTGGGCGTGGGCGAGCAGGTCGATGACCTGCAGGAGTTCAATGCCAAAGATTTCTGCCGCGCCCTGGTGGGCGAGTCCAATTAAGGAGTGACTAGTGTTTGATTCCCTGAGCGATCGCCTCAACGACACATTTGACCGCCTGCGCGGCAAGGGCAAGCTGACCGAGGCCGATATCACCTCGGCCATGCGCGACATTCGCATGGCGCTGCTCGAGGCCGACGTCAACTTCAAGGTCGTCAAGGAGTTCGTCGCCAAGACCAAGGAGCGCTGCATGACCGCCGAGGTCATGGAGTCACTGTCGCCGGCGCAAAACGTCGTCAAGATCGTGCTCGATGAGCTCACCGAGATGCTCGGCTCCACCGAGAGCAAGCTCGTCTTTAGCAACCGCATTCCCAATGTCATCATGCTCGTGGGCCTGCAGGGCTCCGGTAAGACCACGGCGGCCGTAAAGCTGGCCTACCTGCTCAAGAAACAGGGCCGCTCGCCGCTGCTCGCCGCGTGCGACGTCTACCGTCCCGCCGCTGCCGACCAGCTTGCCACGCTCGGCGGCGAGATCGGCGTTCCGGTCTTCCGCGGTGACGGCGAGCACCCGGTCGATATCGCCAAGGGCGCCATCCAGGAGGCTGTCGACCACCTGCGCGACGTGGTCATCGTCGATACCGCCGGTCGTCTGCAGATCGACGAGCAGATGATGCAGGAGGCCGTGGACATCAAGAAGGCCGTCAAGCCCGATCATCGTCTCGACCTTCGCCGAGCGCACCGACTTTGACGGCGTGATCATCTCCAAGCTCGACGGCGACGCCCGTGGCGGCGGCGCGCTTTCCGTGCGCCAGGTGACCGGCAAGCCCATCAAGTTTGTGAGCATGGGCGAGAAGCCCGATTCGCTTGAGCCGTTCTACCCCGACCGCATGGCCAAGCGCATTCTGGGTATGGGCGACGTCGTCGGCATTATCGAGAAGGCCCAGGAGGCGGCCGACGCCGAGCAGCTCGAGGCTGCCGAGCGTATGCTGCGCGAGGGCTTTACCATGAACGACATGCTCGACCAGATGAAGGCCGTCAAGAAGATGGGCGG
>MNQC01000079.1:0-7122 GCA_001915225.1 Collinsella sp. 60_9
AAGAACGGGAATTCGTGCAGGAGGTGGGGGATATCGATGTCCTTAAACTTGGGCATCACGGCTCTAAGGTTTCAGTCGATGGTGAGTTGCTGGACGTCCTGAAGCCCGAGCTTTCCCTCGCGAGCGCGGGCGAGGGGAATCGATACGGCCATCCGTCCGACGCCTGCATCGATGCCGTTAAGGAAGCGGGCGGCGTGTTCGCGTGCACTATCGAACACGGCGACATTACCGTCACGCCGACTGCGAATGGCTTTGCGATGCGATGCCAGCGACCGTGACGACGTCGTTGGCGTGTGGTGGGCCCCTGGGCTAGAATGGCACGGAGCGAATACGAAGGCCTGCGGGAGGGGAGCGCAATGTCCGAAACCGGTCTGCTGCCGGCATATCTGATCGTCGGTACCGACGGAGTCAAGCGCGATCATGCCGTCTCGCGCATGAAGGCGCGTCTGGAAAAGACGGGCATGGTCGAGTTCAACCTCGACGAGCGCGACATGACCAAAGACCCCGATATCGAGTCGATTATCGGATCGCTCAACACCTTTCCGATGGGCAGCGAGTTTCGCTTGGTAATCCTTGATGGCTGCTCAAAGCTCGCTAAGGCGGTCTCGGAGCCGCTTGTCGACTATCTGGCGAGTCCCAGCCCCACGACGGTCTGCCTCATCATCGCCGACTCGCTTGCCAAGAACACGCGCCTGTATAAGGCGATCGCCAAAATCGACAAGAAGGCCGTGATCGATTGCTCCGGCACCAAGCGCTGGGAGTTACCGCGCCGCGTGCAACAGATGGCGACGCAGCACGGCAAGTCGATCTCGACGGCGGCCGCCGAGGAGCTCGTCTCGCGTTCGGGTGAAAACACTCGCATGCTCGATAACGATTTGGCTAAGCTTGCCCAGATGGTCGAGGCGCCCCAGATTGAGCTTGCTGATGTGGAGCGCTGGATTGTGCGCACGGCCGAAGTCCAGCCCTGGGACTTTCTCAATGCGGTCTCGGCCCGTGACATGCGACGCTCGCTCGAGCTCTTCAATCTACTGCCCGCCAAGAGCTACGTGTGGACTTACACATTGCTGTGCGGCCGCATCCGCGAGCTTATCGTTGCCAAGGCGCTCGATGCGCGCGGACAGGGTCGTGAGCTGGCCGCAACGCTTAAGCTCCAGTCCTGGCAGGTCAAGAATCACCTGACCTGGGCACGTCGCTTTTCGATGGCAGAGCTCGTTGCCGCGCTTGAGGGCGCGGTCGATGTGGAGCTCGCGCTGAAGGGTTCGGCCGATTCTCAGACCGCGCTTTTGCTCTGGATTACGTACATCTTGAGAAAATCGTGATGATACCTGCCTATTTGACAAATTCGTTCTATCCCTTTGAGGGGGAGCGTGCTATAGTAGGCGCTTGCATGACCTCACCGTGTCTCAGAGGTGTCATACATTTTTTGCAAGGAACTCGAAAGGAACTCCAGAAGTGGCAAACATCAAGTCTCAGAAGAAGCGTATCCGCACCAATGAGGCAGCTCGCATGCGTAACAAGGCTGTCAAGTCCGAGCTCAAGACGCTGACCAAGCACGTCCAGTCCGCCGTTGCCGAGGGCGACGCCGAGAAGGCCCAGGCTGCCCTCAAGACCGTCACCAAGCGTCTCGACATGGCTGCCGCCAAGCATGTTATCCACAAGAACCAGGCTTCCAACCGCAAGTCCGGTCTTGCCAAGCTCGTGAACAGCATCAACGCCTAAGTTGTAAATTTCACACCACACAGATTACGCGCATAAATGGAGCCTGTTTTATGGAACAGGCTCCATTTTTTGTACCGCTCGGGTAAGATAGTCCGCATGAATACTTCAATTGACATTTCCCACATCCGCAACTTCTCAATCGTTGCGCACATCGACCATGGCAAGTCCACGATCAGCGATCGCATCCTCGAGCTCACCCATACCGTCGACGAACGCGACATGGAGTCGCAGCTGCTCGACACCATGGATATCGAGCGCGAGCGCGGCATCACGATCAAGTCCAATGCCGTTCGCGTGTCCTATGACGCCGACGATGGCGAGACGTATCAGTTCAATCTGATCGATACGCCGGGCCACGTGGACTTTACCTATGAGGTCTCGCGCTCGCTGGCAGCCTGTGAGGGCGCGGTGCTCGTTGTCGACGCCACGCAGGGCGTCGAGGCGCAGACCGTCTCCAACGCGACGCTCGCCATGAACGCCAACCTGGACATTGTGCCGGCCATCAACAAGATCGACCTGCCCTCGGCCCATCCCGACGAGGTTAAGACCGAGATCGAGGATGACCTGGCGATCCCTGCCGATGATGCCGTGTGCGTCTCGGGCAAGACCGGCGAGGGCATCCACGATCTGCTGGAGTCCATTGTCTTTTTGATCTCTCCGCCCAAGGGCGATGCGAACGCGCCGCTCAAGGCACTCATTCTGGATTCGTACTTCGACGAGTATCGTGGCGTCGTCGCCACGGTGCGCATCTTTGACGGCTCCATCAAAAAGGGCGATACCCTGCGCATGATGCAGGCAAAGGGCGACTTTTTGGTCGATGGCGTGGGCGTCAAGCGTCCCGCCGAGACCCCGGTCGACGCGCTCACGGTCGGCGAGGTCGGATACGTGGTCACGGGCCTGAAGGACCCCGAGGCCGTTCGCGTGGGCGATACCCTCACGTGGGCGTCGAATCCCTGCCCCGAGCCGCTTCCCGGCTACCGCGAGGCCAAGCCCATGGTCTATACGGGCCTGTTCCCGATCGATAACAAGGACTACGAGAACCTGCGTGACGCGCTCGATAAGCTGCACGTCAACGACCCGTCGTTGGTGTGGGAGCCCGAGACCTCGGTGGCGCTCGGCTTTGGCTTCCGCGTGGGCTTCTTGGGCCTGCTGCATATGGAGGTCGTCAAGGAGCGCCTGGAGCGCGAGTTCAATCTTGACCTCATTGCCACGAGCCCCTCGGTGGACTATCACGTCTACAAGACTGACGGCGAGATGATTGATGTCCGCAGCCCGCAGGATCTGCCCGAGGCTACGCGCATCGAGCGTATCGAGGAACCCTACCTCAAGGCCAAGATTATCTGCCCGCCCGAGTATACGGGTGCCGTCATGCAGCTCGCTATCGAGCACCGCGGCATTACTACCGACATGATTCATCTCACGAGCAAGTCGGTCGAGATGCGCTTTGATATGCCGCTCGCCGAGCTCATCTTGGACTTCTTTGACCAGCTCAAGAGCCGTACCAAGGGCTATGCCTCGCTCGACTACGAGTTCAACGAGTATCGTCCCTCCGAGCTCGTCAAGCTCGATATCTTGCTTTCGGGCGACGAGGTGGACGCGCTGTCGTTTATCGTCCACAAGGACAAGGCCTACGGTCTTGCCCGCGGCCTATGCGACAAGCTCAAGGAGATTATTCCGCGTCAGCTGTTCGAGGTGCCCATCCAGGGTGCTATCGGTAACAAGATCATCGCCCGTTCCACCGTCAAAGCGCGTCGCAAGGACGTTCTTGCCAAGTGCTACGGCGGCGATATCTCGCGTAAGCGCAAGCTGCTCGAGAAGCAGAAAGAGGGCAAGAAGCGCATGAAGGCCATCGGATCGGTCGAGGTCCCGCAGGAGGCCTTTATGGCGATCCTCAAGGTGGACGAGTAGGTCTATGGCGCTTTCCGAATACAGCAAGCGGCTGCTGGGCGCCTATGCCGAGCAGCCGTTCCTTATGGCTCCCATGGCGGGCGTGACCGACCCCGCCTACCGCATCATGTGTCGCCGCCGCGGTGCCAACCTTGCCTACAGCGAGATGGTGAGCGTGGCGGGCCTTGCCTATGCCAGCAACAAAACGTGGCGTCTGGTACTGCCGGCCGACGAGGAGCAGCAGATTTGCGTGCAGCTCTTTGGCTCCAAGCCCGATCAGTTTGCGAGTGCCGTCGCCGCCGTCGAGGAGCGTGTGGGCGATCGCCTGTCGCTCATCGATATCAACATGGCCTGTCCTGCCCGAAAGGTTGTCACCAAGGGCGAGGGCTCTGCCCTTATGCGCACGCCCGATTTGGCCGAGAAGATCGTCGACGCGGCGGTGGGCGCGGCGCATGTGCCCGTGACCGTAAAGATCCGCAAGGGCTTTTATGCCGAGGACCGCAACGCCGCAACGTTTGCCCAGATGCTCGAAGGGGCGGGCGCCTCCGCAGTTGCCGTGCACGGTCGTTGTGCCACGCAGCTCTATACGGGGCAGGCCGATTGGTCTGTCGTCGATGAGGTTGCCGACGCTGTCGAGATTCCCGTGATCGGTTCGGGCGATGTGTTCTGCGCCGAGGATGCCGCGGAGCATCTGCGCGACTCGGGTGCCAGCGCGGTGTTTATCGCGCGCGGCATCTATGGCAACCCCTGGGTCTTTGGTGATGCTCGCGCCCTTGCGCTCGATGGTACGCCGGTGCCGGCGCGCAGCTCCGTCGAGCGCTTAGACGCCCTGCGTGAGCACCTAACGCTGACGCATGAGCTCCTGCCGCTCATGTCGCGTGCCCGTACGTACGCAAGCTGGTACTTAAAAGGCATGCCCCATGCCGCCGCTTGGCGTGCCCATGTGGTGCGCTGCTCCACGTATGAGGAGTTCATGGCTCTGGTTGATGAGATCGAGCGCGATGTGGTGGCCTGCGAGGCTGCCCTTGCCGCCGGCGAATTGGTGCCCCCTCATCCGCTGGAGGCTTAAGGGTGGCCGTTACCGCGCTGTACGTGCACGTGCCGTTTTGCGCCCAAAAGTGCCGGTACTGCGACTTTGACTCGCGCAGTTTTGCTCCGTGCGACTTGAGCGCTGCGCTCGATGTCTATTTTGAGCAGTTGTTCGCGCGCCTCGATGCTTTTGGCAAGGCTGGGGCCCTTGACCAGATCCGCACCGTCTATATTGGTGGCGGTACGCCTTCGCTGGCGGGGGAGCGCCTGGTGGAGCTGACGCGGTGTATTCGTGCGTGGTGCGCCCCCGTTGAGTTTACCTGCGAGGCCAATCCCGAGTCGCTGACCGCCGAGCTTGCCACTACGCTTGCCAAGGTTGGTGTCACACGCGTCTCTCTGGGCGTGCAAACGCTCGATAACACCGAACTTACCGCCATCGGCCGTATTCACGATGCCGATCGGGCGCTCGCCGCCATCGCGACGGTCAAGAACGCTGGGCTTGACGTGTCGTGCGACCTTATGTGCGGACTTCCCGGGCAGACCGCGGCGAGTTGGAAGCGCACGCTCGATGGCGTGCTGGCGGCGGCTCCGCATCATGTGTCGGTCTACCCGCTCACGCTTGAGGAGGGGACGCCCCTTTATCGCATGGCGTGCCGCGACGAGTCGCTCGAGCCTGATGAGGATTTTCAGGCCGCATGCATGGACGTGGCACGCGAGCTCCTGGGTGCCGCCGGCTATCACCCGTATGAGGTGGCGAGCTACGCGCTCGACGGCCATGAGTGCGCCCATAACATTGCCTACTGGACCGGACGGGGCTACCTGGGCCTGGGTCGTTCTGCCGCGGGCATGCTCGACGCCGAGGATTTCGACCGTCTTACAGGTTTGTTCCCCGGCGTGTTTTCTCGAGGCGATTCGTACCGCGTGCGTCTGGTGCAACGTGACGATGACGCGACGGCGTTCGAGGCCGAATATCTGTCGCAGCGTGAGGCTGCGGCCGAAGACCTGATGCTTGCTTGTCGCATGACGCGCGGTGTTGCGTCCGACCTGTTGGTTCGTGCAGCTTGCGTCATCCCGGCCGATGAGCTGGCAGCTGCCTGCGATCGCGCGCTCGAATTGGGTCTTGCCACTTGGGTGCCCGAGACGCTTGGGGTCCATGAGGGACCCTTCACTTCGGCAGACGTCCTCGCGGGCCATGTCCGTGCTCGTTTAGCGCCGACACACTTGGGCTGGCTCGATGGAAATGTTCTGTTCGAGCTGTTTTGGGATCTAGCTTAGGCCGCTCGGGTAGAATTACCGGAATATATACGCTGCTGTGAGCAGGAGGTTGCCGCGCATGGCGACGATGAACGAAAAAGATTACTACGAGATTCTGGGTGTCTCCAAGGACGCCACCTCGCGTGATATTCAAAAGGCCTTTCAGCAAAAGGCCCGCAAGCTCCATCCGGACGTCAACAAAGAGCCGGATGCCGAGGAAAAGTTTAAAGAGGTTTCCGAGGCCTACGCCGTGCTTTCGGATGAGCAAAAACGTGCGCGCTACGACGCCATGCGCTCGGGCAATCCCTTTGCCGGTGCTCCTACGGCTTCGCCCTATGGTGGCGGCTACGCCGGCAACACAGGCTATGGCAATCCCTTTGAGGGCGGTTTTCCCTTTGGCGGCGCTTGGGGCCAGCAGCGTCGTGGGCAGGCTGCTTACAATCCCGAGAACGGCGCCAATGTGGTCGTCGATATCAAACTCGACGCCAAGGAGGCCAAGGGCGGTGCCCGCAAGACCGTCCGCTATACGCGCTTCGATACCTGTGGTCACTGCGGTGGTTCGGGCTCTGTTTCGTCCGAGCATGCACATACCTGTCCGAGCTGCGGCGGTCGCGGTCACATCGATGTCGACCTGTCCTTTCTGTTTGGTGCCGGCACGTTCCAGTCGGTCTGCCCCGAGTGCGGCGGTTCCGGTAAGGTCGTGGCCGACCCCTGCCCTGATTGCGGTGGCAGCGGTCGTACTCGCGTAACCTCCGAGCAGACGATTGAGTTTCCTGCCGGCACGCACGATGGCGACGAGGTCCGCATTAGCGGCATGGGTCATGCTGGCACCAACGGTGCCGCGGGCGGCGACCTGGTCGGTCGCGCCCATGTTGAGGCCGAGCGCCTGGAAGGCAAGGCCCGTACCGGTTTTTACCTGATGGGCATCGTGGCGCCGTTTTTGGTGCTATCGGCCATCTCGGGCGTGTTCTCGGCCTTTGCCGTGATGTGCTTTATTCCGTTTGCCATGGGCCTGTTCATGGTGCTCTCGGACGGCGTGCTTCATCGCAGCCTGCTGTGGTGGAAGCGCGGTGCGATGCAGTTTGCCAACGGTTTTGCCAACGGATTTATGTTTGCGCTCGTGTCGGTTTGGTTTGCGAGCTGCTCGCAACGTGCCATGCTTTCACCCTACGCAATGCAATAACATCAAACCCTCTGTTTGCGGCCGGCCCAGCTTGGGTATAGGACGCACTG
>MNQC01000079.1:7176-11898 GCA_001915225.1 Collinsella sp. 60_9
CGACAAGGATGCCGACGCGCGGACGATTAAGCGCGCGTTTCTAAAGAAGGCCCGTACCGTACACCCGGACGTTTCGGACGACCCCGAGGCCGAGGCCAAGTTCAAAGAGCTCAACGAGGCATATTCCGTTCTTTCCGATGAGCAGAAGCGTGCTAACTACGACCGTTACGGCACTGCCGACGGCCCTGGTGGTTCGGACTACGTCGACATTAACGATATCTTTGGCGGCATGGGCATGGACGACCTCTTCTCGTCGTTCTTTGGCGGCGGTGCCGGCGGTGGCGCCCGAAATCGCCGTGAGCGTCGTCGCGGCCGCGACATGGCCAAGGCGGCACTCGGGTGCAAAAAGACGATCAGCTATGACCGCCTTGCTCCCTGTGAGGATTGCAATGGCACCGGTAGGGCCGAGGGCGCGCAGGAAAAGCAGTGCAGCCGCTGCCACGGCACGGGCTATGTCACGACGGTCCAGCGATCGTTTTTGGGCCAGGTTCAGTCCTCTTCGCCTTGTCCCGACTGCCACGGCGAGGGCACGGTCATCGATCATCCCTGCGAGACCTGCGACGGTCAGGGCCGCACGCCTTCGCATGAAAAGATCGACATCGATATCCCCGCCGGCGTTTCGACCGGTCGCCAGCTGCGCGTGAGCGGCTTTGGCGAGGCTGGCCTTCGCGGCGAGCCCTCGGGCGACCTGATCGTCAACGTGCGCGTCGCCGACCACGAGCGTTTTAAGCGCAACGGTGACGACCTGTACCTCGTGAGCGATATTTCGATTGCGCAGGCAGCGCTCGGCTGCGAGATCGAGGTCGAGGGCATTATGCCCGATGAGGTCGTCAAGGTGACGGTCCCTGCTGGTACACAGTACGGCGACACCGTGAGCGTCAATAATTACGGCATGCCGCGCATTGGCGGTGGCGGTTCGCGTGGTCGCCTGATCGTGCAACTGCGCGTGGTCGTTCCCACCAATCTTTCCAATAAGCAACACGAGCTGCTCCGTGCTTTTGCCGATGAGATGGGCGACGACGTTGCTTCTGGTAAGAAGTCGGTGACCGACCGTATCAAGAGTGCCCTCGACGATATCCTCGATTAAGGAGCCCGCGTGCTCGCACCCCATATTTCCGTCGTCAACCTCGGCTGCCGCGTCAACCGGGTTGAGTCTGACCGTATCACTGCCGATCTTATGCGCCTGGGCTTTGCTATTGTGGATCCCCAGGATGCCGATCTGATCGTCATTAACACCTGTGCCGTTACGGGCGAGGCCGAGGCCAAGACCCGTAAGGCCGTCCGTCATGCGCTGGCCCATCCTAACGACCCTTACGTGGTCGTAACCGGCTGCGTCGTCAACCTGCATCCCGAGGAGTTGCTGGAGCTCTCCGATCGCGTGATCGCCGAGCCGTCCAAGATTGACGTCGCCGAGCGCGTCTGCGAGGTGCTGGGCGTTGAGTCCGATAGCGTTCCCGCCTGCAGCGATGGCGAGGTGGTCGATGCGCTCGGTCGCTCTCGCCTGGGCGTGAAGATTCAGGATGGCTGCAACCATCGCTGCACCTATTGCATTGTGTGGAAGGCGCGCGGCCCCGAGCGCTCCGTGCCCGTCGAGTCCGTGCTCGAGCAAGTTCGCGAGGCCCAGGAGGCCGGCGTGCCCGAGGTGGTGCTGACCGGTGTGAACCTGGGTGCCTACGATGGCAAGAGCGCGACCGACGAGCACGTCGAAATCGATGAGCTGCTCGAGGCCATCATGGAGCGCACGTCTATTCCGCATGTGCGCATTTCCTCGGTCGAGCCCATGGATATCTCCGAGCGCCTGCTTAAGGTTATGGCGCGCTACCCGCAGCGTATCGCCCCGTTTTTGCACCTGCCCGTGCAGTCCGGCTGCACGGCGACCCTGCATCGCATGGGCCGTCCCTATAGCGCCGAGGCCTTTGAGGATGCGGTGCGTATGATTCGCGCCAACTTGCCCCAGGCGTCCCTTTCGTGCGATGTCATCGTCGGTTTTCCTGGTGAGACGGACGAGGAGTTCGAGGAGTCGCTGGCGCTGTGCCGCCGTGTGGGTTTCTCGCGTATGCACGTGTTCCGCTACAGCAAGCGTCCCGGTACCCTTGCTGCCGACATGCCCGACCAGGTGCCACCCGAGGTTATGGCCGAGCGCAGCCGCCGTATGCGGGCCGCCGCACAGGAGCTCGCTATTGCCGACGCTCGCCGTCGCGTGGGCACCGTCGAGCGCGCCGTGCTCGAGTATGGCGACAACTTGACGCTCGGTTCGTTCCATCATGCCCGTCTTGACGATACCTGTGGACTTACAGCCCCGTGCCTGCTCGATGTTGCTATCATCGGAGTCGATGATTCCGGCTTGGTCCATGCACGCAGGGAGGTTCATGGAAGCCTCGAAGATTAGACTTACCGTTCCCGAGGGAATTGATCCCTCGTGCGTTTTGGGCGCCGGCGACGGCGTCCTTCGCGTGCTCGAGAGCTTGGTTCGCGCTCACGTGGTCGCCCGTGGCGATAGCATCGCCGTGAGCGGCGACCCGGACGAGGTCGAACTCGTGGCGCGCTTTTTCGAGCACGCTTTTCGCGAGGCGGCCGCCGGGCGCACGCTGTCTGCCGACGATGTCTCTCGCTGCCTGGCCGTCTTGCGCGACGGTGAGCACGAGGCTACGTCGCTTCGCGATGACGTGCTGCTTTCGTATCGCGGCCGCGTCATTCGTCCCAAGACGCTCGGGCAAAAGCGCTACGTGGATGCCATTCGCTCGCATACCATCACCTTTGGCTTGGGTCCTGCCGGTACCGGTAAGACCTATCTGGCCATGGCGCTCGCCGTTGCCGCGCTCAAGCGTCACGAGGTGGGCCGTCTGATCTTGACGCGTCCGGTTGTCGAGGCGGGGGAGAATCTGGGCTTTTTGCCCGGTACCCTTGAGGAAAAGATCGACCCCTACATGCGTCCGCTCTACGACGCCCTTTTTGACATGATGGATCGCGAGCGCACCGATGAGCTCATGGAGCGCGGCGTGATCGAGATCGCCCCGCTTGCCTACATGCGCGGCCGCACGCTGAGTGATGCCTTCGTGGTGCTCGACGAGGCGCAAAATACCACGCCCGAGCAGATGAAGATGTTCCTGACACGCCTTGGGTTCAACTCCAAGTTCGTGATTACCGGCGACCTGAGCCAGCGCGACCTGGTGGGTCGTCGTGGCGGTCTTGCTGACGTTGAGCAGATTTTGGGCCGTTTCGACGATGTCGCATTTTCTCACCTCGAGCGTGCCGACGTGGTGCGCCATGCCCTGGTGGGTCGTATCGTCGAGGCATATGAAGCTTATGATGACGTGCGCGAGCAGCGCCCGCGCGACCGAAAGGAGTCCCGTTGAGTGTATTGATCAGCAACGATGCCGAGCTCGATACGCTGCTCGACGCGCAGGAGGTGGAGCACATCTGCGAGGTTGTGCTTGCCGCCGAGGGCGTTGAACGTGGAGTCGAGATTTCCCTTTCGTATGTCGACGAGGACGAGATGCACGAGCTCAACCACGAGTGGCGCGGTATCGACCGCACCACCGATGTGCTCTCGTTTGAGTGCGATTCGGCCTTTGACGATGACATTCCCGCCGATGAGACGCTCGAGCTCGGCGATATTATCTTGGCCCCGCAGGTTATTGCCCGTCAGGCCCCCGGTTTTGGCAATAGCCCCGCTGACGAGTGCCGTCTGATGCTCGTACACGGCATGCTGCACCTGCTGGGCTATGACCACATCGAGGACGACGAGGCCGAGGTCATGGAGGCCCGGCTGGCGATGGAGGCGCTCGAGCGCGGCGAGGACCCTAAGCTAGTCCACGTCGGCCCCATCACCAACCACGCCCACGACTAGGAGCCGTCTATGATTCCCGGATCGAACAAGGACCATCCGTCCTTCTTAAAGTCGTTTTCCTACGCCATGGAGGGCTTCGTCACCGCCGTCAAGACCGAGCGCAACATTAAGGTCATGCTCGTTGCGGGCGTGTGCACCGTCATTGCCGGCTGCGTCGTGGGGCTCGACATTGCCGAGTGGGCCACGATTATCATCTGTTGCGGCCTGGTGATTCACGGCGAGCTGTGCAACACCGCTATGGAGGCTATCGTCGACCTAGCGACCCAGGAGTTCCATCCGCTGGCCAAGCGTGCGAAGGACATCGCCGCCGCCTCTGTATACGTTCTTTCCATCACCGCCGCGATTGTGGGCGTGCTGGTATTTGCCCGCGCGCTCGGCTTTATTTAGAAAGGGATTCCCATGTCCGACAATATGCAGCCTACCGATGAAGTTTTGGATGACGAGGTCCTGGATGCGGTGGATACCGAGGAGCTCGAGGATGTCGAGGAGTTCGACCCGTTTGAGGGCATGAGCGACGAGGAGCTCGACGCCCTGTGCGACGAGGACGACAACCTCGCGGGCTTTGGCGACGTGGAGCCCGGTTTTCGCAGCGGCTTCGTGGCCCTGGTCGGACGCCCCAACGCCGGCAAGTCCACGCTGCTCAACGCCTGCTACGGCAAAAAGGTCGCCATCACCTCGCCGGTGGCACAGACGACCCGCCGTCGCATGCGCGCCGTCGTCAACCGTCCCGGCTACCAGCTGGTCTTTGTCGATACCCCGGGAATTCATAAGCCTAAGGACGGCCTGGGGTCCGAGCTCAACAAGAGCGCGTTGTTCGAGCTGAACGATGTCGACGTCGTCGCGTTTTTGATTGATGCCACCAAGCCCATCGG
>MNQC01000079.1:11913-13990 GCA_001915225.1 Collinsella sp. 60_9
ACCAAGCCCATCGGCAGGGGAGACGCCTGGGTTGCCGAGCGTGTCAGATGCGCTCGTTGCAAGAAGGTCCTGGTGCTCACCAAGGCCGATGAGGCCGACCCCGCACAGGTCATGGGGCAGCTTAAGGCTGCCCACGAGCTTATGGAATATGACGACGAGATTGTGACGTCGTCGGTTAAGAACTTCAACGTCGATGCCTTTATAGAGACCGTTGCGCACTTTTTGCCTGAGGGTCCGCGTTGGTTCCCCGAGGACATGGGTACTGACGCTTCCGATGAGACGCTCGTTGCCGAGTTTGTGCGCGAGAAGGTCTTGCGCCGCACCCGTGATGAGATTCCGCACTCCGTTGGCGTGATCTGCGATGCGCTCGAGCAGACCAAGAAGGTGCTGCGCGTGCACGCCACCATTTACGTCGAGCGCGAGGGCCAAAAGGGCATCATCATCGGCAAGGGCGGCGAGATGATCAAGCATATCGGTATCGACGCCCGACGCGATCTTGAACGCATTTTTGGCACGCAGGTCTTTTTGGAGCTGGACGTGAAGGTCAAGGCCGGCTGGCGTGACGACGAGGCCCAGATTCGCCGCTTTGGCTACAACGCCGAGGACTAAGGACGCGCGGCGCGCATGGCAGGCTCCCGGACATATCGCACGAAAGTGCTCGTGCTCGATAAGACTAAGCTCAAAGAGACCGACCTGATCTTGACGATGCTTGACGAGCGGGGGCGGCAGGTTCGTGCCGTGGCAAAGGGTGCCCGTAAACCCGGTGGGCGCCTGGCTGCGCGCTGTGAGCTGTTCTGTACGGTCGATATGCTGCTCGCGCATGGACGGTCACTCGACGTGGTTTCCCAGGCCGAGCTTATGGAGGCGCCGCTCGGCGCTGCGCCCGATTACGAGACGACCTGCGCCGCAAGCGCGATCGCCGAGGTCGCGCGCGTGTGCTCGTTCGAGGACGCCGAGGACCCGTTTACCTTTGCCATAACGCAGCGAGCGCTTGCCCTGGTGGGCAGCGGGCTCGACACAGCGCATATGGATCTGCTTGTGGCTGCATATGTCTTTAAGCTGCTGTCGCACGTTGGCTACCGACCCGATTTTTCGGCCTGCGTGCTGTGCGGAGACCCCATGCTGTCGTATTTTTCGCCCCAGGCCGGCGGGCTCATGTGCGGCTCGTGCGCGTCGAGCGATCCGGGTGCCGAGTTGGTGTCGACCGGTGAGGTCGCATGGCTGCGCGCCCTCATGTCCATGACCTTCGATGCGCTCATGGCCGAGCGAATCGACCCGCATACGGCGGCATTCTTGCTCGGGCTTTCGCATGTTTGGGCCGCCACGCACACCGATCAGCGCCTCCGTGCGATGGAATTCATGTTGGGTCGGTGATGATGCGCAGGGGCGGGCTGCTTGTGGTAACATATCGGCCTGTTGGTACCTCGACCTTGGTTGCTCGCTCCACCGGCGGCTTCCCAGTCCGAGGCGAATCGAGTTGCCCGTGGGCGACGTTAAACGAAAGGTGAAACAATGACTGTTTCCAAAGAGCGCAAGGCTGAGCTGACTGCCCAGTTCGGTAACACCCCGGTCGACACCGGCAACCCCAAGGTTCAGGTCGCCATCCTGTCACATGAAGTCCCATCAGAAGGACTTCCACACCCGTCGTGGCCTGCTCATGCTCGTCGGCCGTCGTCGTCGTCTTCTCTCCTACATCAAGAAGAACGACATCGTCGAGTACCGTGAGCTCATCAAGGCTCTGGGCATCCGCGACAACATCCAGTAGGATTTGTACATGCTAAGAGCGTCCTGCGCAGCGGGGCGCTCTTTTTGTGTAAGGGCGTGAACAATCACGCTCTGAAGCGTGGCGGGGGCAGGGGGCCCGCGTCACATGAGAAGCCCGCAGGCAAGGGGCCTGTGGGGTAAAGGAGAACAATGACACTCGTATCCAAGACCTTTGAGCTGTACGGCAAGACCTACACCTTTGAGTCGGGCGAGCTTGCCAAGCAGGCCACCGGCGCTGTGCTCGCGACCTGCGGTGCCACGAGTGTGCTCGTGACCGCCGTCGTCTCCAGCCAGGAGAAGGACTACGACTTCT
>MNQC01000080.1:0-1022 GCA_001915225.1 Collinsella sp. 60_9
ACCGACCAGTTGCACCAGATAGGCATAGCCCTTAGTGGCCTTAGCGGCTCTCGACAGAAGATCGTCCTCTATGGTCAAACCAGTCGCGACAAAGCTATCGCCCATAGAGAGCGCTACCTCCACCTGGTTGATAGGCGCCAGATCTTCGGAGAGGGCACGACGCAAGAACGTAAGCGCCTTGCCGTTAATAAGATCCATAACGCCGGCGGGTAAGCCGGCAAAGGCAAGTGCGATATCTACTTATATCGAATAATATCGATCTGTATAAGCTTGTATAAACTTATCGCGGAAGTATCGAGCTTTCGTAATATGACTTAGTTAGTAGTCCACCATTGCTTTCTTCCAAGCTCATAGCGAAAGAAAGTTCAGGACTTCCTAAACCCATTGCCTTAGACCGAGAAATACTCACTCTCGGCAGATAGGTTTGGCCCCAACCACGGATCGCCATCGAGGAAGAACTCCGGCCAGCGCCGCATGAACAGTGCCTGCTCTCGCTTCCAGCGGCGCAGCTTTTCCTCGTTGGCCTCTTCCCTGCCGCGCGAGGTGAACTCGTAGTGGTACAGCTCGGCATAGGGCGTAAAGATGGTGCGGTAGCCCGCCTCCCGCACACGGAGGCAAAAGTCCGCGTCGTTAAAGCCGACGGCGAACTCCTCGTTGTAGCCTCCGACCTGCTCAAACACGTCGCGAAGAACCATCTGGCAGGCGCCCGTTACGGCGCTAAAGTTGCCGGGACGTACAGCACGGGCAAGGTATCCCTCGCGCTTTGCCGAGAAGTCCTGGTTGGCATGGGCAAGTGCGCCACGCACGCCAACCAAAATGCCGGCATGCTGCACCAGATGATCGGCAAAGTAGAGTTTGGCGCCCACCACGCCCGCATCGGGACGCTGCAGATAGCCCATCATCTCTTCGATAAAGTCCGGGCTTATGACCTCGGTATCGTTGTTCAGCAGCAGCAGGTAGTCACCCTTGGCGTGCTTCACACCAAAATTGATGATCTGAGAGTAATTGAACTCGCCCGGCCA
>MNQC01000080.1:1034-12640 GCA_001915225.1 Collinsella sp. 60_9
ATGCTGCAGCCACGCGCTCTGGCAGGGTTTCGTAATACGCAAACGTCTCCGGGGCTTCACTGTTGTTCTCCACCAAGACGATCTCGTAATTGGTATACGTGGCCTTCTGGGCGATCGACATCACACAGGCATCGAGCGTCTCAATGTGATCCTTGGTGGGGATCACAATGCTCACCAGCGGCGCAGGCTCCGGCAGCGCATGGCGCATGCGGTAGACAAACGGCGTCTCGGTCTCCTCGACCGTTCCGTGAACGCCCAGCGCGTTAAAGTGGCGCTGCAGCGCAAGACGACCCGCTTCAATGGCATACGGCTTGCTATCGGCAGAGCCATCGGCGGTCGATCCCGGATGCACGCGCCAGTGATACAGCACATGCGCAACGTGCTCAAAGCGCGCGCCGGCTGCAAGGCAGCGAAGCGTCAAGTCGTAGTCCTGGCAGTTATGGCTATAGAGCAGGTCGACGTTGAGTACGGTCTTAAAGACCGGCTGGCCCCACTCCCCCGTTTTCTGGAACATGTCCTCATCACAGAACAGGACCTGGGGACGCTCGCCCTCGGCCGCCTTGTTCAGCGCGGAAACATACTGGAATAACGCGTCCGGTTCCAGAATGTCATCGTGGTCCAAGAAAGCGATGTAGTCGCCTGTCGCTTGCTCGATACCTGCGTTGGTGTTGACCACAATGCCGCCGTTGCCGGGAAGCTCGATGCGACGGATGCGCTCGTCGTTGGCACCTGCCGCAAGGGTGGCCACCGCGTCCCATTCGGGCGAGGCGTCCATAAGCAGCAATTCCCAGTTGTCATAGCTCTGGGCTTGCACCGATTCCAGCAGCTCGCGCAGGTAGACCCGATCAGTCTTGTAGCACGGCACCACAATGCTCACGAGCGGTCTATAGGCAAAGGCCGCCGAGCCAAATCGCCCGGCTTTGCGCGATGCTGCTCAAACCAACGTCGATAAGCTGCGTCGTCTGCACGCGCGTCCTTCATACGGTTCCAGCTGTCGTCGACCATGCCGTTGTACAGGCGACCATCCATGGCGCAAAACCCGCTTTGGATCCGCTCTGTGGGATCGCTCACGATCGCGACAAAATCTCGTATATCCTGAGGCATCTCAACACTCAGATACGATTTATTGATGCGGCATCCGTTCTGCTGCGGAACATCGACCTGCGATTCAAACACATGCACGGTAACATCGATGGCATTCATATGCGTATCGAAGATCTGGAGCTCAGGCGCGCACTGGGGGTCTCCCGCCCAGGTAACCTCATAGCGCCACACCGCGCCGACGTCTGCCGGCAAATAGCGAATGGCATCGATCTCGTAGCGGCCGCAGTGTTCGCCACGCTGCGCATCGCGGATAAGCGCGCACAGCGCAGGCTTTGCTTTGTAGTTAATCTTGGATTCCAATTTGGCCACGCGGCTATCGAGACGAATAGAGCCCAACCTTTGGCCACCGGATGCAAAAACGGCATCCATCGACGAGCCATCCAAAAACGGAAGCACCAAAACGGCGAGCTCGCGCTCGTAATCGGAAACAGAAGGGCATAGCGCCAGCACACGGCCATGATCGACCGGGAGCACCAGTGACGGCAAACAAGAACTGCTCGTAGTCGCATGGGCAAACGCCTGAGAGGCCTCCCGCTCAATAAGCGCGGCGACATCCTGACCGGCAAAACGAAGCAGCACAAAAAGACGGCCCTGGCTGCGGCAAAGTGCCAAACGCTTGATACTCATCTACACTTCTCGCTTTCCCAGGGCATTCGCGGCCATGCGCTTGCACGCGCCCAGGCGCCCAAACCTCAAGACGTCGTAATCGAACATGAGCTTTTTGCACGCACGGGCGCTAGGGGCGTCGCTGGCAAGCGCTGCGCGCACCATGGCAGCGACAGAAGGAGCGCATTGCGCGAGCGCAACATCGCTGCCCACGGCAGAACCGGCAAGCGCAGTGGCAACGGCAGCAAACACCTTGCCGCAGTCCGAGCCCAGCAACCTGAGCGCGTCGTACAGCACCAGATCGCACAGGAAGTACGCCAGGTCATCGGCATGCTGTGCATCAATTTCGACGATTCCAAATACCGCGAGGCGAGCGACGCCATCCTCAAGCTGTGCCACCCCGACCGCTTCGTCGAGGCGCATGTGCAGATCGACGAGTCGCAGTTCTCGGACAAGCCGGCGTGTCCCCCCGCAGTCTCGCCCGAGAGCTTCCATAACTCCATCGGCGATGTCGCGGAGGACGCCGTCGCAAACGAGCTGTCTCGTCTCGGCGTGACCGCTGACCGTCTGACGCCCGAGGAGCGCCTTAAGATCGTCGCCTCTCTCAAGGAGGGCGGCATCTTCCTGCTCAAGGGCGCGGTAAAGGACGTCGCCGCGGCGCTTTCCTGCTCGCAGGCGAGCATTTACCGCCATCTCGCGCAGCTCAAGAGCGAAGTCCCGGAAGAATGAGGGGGTGACGCCATGCTGCGTGATTACGGACGCCGCCTGCTCCGGCTTGTAGCCGGGATCGCTGTCAGCTCGCTCGGCATCGTGCTCATGCTTCAGGCGAACGTCGGTCTGGAGCCGTGGATCGCAATAGGCAGCCGCAATATCGCGCGAACCGTCCGGCGAGCCATCGTTGACCAGCACGCCCTCCCAATCGGGCATGTCCTGCGCAAGCAGGGAGTCCAGGCACCAGGCCAGGCACTCCTCCACCTTATAGATGGGAACAACAACGGAAATCTTAGGGGTAGCCATAGTCACACACTCCTACTGGGCGGCCGAAACGTCATCGGGATGCGGGTTATCGCCGTAGGTGCGCTGATACGTCAGCACGCGCCAGACCAGCGGCAGGCCGCCAATCTTAAAGTAATGCTTAAACGTATTGAGCTTGCCCGGCTTCTTAAAGTCAAAACGCGAATCGATATAGGCACGGGGCGACTTGACCATCAGGCGCAAGTCGGTCTCGCCACGCGGGTCGAACAGCGACAGATCAAAGCGACCAGCATCCCAATCGGCCTTGAGCTCGGGCGAGGCCTTTTCCCAAAACTGCTCGCGCAGCTCGTCGACCAGACGCTCGTCATTCCAGCGGTACGTATCGACCTTCATGCGCATTAAAATACCCTGAAGCTGAGCCTTAAGCTCGGGGCGCTCGTTCAAAAAGCGCAGCATCTCGGCATATTCGTCACACACGCAAAACACTTTGTTGGGCGAATTAACGGAGCTCTTCTCGTTATCCTGGCGATAGCACAAAATGGGGTCCGCAATAAACGCGGCGCGCTCGGCGCAAGCCCAAACCTTAAAGTTAAAGCCTGCGTCCTGATAAGAGGCGCCCGGCGTGGGAAGGAACCGAATCTGATTGTCGTTGAGGAACTCGCGCCGATAGATAGCCGACCAAATGGAAGGTTTGCGATAGAAGATGCCCGGACGATCGACGGGGCGATACGCGGCGCCCGTCATATGCTCGTCGATGATCCCAAACAGCTCACGGCGCTCGCTGGGCGTGGACCAATACAGGTAAAAGTCGCCCTTTACCACATCGGCATGCTCAGCATCGGCCTTGGCGACCAGCTTTTGGAGCGAATCCTCAAACATAAAGTCATCGGACTCTAAAATGCCCACGTACTCGCCACGCGCCATCTCCAGGCCGCGGTTCATCGAGTCGCCGTAGCCGCTGTTGGCTTTGTCGATCATCTTTACACGGGGATCGCGCTCCATGTACTCGCGGATGATATCTGGCGAGCTATCGGTGGAGCCGTCGTTGATGCAGATGATCTCGATGTCCTTGAGCGTCTGCGCCACGGCGGAATCGAGGCACTCGCGCAGGTAGCGCTCGACATTGCAAATGGGGACAAGCAGCGAAACTTTAGGGGTATCAGAGTTCTGCAAGAGAACCTCCTGTTGGATAGCGTGTAACAGGGTTATTTTAGCAGCCGAGTTGCGGCGGGCGGCAGCGCCACTGCGTGGCGTCTGCCATCGAAACGCCCGAGGTCGCCGCAACGAGCTTGTGGGCAACACGGCGAACGGCGCTCTTAGCAGGCATATCTGCCCAGTCCGTTCCCAAAAACGTCGTGAGGTCCATGTTGACGCGAGCCGCCACGCGATAGAAGTCATCGGAATCCAAGCGCGCCAAATCAAACACGATAAGGTCCAAGAACCACGTGATCATCTCGCCGGGACACAGGTCCAAAAGACCGTAGGCCGCCCAGTCCTCCAAGACCGTCGGCAGGTTCACAGACGCCGCCAAAGACGGCGGCCTCGGCACTGTTGAACTCGTGCGTCGCCGATTCGCTCTCCATCACGTAGTGGTAGAACTCGTCCGGCATGACGACGGTCTTGCGGGCAAGCGCATAAGCCGCAAATTGGAAGACGACGTCCTCGCCCAAAGCCAAACCGGGGGCGAAGCGAATGCCTTCGCGATTGAGCAGCTCACGCGAAAAAGCTGCACGGCAGGCATAGGGCTGCGCATTCGAATGGAACAGCAGTTGGGGATCACGGGCGCCGAATGTACCAGCTTTGGGGCTCATGAGTTGCTGGACGCGTTTGGGGGCAGCGTCGGCAGGTTCACAGACGCCGCCAAAGACGGCGGCCTCGGCACCTCGACCGTCTGGGCATCGATGTAATCGTCGGCGTCCACAAAAAAGACGGTCTCGCCCTCGGCGACATCGATACCGGCATTTCGAGCACACGAGACGCCCGCGTTTTCCTGGTCAATCACCAGTACGCGATCGTCGGCCTGCGCAATCTGGCGCAACACGTTCAACGAATCATCAGTCGAACCGTCGTTGACGCAGACAACCTGAATCGAGCGCTCGGACTGGGCCAACAGCGAATCGACGCATCGCTGAATGGAGCGCGCAGAGTTGTAAACGGGGACGACAATGGTAGCTTTAGGACACGAGGCCTCTCCCATGCCGACCTACCCCCTCAGCGATTCGATGAGGAAGGCGGCGACCACACCTGGGCCTCCAACCGAGGCGTAATACTTAGCACGGCCCAAGGCACCATCCGTCGCAAAACTCGGATGCTCGTCAACCCAGCCCTCAGGATCTTTGAGGATGGCAGCGAGATTCGCGCGCTTCCACGGCTTGAGGTCGTCAAGCGAAAAGTCCCCGGCGTCCAAGGCCGCTTGGAACTCCTTGGCCATCTGAACCAGGAACTCCTTATAGAACTTAGGCGCCAGGCGCACGTAGTTCCACATGTACGAATCGTACTTAATGAGCTGATTGAACTTGAGCATGCGCGCGACATCGACGCTTGCGTGGTCGCGGGCATAATCCTCTCGAATCCAACGCTCAATCTCGGCATACTCGGTATTGACGCAAAAGACCTTAGCCGAAGAATTGACCGAGGAATTCTCGTTGTCCTGTCGATACGACAACACGGCATCATGCAGGTAAACAGCCTTATCGGCGCACGCGATCACCTTAAAGGCGAATGACGTGTCCTGAAAGGATGCCCCCGGAGTCGGCAGGAACGTAATACCGTTGCGCTCAAGAAAATCGCGACGGTACACTGCCGACCAAATCGACGGCTTTTGCTTAAAGAACTGCGTCGTGTCGCTCGGGTGCACCGGCTTACCGCAGTCCTTGGCCTTAAACATCTCGTGCAGTGAACGGCGCTCCTCGGGCTTAGACCAGTAGAAATCAAAGTTCGCCTTCGCAAAGTCGGCATTATTGCTATCGGCGGCCGAGACAAGCTTTTCGAGTGCGTCGGGCGCCATAAAGTCATCGGACTCCAAGATGCCAACGTACTTGCCACGCGCCATCTCCAGACCGTGGTTCATCGAGTCGCCGTAGCCGCTGTTGACCTTGTCGATCATCTTGACGCGCCCATCGCGCTCCATATACTCGCGGATAATCGCCGGCGAGTTGTCGGTCGACCCGTCGTTAATGCAGATGATCTCAATATCCTTGAGCGTCTGCGCCATGGCGGAATCGAGACACTCGCGCAGGTAGCGCTGAACATTGTAAATGGGAATAAGCAGCGACAGAACAGAGCTGCCAGAGGCGTTAGTAGACAAATGTGCTCCTTAGGAAATACCTGTCGTTTCATGGTATCAAAGGGTCAGCGCGCCAGCGGGCGTTTATATAATCTATGGAGCCTCTTGCGGGCAAAGCAGCCCCACGTCATGCGGCGGGCCCATGGCAGGTTCCTGCGTTTTATTCAAAGCTTGCCGTCAAGGTGCGCCGAGCCTTTACAATAGGACAGTCCCAAGGACGTATTCGATAGCTTCCGCGCAGCACTCGCCCGCCGCGCGTGAAAGGATATATTGCCTCATGCCTTCAACCCTTCCCGCTCCCATCGACAAGCTCGCCATCGTCGTCGTTACGTACAAGCGCCAGGAACTCCTGGCAAATTTGTTCGACTCCATGACCGAGCTCACGGCAACGCCCTGGCGCATCGTGATTGTCGATAACGAGAATTCGCGCGAGACCGAGGCCATGTGCGCCGCATTCAACGAGCGCCTGGCCAACCTGTGGGGCATCGACACCGAGCAGCCTGACGCGCAGGGCGGCACCGACCGTGTCATCTACGCCCCGCAGCTCGAAAACGGCGGCGGTGCGGGCGGCTTCTCCGCCGGCACTAAATGCGCCTACGACCTGGGCGCCCAGTGGTTCTGGGTGATGGACGACGACGTGCTCGTCATCCCCGAAGGCATCGAGCGTCTTGCCAAGTGGACCGACCGCTACGATGTCATCCAGGGTTCGCGCCTAGACTTTGACGGCGGCGCCTTCTTTTGGCAATACCAACTCATCCTTTCGCTCGGCATTCCCAACCCAGTCGCCAAGTGGGATCTGGGTCCCGAGGGCTACCGCACCATGAACCAGCTGTGCTTTGAGGGCGGCATGTTCTCGCGCCGCGTGGTCGACAAGATCGGCCTGCCCGACGCGCGCTTCTTTATCTACGGCGACGATGCCTGCTATGGCTACGTGGCCAGCCAGCACTTCTCCGCCGCCGTTGTTGCCGACGTGGTTCTCAAGCGCGCCCGCGCCGTCTCTAACTGGGATATCGCCGGCAAGCGCCAGCTCAACTCTACGAGCGACACCAACCGTTACTACATCATGCGCAACCGAGGCTTCCTCGCTCGCTATATGCAGATCTACGGTGACTACCACCCCATGTTGTTCCGCCTGGGCAATGCCGCGACCTTCTGCAAGGAATTCATTCGCCTGGCTGCCGTTGACAAGTGCTTTAAGACCGGTATTCCGGCGCTGCGACGCGGCATGAAGGACGCCCGCAAGATCGTTAAGGATCCCAACTGGAAGCCCATGCCGCCCATGAAGGACACCGAGTAACGGAAGCCGGAAACACCTCGGCGCTCAAAGCCGCTGGCACACCGTAGCCACATGCTGCCCATCAAAACCGAACCCCCAGCGCATGCGACCCACGCCGGGGCGCGGTACACGGATTTCGTCGATGCCATCGCGCTCTATGTCGAGTAGCGACTGCACGGCCAGCAATTCCAACCCCAGCGCATCCACATCGGGGTCATACATCATATTGATCGTTATAAGCGGGCGCTCGTCCAGCATGCCGATCGTGTCAGCTACGTCGAACACAGCGCCCGTAGGAAAAACCTGGATGTCCCAGCGACCCGCGCCACACTTTCGCCTCGAAGCAGGATTGGCATAGCCCGGCAAGCCAAAGCAGAGCCCCTGCAAGAGCAGATGATATGGCAGCGGCTTATCTGGGTCGGTCTCACCGATTCCCGCATCCCCCAGGATGCGGCTTAGCGCCCGCTTCACGGTATCCTCGTTCCCACGGCACAGCCCGTCGCGAAACGCATCGACGTCTCGAATGTCTTCGGCAGCGCACTCAAACCACTCAGCAATCACTAGACGCAAGGCTTGGCGAAGCTCTTTATTGGGCAATCGCAAAGCACGGAGGCGATCGCCATGCTCTGGCTCCTCAGTCATATCCGTCGTCAGGAAACCGGACAGATATAGCGCTGTCCACATGCCATCGTCAGGCGAGACATCTGGCTCTGCAGTGCCCAAACAAAGCGGGACCTCAGCGCACACATGGGCCTCGAGCAAATCGAACAAGACCGAAAGGCGGTCGAGATTCCACCCGGCAACTACCCTACTCAGGCAATCGGCATATCCATACAGATCGGCACGCACGGGCGCCGTGCAGCCTCGGTCCAGAAAACCGATCACACGCGCTGGATTCGAGCAATAATCCCTACCAAACCGATATCCCTCGAGCCATTCACGCGCATCATCAAGGTATTCCTCGCGCCCAGCATGATTCAACAGAGCCTGGACCTCGGCATCCGAAAAGCCGAACCAACGGTCACACCACGTCGAAAGCGGCGTCGTCAGATAATACGAGCAGCCGTGCAAAGAAAGCGCCGCTTCGGCAGGGCCGGGACACTCCCCCATCAGACACGTCAGCCGCAACGAATCGCGCGCAGTGGCAATGGCGTCAAACAGCGCACGGTCAAGTAGTTCTGCCGGATCGGCGTCGGAAGCGTCCCTCGCGCTCGCACGGCGAGACCACGCCGCATCGTACCCATCAACGAGCAATACAACCTGCTCATCGCAGGCAATCTCCAGCAGCTCTATGAGCACACCGAGCACCGAGTCAACCTCGTCCGCGCTCGCCACGCCACGCGCGACACGTTCGATGTGACGCACCTTATCTCGAGCTAAATCCGGAGCCTCCAAGAGCGCCAACAAGCGAGCGCACTCGCCCGAAAGGGCATCGCGCACGACGCCGGCAACAGCGGGGCCACGCCTCCCAGCGCCAGAAAAGTCCAGCGATATCACCGGATAGCAAGCATACTCATCCCGATAGCGCCCGCCGTTCGCATCCCAAATCTGAGCATCGGCAAACAAACGCTGACCAGAGCGACCGACCGCTGGACGCTCCAGAAAAGCCCTGAGCATCGACAAGTTCATGCTCTTGCCAAAACCCTCGGGTCGACAGCACACCACAACGGACGCGTCGCAGTCCAACACATCGGCAATAAACATGGTCTTGTCAACCAGCATGCAACGACCAATGGCATCGGCAAAATCATGCACACCGACCGGCAAAACCGCATCATCGACATGGTTGACAAGCCGTACGCCAAAAGTATCGTCACTGTTGCAATACTCCTGTTCAGACACCGTAACTTCTCCCTAAAACGCAGCACGAAGCCCATTGTAGCGAGCAGTTCAAGTGCAACGCTGGATCCGTGCAAAGGCATCGGGCAACGGTAGGAACAAAGGCCTTGAGGGGGCATAACAAATCGTTGTGCAACAAAATGGGGCCCGATGCAACTGCACCGGCCCCCATTGCGAATCTTTAGTTGTCGGGCAACCGAAAGGGACTACTCCTCGGAGTCGTTCTGCCCAGCAGTCTTCTTTTGCTGATCGAGCTTATGCTTGCCACTCACAATAGACGTGGCACCCAGCGTGGCCAAGCTTGCACTGGCAAGGCTCGCCATAACGAT
The DNA here is from genome assembly GCA_001915225.1 of Collinsella sp. 60_9. Classification (GTDB taxonomy): domain Bacteria; phylum Actinomycetota; class Coriobacteriia; order Coriobacteriales; family Coriobacteriaceae; genus Collinsella. Next base: position 10,450 of record MNQC01000080.1, read on the forward strand.
AAGGTCGCCCGTCTTGGGCATGTTACCGCCAGATGACTTGGTCGTTGTAGTCGTCGTGGTTGTAGTGGTCACCGTCTTGGAGTCATTTTGCTCTTGGACTTGGTTGTCAGCACCGCTCTTGTCGTCGTCTTCGGGCTGTTTCTTTTCGCCCTCGGTCTTGCTCTCGTCCTTCTTCTGACCGGACTTGTCGCCCTTCTCATCAGAGCTAGGACCCTTATCGGATTCAGCCTTCTCGGAAGCCTTGTCCTTGGAGTCGCCCTTTGCGGCTTCGGTCTTTTCCGTGGAAACCTGATCAGAGTTGTCCTTGTTCTGGGCCGAGCCGTTATTGACGCCAGCCATCAGCGAAGAACCCAGCGTAGAACCAAGCTGCTCGGAGAAAGAAGGCTTCTTGTCCGGCGAAGCAACGGGAGCGTCCGGCGCCTTATTCGAGTCGTCCTTGGAAGCATCGGAATCAGGGGTCGTGTCAGAGCCGGAGCCGTTGTTAGAGCCGGTGTCAACGGACGAATCGCTCGAGCCGGTAGATGAGTTAGAGGTGCCAGCGTCGGTCGAACCAGAAGCGTCGCTGTCCGTATTGCCGGCAGGGCTTGAAGGCGAATCGCTCGCAGCAGAGCCGTTCGAATCGGAGCCGTTCGAGGTAGAGCCGTCGTTGGTAGTGCCACCAGCAGAGCCATTACCGTCAGCATCGGTCGAGGGCGCATCCATCCTGTCATCGTTGGCATCGTCACTCGAGCCGTCATTCGAATCAGGTGTCGGCGAGGGCGCCGGCGCAGGCTCGGGCTGCACGGGCGTCGCAGCGGCAGCGGCCTCGTCCTCGGCGATATAAACCAAGCAGTCCTTCAGCTCGTTGCGGTAGCGGTTCTTCCAGCCCTCATGATACTGGGGCTGACTTGAAAACTTGGTGGCGACATTGTTGACCACGCTATTGGAGAGCGCCGTCGCAAACTCGCGGTCGGACATATCGTTGGAAAGATTCGCCCAGCGGAAGAAGTCTCTGCAGCCACCGGTACCGCACATGTTGGTGATGCTCCACACCATACCCTTGACGCAATCGGCGCGGCCGGAGATGTCAATGCCAAGAGCGCTCTTAAGCCACGCCTCGGTCACCGCATAGTACGAGTTGTACGCATACGCATCCTGCAGAGCCGAAAACTCAGCAGGATCGGTGTTATAAGCACCCTGGAAGGCCTCCTGTGCAATACGGCCCAGCTCGGTAAGCTGGTCGTTCTCGTACATGGCATTGCTCGCGTTGGAAATCTCGCTGCCGCGATCAATCGCATCCTTGAGCATGCTGTATTTTTCGGGGCTGTAGTTGTAGACCTGCTTCATAAACGGAATGAGCGACCAACGGCGGTCGAACTGGTAATAGCCCAGCGCGTTGTAGCCGTCACCATACGAAAAGCCCTGGTTGTAGTTACCATGGCTCTCGTACTTGGTAAAGTACTTCATCTCGGTAGTCACGTTGACAAACGAAACGCCCTGGACCGACCTCAGCACGCCCGAGAAGGACTGCTGGGTGTAGAGACCCTTATCGATATCGGTGGCATCCGAGGCAACGCCTGGCGTGGGCTCCTCGGCAGCGGCGGGTGCCGGCGCGGAAACGGCGCCAAACGAAAGCGCCAGCGTCAGACCCGCGACAATAGCAGAATGCTTGGGCTGCATAAGATCCTCCCTGCATTGGTGTAGTTAAAGTGCAGTTTGCAAAGATAGAATCAGTATTGCAGCTCGTCCGTTGTTGCACAACAACCCCTCGGTAAACGGCAACAACCTTCCGCGAAATCTTAAGGAATTAAACAAACTGGTCGTCGGGCGCCATCAGAAGCTCGCCGTATCGCTCCATCAGCCCGTCGGGGATATAGACGTTCAAGATGCGCTGAATCAAATCTTGAGCGAGCTTGTTGTCGTAGATATGGACGTTCGTATTGCGGTCTCTGAGCATGTCTAGCCAGGCCGCCTCATCAATAAAGTCGTAGAATCGGTACGACTCCTTCAAGATGGCACGAGGAGACCCCGACGCGGCAAGCGTGGCGCCCTCATACTCGAGCAGACGCTTAAGGAGCTTCCAGCTCAGTTCAAATTGAAGATTGAACTTATTAATTAATCCACTCTGAACAAAATCATTGTTGAGATCCTGATTGGGCGCATCCTCAAGATTCGCCAAGGCGCTAACAAAGTTCTCATATTTTTTCATACA
>MNQC01000080.1:12668-14565 GCA_001915225.1 Collinsella sp. 60_9
TGCTGCGATAGGGACTCGTCGAGATTGACGACATCTACATCTAAAAGAGTATCAAGATGTTCCTCGATCAAATATGAGAAACGGCCGAAATCCCGGCAACCTGCTACGGCGATGTCAATATCGCTCTTAGGCAAGTTGTCGCCTCGAGCACGAGAACCAAACAACACGACCTTCTCGGCGTCACATTCCAGAGCAAAAACTTCGATTTGCTTGTACACCTTGTCGAGAGATGTCATTTGCAGCCCTTACAGCTTAATGTCAAAGTTGATCTCGGGAACGGCGGCTAGGTCGGCCAACGTCACGCCGTCGACGTATTTTTCGATCACGTCGTCCAGACCGCGCCAGAACTTGACGGTCGAGCACAAATCGCTGCGGGTGCAGCTGTTGTCGATGCCGTCGCACGCCACGGGCGCCGTGCTGCCCTCGACGGCGCGCAGGATGTCACCCGCACGTACCTCGGAGGGATCCTTGGCCATCATGTAGCCGCCGCCCTTGCCGCGCACGCTCTTAAGCAGGCCAGCCTTCATAAGCGGACGAACCAGCTGCTCCAAATACTTTTGCGAGATATGCTCGCGGTCGGCAACCTCGCGCAGGGCAATCTTGCCCTCGGCGTCGCCGAGCGCCGCGATATAGATCATCAGCCGGAGGGCATAGCGGCCCTTGGAAGAAATGAGCATACCTACCCTCCCATCGTTGCTGGGACAAAATACCAGGAGTGTTTGTCCCAAATCTTATGCACGCGGGGCAAACAAACCTGATTATTATGTCCCACATCTAAAAAGTCGAGTGGATTAGTCGGGTTTTCCCTTGACTAACGCCGAACCCATAGTAACTTTATTCCGAGAAGATTCCTAGGGTTTAGTACACCTATGAGTACACCATATACAGAGAGGGACAGCATGAGCGCAAATCCGCTGCTTTCCATCGAAGGTCTGACCGCCTCCGTGGACGAGAAGACCATCCTCCACAACGTCAACCTCAACGTCGCCGCCGGCGAGACCCACGTGCTGATGGGACCCAACGGCGCCGGCAAGTCCACCCTCGGCCACCTGGTCATGGGCGACCCCGTCTACACGGTCAACGACGGCCGCATCGTCTTTGACGGCCAGGACATCACCGAGCTCACCACCGACAAGCGTTCGCGCGCCGGCCTGTTCCTGAGCTTCCAGGCCCCGGTCGAGATTCCGGGCGTGCCACTGTCGAGCTTTTTGCGCGCCAGCATCGCCGGCCGCCCCGGCCTGGAGATGAAGGGCAAGGAGTTCCGCCGCCGCGTGAAGGAGCTCGCGGCCGAGCTCAACATGGATACCGCCTACCTCAACCGCGAGCTGGGCGTGGGTTTCTCGGGCGGCGAGAAAAAGAAGGTCGAGATGCTCCAGCTTCTGCTGCTGCAGCCCAAGCTCGCCATCCTGGACGAGACTGACTCCGGCCTGGACGTCGACGCCCTTTCCACCGTCAGTCATGGCATGGACGCCTACCGCAAGAGCTGCGACGGCTCCATGCTCATCATCACGCACAACACGCGCATCCTGGAGCACCTGGATGTCGACCGCGTCCACGTTATGGTCAAGGGCCACATCGTGCGCGAGGACGACGCCTCGCTGATCCCCTGGATCGACAAGAACGGCTTTGAGACCTTCGAGCGCGAGGCCGCCGAGCAGCGCGCCCAGGCCGAGGCCGCCGCTGCCGAGCAGCAGGCGTAAAGGGGCGACGCAATGACCAAGAACCGCACCGAGGTCGCGGACATCGACCGCAGCCTCTACGACTTCACCTATGGCGAGGAGGGATTTGAGCGCCTCGACGCCGGCATCACGCCCGACATCGTGCGCGAGATCAGCGCCAAGAAGGACGAGCCGCAGTGGATGCTCGACCTGCGCTTAAAGTCCCTCGAGATCTTTAA
>MNQC01000080.1:14570-17931 GCA_001915225.1 Collinsella sp. 60_9
CATGGATAACATCGTCACCTATGTCAAGCCCAACACCGACCAAAAGCACGACTGGGAGTCGGTGCCCGACGACATCAAGAGCACCTTTGAGCGCCTGGGCATCCCCGAGGCCGAGCGCAGCTATCTGGCAGGCGTCGGCGCGCAGTACGACTCCGAGCTCGTCTACCACAACATGCAGGACACGGCGTCTAAGATGGGCATCGTCTACTCCGGCATCGAGGAGGCCCTGCACGACCCGCAGTGGGAACCGCTCATCCACGAGAAGTTTATGACGCTCATCCCGCCCGCCGACCACAAGTTTGCGGCCCTGCACGGCGCCGTATGGTCGGGCGGCTCGTTTGTCTACGTGCCCAAGGGCACCAAGCTCGACTTCCCGCTGCAGAGTTACTTCCGTCTTAACGCCAAGGGCGCCGGCCAGTTTGAGCACACGCTCATCATCGTCGAGGACGATGCCGACCTGCACTTCATTGAGGGTTGCTCCGCGCCCAAGTACAACGTGGCGTGCGCACCTGCGCTACTCTACCATCGAGAATTGGTCCAAGAACATGTACAACCTCAACACCAAGCGTGCGCGCGTGGACGAGGACGGCGACATCGAGTGGATCAGCGGCTCCTTCGGTAGCCACGTGGGCTACCTCTACCCCATGAGCGTGCTCAGCGGACGCCGCGCCCGCTCGAGCTTTACCGGCATTACCTTTGCCGGCGCCGGCCAGAACCTGGATACCGGCTGCAAGGTCGTGCTCAACGCGCCCGATACTTCGGCAACCGTCGAGACCAAGGGCATCTCCAAGAGCGGCGGCATCCAGACCTTCCGCAGCTCCATCGTGGCCACGCCCAAGGCCGAGGGTTCCAAGGCAACCGTGAGCTGCCAGTCGCTCATGCTCGACGACCAGAGCCGCTCCGACACCATCCCCGCCATGGACATCCGCGCCAAGAATGTCGACATCGGCCACGAGGCCACCATCGGCCGTATCGGCGACGATAAGGTGTTCTACCTGATGAGCCGCGGTATCTCGGAGGAAGAAGCCCGTACCATGATCGTCAACGGCTTTGCCAACCCGGTCTCCAAGGAGCTACCGCTGGAGTACGCCGTCGAGATGAACAACCTGATCAAGCTCGAGATGGAAGGAGCGATCGGATAATGAAACAGACCACGAACACCGCTGCTACCACCCTTGAGCAGGTCAATGCGATGCCGGCTGCCACATGGGGCTGGCTGAAGATGAACCAGACCAAGCTCGAGCTCTCTGACGAGCTTGCCGCCGCTCCCGCCGAGACCGTTAAGGTTGAGGGCTTGGACGAGCAATTTGCTGGCGTGGCAGACGCGTTCGACGCCGCCATGGACGCCATGGCCGAGCGCTTCCCCGAGCGCCGCGCCTCCGCGCCCGGCGATGCCGCCGACCGCGCCCGCATCACGCCCGAGACCGAGCTCGACGTGCCCGCCACCTCCGTCTACCAGGCCGGTGCCATTAAGCTGGAGGAGGAGCTCTCCCCCGCTGAGGCCTTCGAGACTGGCATGGGCGAGGCTGCCTACACCTACCTGGCCGACCACGCCACCAAGCGCGTCGTCATCGATGTGCCCGCATACAAGCACGCCACGGTTACCGTGCGTGTGAGCGGTGTCGATGCCGCCGCGGCCATCGCCGCCATCGACGTCGTCGTCCGTCCCCAGTCGACGCTCGACCTGCAGATCGCCCTGGACTCCCCCGTTGCCGGCGAGGGCGTCGTGGGATCCGTGCTGCGCGTGTGCGCCCACGAGTACGCCACCGTCAACGTGGCCTGCACGCAGACGCTCGACGATAGCTGGATCGCACTCGACGATACCGGCCTGTTCCTGGACGAGGGCGCGCGCGTCAACGTGCAACACACCGTCCTGGGTGCCGGCGCCAGCGCCACCGGCCTTGCCGGCGACCTGCTGGGCGATACCGCCAAGGTCACCATCGATACTGACTACCTTGGCGCCCGTGAGCAGGTGCGCGACTTTAACTACGAGCTGCGCCACCGCGGTCGCAAGACCGAGTGCGAGATCGACGCCAACGGCGTGCTGACCGGCACGTCCAAGAAGGTCTACCGTGGCACCATCGACCTCGTGCACGGCTGCAAGGGTGCAACCGGCACCGAGCGCGAGACGGTGCTTTTGGCCAACAAGGGCGTCGACAACAAGACCATTCCCGTCATTCTCTGCGACGAGGACGACGTCGCCGGCAACCACGGCGCCACCATCGGTCACGTCCGCGACGAGCAGCTGTTCTACCTCGCCTGCCGCGGTCTTGACCAAAACGCCGCCGAGGACCTGTTCATCCGCGCCAAGCTGGAGGACGCCGCGCTTTCCGCCACCGACGAGCGCACCCGCGCCGGCATCGTCCGCCTGGGCAACAACCTGATCGACAACTTTGAAGAGGAGCTCGCATGATCGACACCGAGCACGTTAAATGCGACACCTGTACCGCACCGGAGCCTATGGAGCTCGACGCCAGCGACGAGGCCTCGCGCGGCTGGCCTACCGTCGACATCGAGACCAATCCCTACAAGGCGCAATTCCCGCTTTTCCAGCAGCACCCCGAGATCGCCTTCCTCGATAGCGCCGCCACCGCGCAGCGCCCCGCCTGCATGCTTGACGCCGAACGCGACTTCTACCAGCGCATGAACGCCAACCCCCTGCGCGGCCTGTACTCGCTGTCCGTCGAGGCAACCGACGCCATCGCGAAGGTCCGCCAGCAGATCGCCGACCTCATCGGCGCCTCACAGGCCAACGAGGTCGTCTTCACCCGCAACACGAGCGAGTCGCTCAACCTGGTCGCCAAGAGCTTTGCGCCCACAGTGCTCAAACCGGGCGACGAGGTCGTCATCACCATCATGGAGCACCACTCCAACCTGATTCCGTGGCAGCAGGTCTGCCACGAGACCGGCGCCAAGCTCGTCTACCTCTACCCCACCAAGACCGGCCAGCTCACCACCGAGGAGGTTCTTGCCAAGGTGGGTCCCAAGACCAAAATTCTGGCCGTGGGTCAGGTTTCTAACGTGCTGGGCGTCGAGAACCCGGTCAAGAACCTCGGCAAACTCGTGCACAAGTACGGCGGCTATCTGGTCGTCGACGGTGCGCAGTCGCTGCCGCACATGCCGGTCGATGTGGCCGACCTGGGCGCCGACTTCTTTGCCTTTAGCGCGCACAAGGCCATGGGCCCCATGGGCATCGGCGTGCTGTGGGGCAAGATGGACCTGCTCAACGCCATGCCGCCCATGCTCACCGGCGGCGAGATGATCGATTCGGTCACCGAGCAGGACGCCGTCTGGGCGCCCGTCCCCGAGAAGTTCGAGGCCGGCACGCAGGACGCCGCCGGCATATTCGCCACGGGTGCGG
>MNQC01000081.1:0-13500 GCA_001915225.1 Collinsella sp. 60_9
CAGACTGAAGCCCACCGGCCTAATGGCTAGGCGTCAGCATGCCGCGATTCGGTCGCACGGAGAGCATTTCCCAGTTGACAAAACTATAGGAACACCCCCTGAACAGAATCGCCGTTATCGGTTGACGGTGCGGCGATTGCCGCCAGCGGCGACATGAGCGGCTGAGCGATGAGGCCCGCCGTCAAAACGGTTGCGACGGCGCGGTTGGCAACGCCCTTGACGTTGACGGCCTTGGCCCGAGGCTCAAAGTGTTGTGGACTGTAGTTTGCCATGGCTTTCTCCCTTTGACACGGATGTATCCATACGTATCAAACGGTAGCTGTCGATTTTTGAATTCTGTTGCGCAACATTGGCGACCAGCGTTTTTTTTTGAAATTCGTGCTCCTGTGCTTCACAATTTCGTCACATTTGAAGGAGCTGGTGCATCATATTCTCGCGGGATGGAATTGAGCCTGTGATTTGCATTTGCTCCCGCGTCATCCGCCCTATCGGATTCCGCATCCAACAGACACCCCGCCCGCCACGGTGTAGAGTTAAGACAACGGGCGCGTTGCGCGGACCGCGCTGGAACGAGGTGGACATGGAACTCGACAAACAACAGATCAAGCGACTACGCGAACGCCATCACCGGCGCCACGGCATCCGCCCTGCTCATAGCGAGGCCATGGAGAACGCCACCCGCTTCCTAAAGCGCGCATTCAACATTCGCGAGGGTCGCGCGCCCTACCACGTAATCCGCAAGCGCTTTGTAAACGGGGCACGCCTGACCGGCTCCCACCTATGCATCCTCATCATCGCCATGCTCATCGCGAGCATCGGCCTCGATATCGACTCGGACATCGCCATCGTGGGCGCCATGCTCATCTGCCCGCTCATGGGCTCGGTTCTTGCCATGGCATACGGCATTGCCACGCTCGACCGTGAGATCACCGTCGAGGCCATTGCCAGCCTCGCACTGCAGATGGTCTTTTGCCTGGTCACGTCCACGCTGTATTTTAAGCTCTCGCCCCTTGGCACCACCACGGCCGCCATCATCGACAACTCGACACCCACCATATGGGACCTTGCCGTCGCGCTCGCGGGCGGCTTTGCGGGCGGGCTGGGCAACTCGCGCGATCAGGAGCCTTCGACGCTCATTGCCGGCGTAGCCGTGGCGACCGCGCTCATGCCGCCCCTGTGCGCGGCGGGCTACGGCATCGCCATCGCAAGCGGGTCGCTGTTTCTCTCGGCGCTTTATGAGTTTGGCATCAACGTGGTCTTTATCGCGCTGGCCGCCGAAGCCGTGCTGCTTCTTTTGCGCGTGCCGCTCAAGCGCGACCTTAACGGCGACGGCATTGTAACTGCCGAAGAAAATGCTGAGGTCGATGAGCTGTCACACAAGGTGCGCCGCCGCATTATTGTGGGCACGGTCATCTTTGCCATCCCCTGCATCGTTATGACCGCGGGGTCTATTGGCTCGGCGCAGGCCGGCGTGCAGGACGGCTACGGCGTCACCGAGACCACGCGCGAGCTTGCCGCGGTGCTGCCGGGCTTTAAGGATTACACCGTCGCCGTCGAGACCTCGGCTACCGAAGGCGACGAGGAGGGCATCGTCGTGCGCGAGATTGTCGCCCATGTGACGACAAGCGAGGCGCTTGGGGCACACGACCGTCACGTCGCCCGCAAGCTCATCGACCTCAACGTACCCGAGCTCGATCGCGTTGAGTTCGATGTGAAGTGATGCGGGACGCGAGGCGGGCCCGGCGCGAGCGCGCGCAGCCACGGGGCACAGACGCAGCCAAGCGCAGCGCTACAGCTCGTACTTGTACACGCGGTAGATGTGCTTCTCGGCTTCCATCTCGTAGGTGGCGATGGGCAGTCCATAGCGATCGTACTCGGCAAAAGTCTTGGCCATGCCCGATGCCACGAGCATGCTATTCGAATCGCCGACGCGCTGCGCACTGCTCGCATAGCCCGAGAACGGCACGGCGATCTGGTCCACAAGCTCGTAGGTGCGCACGGTCTCGTCCACCGTAAAGATGCGCCCAAACGAATGCGTTCCCTTGCTGTAGTCGGTCGCCACCGCGGCGCCCAGCTGGCCCCAGTCGAACTTGGGATAGCGCTCGGTCGCACCAAAGTTGTTGTCGTATAGCAGCACCTGGTAGCGACCAGTCGCTGCCGTGTCAGAACTCGGCAGATACGTCACGCTGTGCTGGCCTGCATTGAGCGAGAAATCGCCCTGGGCCTGCAATAACTTGTCTTCAAAGCCCGAGCCAGCCCATTGCCACTCCTTTCTATTTCTGGGTCCATCTTCTCACTGCTGGCGGCCGAAAATGATCCGTTTTCCTCCGACCCCGAGGGATCGTTCTTAGTACTTGAAGAAGCCCTCGCCCGAGCTTTCGCCCAGCTTGCCTTCGTCGAGCATTTTCTTGAGGACGGAGGCCATGGCCTTAAAGTTGTAGGGCATCATCATCTTTTTGAGCAACGGGCTCACCAGGCCCGGCACCTTCTGATACTGCATGACGATGTTGTAGGCCGTCTGGATACCCACCGTGTCGAATACGCGGAACGGGCCCTTGGGAGCGCCGGTGCCACGCGTCCACGCGAGGTCGATGCTCTTGGGATCGCTCACGCCCGAGACGTACAGATCAAGGCCCGAAAGCAGCCACGGTACCAACATGGAGTTGAGCAGATAACCGTTCTTTTCCTTGTTGACGGGCAACGCCAGCATACGGATGTCGTTGGCAAAGTCGACGAGTTCATCGAAGTAGCGCTTGTCGGTCTGGTCCTGTGCCATGACCTCGGTCATGTTGTTCTTCCAGATAGAGTTGGCAAAGTGCAGCGACAGGTACTTCTCGGGGCGGCCAGTGTACTTGGCAAAGGTACTCGGCAGTAACGTGGAGGAGTTGGTCACGACGACGGTCTTTTGCGGAAGGACCGGGGCGAGCTTCTTGTAGAAGTCAATCTTTGCCTGGGTATCCTCAGCCATAGACTCGATGACCAAATCGGCGTCGGCCACTGCCTTGGCAAGATCGAGCTCCAGCTTGAGTGTGGAGTAGGCGCGCTCAACGGCGGCGAGTGCCGCCTCTTTGTCGAAGGGCTTGCCGCTATCGGCGATACCGGAGCACCACTCGCCCGTGCCGTCCGCCATACCCTCGATTGCCGCGATGTACTCCTCGCGCACATGATCGATCTTGGGCTGGGTGCGGCCGATGCTGCCCTCGCTGCGCAGCCAAATCGTTACATCAAAGCCGCAGTAGGCAGCCTGAAAGGCAATCTGGCTTCCCAGCACGCCGCCGCCGGCAACGCAAACGGTCTTGTAGCTCATAGGAACAGTCCTCTCTTACGTAATTCCATAGATGTGTATTTATTCAACCGTAAGAGGGCTGCACACTGGGGGTGGGTTCTATAAACGGATGGTTTTTTGCCGCGAACGGCAACACCTGTTCATTATCTCTCGATTTTGGAGGCCCTTTTTAGCGCTGCTGGACCGCTTTTTCAGAAGTGCGGGGAAAAATCGAGTTTCGCCGACCAGACCGGATTTTTTGACAACAAAACCGCAGGTCGCGAGAGTCTAAAAAGGCGGTGTGCTCGGAAGGTTCGCGTTTTCCCCGCACTTTCGAAATTCGAGTCCATGGAAGGCTGCGACAAAGCGATTTACGCAGCATATATCCATCAAAAACGGGTGGTAGCCGGTACGGCTACCACCCGTTTGTCTCATATCTAGCCCATAGCAGACCAGCTACTTCTTAATGCCGCGCCCCAGGCGCTTGGCGACCGATGCAACGGCCTCCTCACTGGCAGATCCGCAGCTCGCACAGCCGTCGTGGGCACGCATCTGACCGGTGACCTCGTCCATCGCGAGCGGCGCCACCTTCTCGAGCTTAAAGCCCTTGCCGGCGCGCATGTTCTCCTTGGCCACGCTAATCATGAGCTTGATGCGGTTGAGCTGGTTGACCTCGGACGCACCAGGGTCGTAGTCCACCGCGACGATGTTGCTCTCGGGATGTTGACGGCGCAGCTCCTTGATCACGGCCTTGCCCACCACGTGGTTGGGCAGGCACGCGAAGGGCTGCGTACAGATGATATTGGGCGCGCCGTGGTCGATCAGGTCGAGCATCTCGGCCGTGAGCAGCCAGCCCTCGCCCATGTTGTTGCACACCGAAAGCACCGTGCGAGCCTTGTCGGCCATGGTGCCGATGCGCTCGGGCGCCTCAAAGCGGCGGGACTTCTCGAGCATCTCCTCCACCGGCGTACGCATCCAGTCCACGAGCTTGATGAGCGCCTGCATACCAGCACGCGTGGTAGCAGAGCTTCCCAGCTCGTCCTTCTGCAGCTCGGCGTTGCTCATGGAGTACAGGAAGAAGTCGAGCAGGCCCGGCACCACAGCCTCGCAGCCCTCGCGCTCGATAACGTCGACCACGTGGTTGTTGGCTGTGGGATGGAACTTGACCAGAATCTCGCCGACCACGCCCACGCGCGGCTTGGTGCCCTCGCCCACGAGCGGCATGGTATCGAACGCGCGGATGGCTTCGCGGCACAGCTTGGTGTAATTATGCCTGTTGAACTTGGGCGCCAGCTTGCGGGCGCGCGCCATGTACTCCTCGTAGAGCGCATTGGCGGCACCGGGCGTAGCCTCGTACGGACGGCAACGATAGAGCATCTGCATCATCACGTCGCCAAAGAGCACCGCGTAGACTGCTTGCTTGAGCAGCGCCGGCGTAATCTTAAAGCCAGGATTATCCTCGCCGAGCGCCACGGCAGAAAGCGAGATCACCGGGATCTCGGGGTGGCCACTCTCGCGCAGGGCCTTGCGGATAAGTGCGATGTAGTTGGTGGCACGGCAGCCGCCGCCGGTCTGGCTGATAACCACGGCCGTCTTGGACAGGTCGTACCGACCGCTCTCGATGGCCTCCATGATCTGGCCCGTTACCAGGATCGACGGATAGCAAATGTCATTGTTCACGTAGCGCAGGCCGGCCTCGACGGCGTCGTGGTCGGTCGAGGGCAGCAACTCCAAGTTGTAGCCGGCACCGCGGAACACCTCTTTGACCAGGTCAAAGTGAATCGGCGCCATCTGCGGGCACAGGATGGTGTAGCCCTCCTCGCGCATCTGCTCGGTGAAGGGCACCTTGGGCCACGCGGTCGATGCGCTCTCACGCTGCGCTTCGAACGTGTACTTGCGGCTCGCGAACGCGGGGGCATCCGTGGAGGGCGCCACCGGCGCGGCGTCACCCTGCTCGTAGGCCTCGCCCGCTGCCGTGGCCTCGGCCAAGCGCTCGGCCTCCTGGTCCTTAAGCGCGGCCATGAGCGAGCGGATGCGGATGCGCGCGGCGCCCAGGTTGGATACCTCGTCGATCTTGAGCACGGTATAGATCTTGCCGCTGGCTTCCAGAATCTCCTGCACCTGGTCGGTGGTCAGGGCGTCCAAGCCGCAGCCGAAGGAGTTGAGCTGAATCAGGTCCAGGTCGTTGCGCATCGTCACAAAACGGGCGACGGCGTACAGGCGGCTGTGGTACATCCACTGGTCGACGACGCGGATGGGACGCTCGGGCTTCACCAGGTGCGCAAGCGAATCCTCGGTAAAGACCGCAAAGCCAAAGCTCGAGATAAGCTCGGGCAGGGCGTGGTTGATCTCGGGGTCGTTATGGTAGGGGCGGCCGGCGAGTACGATGCCGTGGCCGCCGTGGTCCTCGACCCACTTAAGAGCCTCCTCGCCCATGGTCTGGATATCCTCGTGGAAGCGCGCATCGGCCTCAAAGGCAGCGTTGACGGCGGCATCGACCTCGGAGCGCGTGATCTTGGGTCCACGCACGCGACCGCGACCAGCTTCGGCATCGGCCACGCGGTCGACGGCGAGCACCTGGTACAGGCGGCGCTTGAGCTCGGTCTTGTCGTGATAGGGCACAAACGGATACAGAAACTCGATATTCTGCTCGCGGATCTCATCGATGTTGAGCGCCAGCGCCGTGGGGTAGCTCATGACGATGGGGCAGTTATAGCAGTTGCCAGCGGTCGGATCCTCCTTGCGCTCCCAGCGCACGCACGGCATCCAGATAAAGTCGACATCGCGGTCGATAAGGTTCATCACATGGCCGTGGCTCATCTTGGCCGGATAACACACGCTCTCGGACGGCATGGACTCAATGCCCGCCTGGTAGGTCTTTTTGCTCGACTGGTCGGACAGCTGCACGCTAAAGCCCAGGCGCGTAAAGAACGCGTGCCAGAAGGGGTAGTTCTCGTACATGTTGAGTGCGCGCGGGATACCCACGGTGCCGCGCGGGGCCTCGTCGGGGCTCAGCACCTCGCGGTTAAAGAGCAGCTCGTTTTTCTTTTTGAAGAGGTTGGGGGCCTCGGTCTTCTGCTTTTTGTGGCCGGCACCCTTCTCGCAGCGGTTACCGGTAATGAAGCGCCTACCGCCGCCAAAATCGTTGACGGTGAGCTGACAGTTGTTGGAGCAACGACCGCAGCGGACGTGTTTTTGCGTCACGGTGAGGTGCGCGATGTCCTCGGCCGAAAGGATGGTCGAGGTGCCGTTCGCGCCGGCGCGATCGCGGGCGAGCAGGGCCGCACCATAGGCGCCCATGCAGCCGGCGATGTCGGGGCGCACGGCGTGAACGCCGGTGAGCTGCTCAAACGCGCGCAGCGTGGCATCGGACATAAAGGTGCCGCCCTGAACGATTACCTGGCTGCCGATCTCCTTGGGATCGCGCAGCTTAATGACCTTGAACAGAGCGTTCTTGATGACGGAATAGGACAGGCCGGCCGCGATGTCGCCCACCGTGGCGCCTTCCTTTTGCGCCTGCTTGACGCGACTCGGAGACATCCAGATCGAGGCCGCTGGCGAAGCTCTCGATGAAGCTGCCGCAGCCCGAGGAGCACGCCTCGTTGAGCATGATGTGGTCGATGACGCCGTCCTTGACGCGCAGGCACTTCATGTCCTGGCCGCCAATGTCCAGAATGAACTCGACGCCGGGCAGGAACGCCTTGGCGCCGCGCAGGTGCGCGACGGTCTCGATCTCGCCGGAGTCGGCCTTGAGGGCCTCGATGAGCAGCGCCTCGCCGTAGCCCGTGGTAGTCACGTGGCCGATGGCGCAACCGGCGGGAATGTGGTTGTAGAAATCGGCCATGATGACCTTGGCCGTGCCCAGGATGTCGCCGTTGTTGTTGCCGTACCAGGTGTGCAGCAGCTGACCGTCCTCGCCCACGAGCGCGGCCTTCATGGTGGTGGAACCGGCGTCGATGCCAATGAACACGCGTCCGGTGTAGCCGTCGAGCTTGCCCTTGGGGACGACCTCGGTGTCGTGGCGAGTCTTGAACTCGGCAAAATCCTCGTCGGTGGCAAAGAGCGGATCCAGGCGCTCTACCTCGGCACCCTGTGTGTCGCCCAGGGCATCGATGGCCTCGATGAGCTGCGGGAACGTGCTGAGCTTGTTGGACTCGTGCGCCATGGCGGCGCCGCTTGCCACAAACAGATGGGCGTTTTGGGGCACAATGCGGTGCTCCTCGTCCAGGTTGAGCGTGAGGTAGAAGCGGTGACGCAACTCGGAAAGATACTGCAGCGGGCCGCCCAGGAAGGCGACGTTGCCGCGGATGGGACGGCCGCACGCCAGGCCCGAGATGGTCTGGGTCACGACGGCCTGGAAGATGGAGGCGGCCACGTCCTCGGGGCGGGCTCCCTCGTTGAGCAGCGGCTGCACGTCGGTCTTGGCAAAGACGCCGCAGCGGCTGGCGATGGGATAGATGGTGGTGGCGTTGGCCGCGAGTTCGTTAAGGCCGCTTGCGTCGGTGTGCAGCAGGGTTGCCATCTGGTCGATGAACGCGCCCGTGCCGCCGGCGCAGGTGCCGTTCATGCGCTGCTCGATGCCGTTGTCGAAGTAGATGATCTTGGCGTCCTCGCCGCCCAGCTCGATGGCGACGTCGGTGGCCGGGATGAGGGTCTCGACGGCACGCTTGCTAGCGATGACCTCCTGAACAAACTCCAGGTCGAGCCACTGGGACAGCAGCAGGCCGCCCGAGCCGGTAATGGCGCAGGTCATCTGGGCCGTCGGCAGCACGGTCGCAGCGCCCTCGAACAGGTCGCGAGCGCAGGCGCGAACATCGGTGTGATGGCGCTGGTACTTGGCGTACACGATCTGGTTGTCGTCGTTGAGCACGGCGAGCTTAACGGTGGTGGAGCCCACGTCGATGCCCAGGTGCAGGTTGCCGTGGGCGGCCTCGGGGTTGAAGATTGCGCCTTCGGGGGCCTGGGCGGCAGTGGCGGCTACGGGCTCAGCGGCGGTGGCGGGCTCGTTTGCGACGGACGCCTCCCCTGCCGCGTTCTTGGCATCGGCAACTGCCTCGGCAACTTTCTCGGCAGCCGCGGTCGCGGCCTTCTGCGCGGCGTCCACCACGGCGGGCGCGGCCTCGCGTGCGGCAGCGACCATGCGGTCCTTGATGCCCTCGACGAGTTTGCTCATTGTCTCTCCTCTTAGTTGTTGGACTCGACGGCTGCGGCGGTGTCGGCCGTGTCCTCGAGCTGCAGGTTCAATAGCTTCATGCCGTATTCCGGCACGTTGATATCGATGGGTTGGCCATATAGGTCACCGGGACGCACAAAGGCGATAACCGTCATAATGCGCGCCATGGCTTCGGGCGATTCGGTGAGCCCACGCTCAAACCAACGCTGAATCAGGCCGACCTCGGCACTCACGACGTAGGTAACGTAGTAGTCAAAGAATGTGCCCAGCGCCAGGCCCAAAATGCCCGTCTGCGCACGAGGCACCACGGCCTCACGCGCGGTGTCGATAATCTTTTTAATGAAAGCCTGGTCGCCGCCCGGGCCCAGCAGCGATCCGATCAAATCGCGGTTGGCCGCAAGGTAGCGCAGCAACTCAACCGAACCGGGCGCCGGCTCGAGCTCATCGATGTTGTGATAAAGATCAGGCAGTTGAGCTGCAGTGATGAGCTCAATGCGCTCACGGATCTCGGCTAGCAAGCCGTCCTCGATTTGATTGATAAAGTCAGGAATATCGCGGTAGTGCGAATAGAACGTGCGGCGCGTAAGGCCAGCGCGCTCGGTGAGCGACGCGACATTAATGCGCGAAAGGTCGCCGCTTTCGGCAAGCTCGCTGGCAAGTGCCTGGCGAAGGGCACGCTGCGAGCGAAGGGACCGGCGATCGCATTTCTCGAGCTGGGACAAACGTCCTCCTTGTTACTCAGCCTGTGCGCTATTGCACAGTGCGAGTATTATTGCACACCGTGTGTATCAACACGTAAAGGCAATATTTTGGATGCAGCAAGGGGACTGTCCCTTTGTCACATTATTCGATTACGGTGCAGGAATTCTGCTTGTGCATGGTGGCAAGCATGTGTTTGGGAACGGCGTGGGCCATGCAGCTACCGATAGTCGCGCTCGCGGCGGCCTTGGCCGCGTCACTGCCGTTTTTGGTCGCGTAGCTGTGACGGAAACGCTTGAGCATGGCGATATCGTTGCCGCCGTCGCCATAGACCGCGACCTCGTCCTCGGCAATACCGTAGTAGCCCGCCAGCCAGGCCACGCTCTCGCCCTTGTTGCACGCCACGTCCGTGATCTCAAACATCACCGGATCGAACGGCGCACAGCTCGGGCGAGGTCACGCGACAGTTGATCTTGCACACATCGTGGCGCAGGATGTCACCGATCGACTGGTCGAAATACTGTTCCTCGTGGTACCCGCCACGTGCACGCATACCGCGCATCACAATACGCTTGATGGGGCTGTCTTTTTTAAAGCCTGCCTGGTGCATCTCGAACGATCCACTCGAGAACATGCCATCGGGCGTGGAGCAGTCAAAACAGATATCCGGAAACTCCTTGAGCAGCTCCTCGGTAATCTGCGAGTCGATGGTCCAGGTCCTGAGCACCTCGCCATGGCTGTCGCGCACGATGGACCCATTGGAGCAGCAGGCGTCGAGTGCCAGGCCCGTAAAGCCATGCTCGCCAATCGGCAGCGTCGAGCGCCCGGTCGCGGGAACCACATGCAGGCCAGCCTCGGTCAGCTCGCGAATGGCACGGCGGATGGTCCCATCTGCCTCGTGCAGGGCGTTCAGCAGCGTTCCGTCTAAGTCACTCGCAAACATCTTGATCATGGATACGCCTCTCCTTCGTCTGCACGATATTGTAGACGAAGGAGAGGCATGCCTAAACAATGCCGTCCCGGCGCGGCGTGCCACTGTCTCCACAAATTCACGGTCCCCCAGCGCCTTAAGACATTCGCCATAAGCGACTTTTCAGCCGATTAAACAGCGCCGTCGTCGACGTCAGCACCGCCAACATGCCTGCGAATACAATCGCCGGAGCCCATCGATCATATGCAAGCCCGTAAACCAATTGGCCAATAGGCGTTGCACAGGAAAGTGTCATATAAACGAGTGCCAGCACTTTTCCGCAGAGTTCCTTTGGCGCTGACCGCTGAACAAATGAAACGATTCCGACCGATGCAATGCTTGCCCACGCCATGACCCATGCCGAGCCGGCCGCAAGCGCGGCAAACGCTAATTCATCAGGACCGCTCAGTAGCGTGACAATAATCGGTACGACTCCAAAACAAATCATCGCAACATATCGACATATGCCCTTGAAGGAAAAACGATGCGGCCAAATACCGACCAAACCACTGCCGACAAAACCACCTAAGCCCATAGCCACCTCAATAATCCCAACAAAGGATGACTGCATTCCGAGATGCTTTGCAACAATAACGGGAGCACCAATCGTTAACCCAACTAACGCAAGGTTCAAAATAGCCGCAAGCAAAAACACAACGAGCAATGATGCGTTTTGAAACAGGTACCGAATCGACTCCCGAAAATCGTTTCGGCATGTCGAGCAAGTCGTACTGTCCCCCGTCATTCCAGATGAGGCATTTTGCTTGAGTGCGCCCCCGAACAGCAGGGCTGACATCGCAAACGTCAACGCCGCAGTTTCGCATAGAGCATCGATACCGAAGCACCCATAGACTGCCGTCCCGACTACAGGCCCCAAGATATTACTCATCATGGTTATCTGCGAGACCAACGCAGTGGCACGCTCAACCTTTTCTTGGCCCGTCATGCGCACCGTCTCAATTTGAAGCATCGGTTTCAACAGCGATTGGATGCCATATTGGACGCAAAGCATTGCTGCCACGACAACCGCAAGAGGCAGCGAACGCTTCACGGGGATAAACAGCAGTGATGTAGCCATCAGAACAATGCCGAGTACCACAAGAACCCCGCGATGTCTTCCCCGATCCGCCAAGATCCCGCCAACCGGAGTCGCGAGCACGCCTGGTATGAACGCTATCGCCGCGACGGCGCTATATAACGTTGGCGAGCCGCTGCAATCGAACAAGTAGAGCGGACACGCAAAGCACAGTGCTGACAACATTGAATACGCACACAGCTGTGCAACAAGAAGGCCAAATAGTCTGATAGATCGCACTGTTTTTGGCGCCAACGAAACGCTAATTCTTCGCATCCCAGCCATAAGCCTGCCCCCAAATACATACTGCTAGTATGTATTTAATGACTTGAAAAGGGCAGCCGTGGCTACCCTCACAAATCAATTACATACCGTTGGTATCTATATTACCACCCGGCACGGTTCCATACGTCCCAAATCTGGACCGTTGTCTGGAGCACTTCATTACCCAAATCAAGCCCCACCGCGGCCGCCATCTGCGCCAAACATTGTGCGCGAGCAAGCATTCGCTCCTTGGGCTCGAGCGGACGGAACAATGGCAGCAGCCAAAGATTCGCTAACAACGATACGGCCTCCGCTGCTTCGCGCGGGCATTCGCACGCAATGGAGCCGTCGGCGATGCCCTCCTCGATTACTGGCAAGAGATTGCCATCGGCCGACTCGTCAAACGAACCTTGATACTGCATCGCCAGCAGCCGCGAGCTTTTTACCGGATCTGCCGCAGGATGCATGCGAGCCCATAGCTCGATTTGCGGAACGACGGACTCGGGCGCATAAAGTCGTTTGAGCTTTTGAGCTCCCGTCATATTGCCAGCACCGAGTGTCGCGCGACGGTGCTCAGCAATCGGAGCCGTTGCCCGATCAAATGCGGCGTTGAAAATCTCCTCTTTGCTCTTAAAGTGATGATAGACAGCACCCTTGGTCATGCCATCGAGGCGGTCGACGATGTCTTGAATGCTCGTCCCCTCATAACCCTGCGCGCAGAATAGCTCCAGCGCCGCGTCGAGGATCTTCGCGACCGTCTCCTCGGGATATTTATTACGACCCATAATCCGTCCATCCGCAACGCAAGCCTTGTGTCTCATTGCAGCATTTTAACGTTGCGGATGGTAGACGGTCGATTCTACACCGCGGCGGGGCCGTGTTCGCCGGTGCGGATGCGGATAACTTCCTCGACCGGCTCGACCCAGATCTTGCCGTCTCCGACGGCGCCGGTGCGGGCGGCGTTGCAGATGATGTCGACAATTCCGTCGACATGTTCATCGGCGCAGATGAGGGTGAACTGCACCTTAGGGATCGTGTTGACAAGCAACTCGTTGCCGCGCACGTATTCCTTCCAGCCATGCTGTGCGCCGCAACCCTGCACCTGGTTGATAGTCATGCCACGAACATCGGCAACAAACAGCGCGTCTTTAAGAACCTCAAGCTTCTCGGCACGAACGATCGCCGTAATCTTCTTCATAGTGAATTCCTCTCTTTAATAAAGAAATGAAATGTCATTCAATGACGCGGGTTTTCCAGGTGCCCGAGATTGCCCCGAAAGAGGAGCGCCGCGTACTTCGGTACGCAAGCGACGGTTTGAGGGGCAAGGTCGGGTGCCTGGGGAAGCCGCGCGACGATTGAACGGCAAGGTGCGGAGCTTGGGGAAGCTGCTAGTCGAGTCCGGAGAACGAGGGGTATGCGCTCTCGCCGTGTTGACTCGCATCCATGCCCAGCGCCTCATCGGCCTCGTCCACGCGCAGGCTGCCGTGGAACAGCGCCTTGACCACCGCGGCGATCACCAAGTCGAGCACCAGTACAATAGCGACCGTCACCACAATGCCCAAAATCTGCGAGATGAGCAGCGAGACATCGCCCGTGTAGAACAGGCCGCCCTTACCGGTCCACGAGAGCTCCGGCACGCAGAACAGCCCCGTGAGCACGCCGCCCAGGATGCCGCCGATGCCGTGGCAGCCAAACGCGTCGAGCGCATCGTCGTAGCCAAATTTGGTCTTAAGATGGCTGATGGCCAGGTAGCAGACGGGAGATACGATCAGGCCCATGACCAGCGCCGCCCACGGCTCGACAAAGCCCGCGCCCGGCGTGACCACCACAAGGCCCGCAACCAGACCGGTGCTGGCGCCCACCAGCGTGGGGCGACCGGTGTGCACGCGCTCGACGGCAAGCCACGAGACCATGCCCGCCGCGCTGGCCGTCACGGTATTGAGGATGGCAAGTGCCGCCACGGCGTCGGCCTTGAACTCGCTGCCGCCGTTAAAGCCAAACCAGCCAAACCAAAGGAGCGTTGCTCCAAGGACAACAGAAGGGATGTTGTGGAT
>MNQC01000081.1:13564-19298 GCA_001915225.1 Collinsella sp. 60_9
CCGAGCATTAAGCAGAGAATCAGGCCCGTAAGACCAGACGAGATGTGCACCACGTCGCCGCCGGCAAAGTCGAGCGCGCCGATGATATCGCCAATAAAGGAGCCCTCGCCGCCCCAAACCATGTGAGCGAGCGGCGCATAGACCACGAGCAGCCAAATACCCAGGAAGGCCGTCGTGGCACCGAACTTAACGCGGCCGGCCAGGCTGCCCGTGACGATAGCAGCCGTGATCATGGCAAATGCCATCTGGAAGGCGATGTTGATGATCTGAGGGTAGACGACACCGTCCGCAGCATTGCCCTCAGCCGCCTGCAGCACCTGGTTGAGCACCGGCAGGCACAGCAGCTGGTCAAGGCCTCCAATAAACGGACTCGAACCGTCGCCGCCATAGGCCAGAGACCAGCCGGCAACAATCCACAGCACACCAACCAGACCAATGGCGCCAAAGCACATGAGCATGGTGTTGATGACATTTTTGCGCCTGGACAGGCCGCCATAGAAAAACGCCAGACCCGGTGTCATTAAAAACACGAGCATGGTGCAGATGAGCATAAACGTTGTCGATCCCGTATCGTACATTCGCTCTCCCTTGGTCGCATGAACGTTGTCGGCGCCCATAATGCGGCCGAGGGGCAACTGGTGTAGACCAGATACGGCGTTGTTAAACGCGGCGTTGTCGAATGGAAACGGCGCCGCAATCTTGGAAACGGCGCGGCAACGGACGCGAAACGAACGGGAAATACGCGAGCAAGGAAGCCGTGAGCGCGCCCGTCTCGGCTAGTGGCGGAACAGCTCGCGGGCTCGGTCGCGGAGATTAGTTGCTCGAATGACGCCTTCGTAGCGATTGATGCGCAGACGCGGGAAGGCGTTAAAGAAGCGTAGGTCGCGGCGGCTGAGCGACACGCTTGGCACCGGACGGCTCATGCGCTTGCCGGCAAGGCGACGACTGAGCGACGGGCGGGCAGCAAGTGACAGGCCGCGAGCACCATCCGCGATAAACGTCGGCATTGAAGCCTTCTCGCGCAGGGCATCGAGCGCGGCGTCACCCAGCTCGGCCAGCCACGCGTTAACGGCACGGCTACGGATGTGCGTTTGTGCCACCGAGTCAATCGTAGAATCGGGAATGCGCTCGAGCATTGAGTCGGACGCGTCGGCAAGCGACTCGTTGATGCGGTCGGCAAGGTCGGCGCGCACGCGCTCCAGCTGATCGGACAGACGCCGCCAGCTCGCCAACGAGCACACCGCGTCGACCATCATCGCGACCGCGACGATAAAGGCGGACAACCGCACAATCAGCACCGGCAGATGGCCAAGCAGCCTCAGCAATGCCGGCTCCACTAAACGGCAAATACACAACGCACCCAAGCCAAACGCGCAGGCCCAGTACAGACAGATGCGTCCGTGCAAGTTAAAAGGCAGGTGCGAGTAATCCCAAAAGCGAGCGCCCGTTGTTTTTTCCAACAGCACGCCTACGCTGTACTCAATCACGCTGCATACGAGCGCTGCAGCGACAAACTGGCTCGAGGCATCCGGAATCCCACGCAACAGCAGCCAGCAGGCAATGCCGCCCGCGCCATAGATGGGGCAGCACGGCCCCAGCAAAAAGCCACTGTTGGCAAAGCGTCCGTGGTTGAGCATGGCGCAGACTGTCGATTCCCATGCCCAGCCGCAAAAACCGTAGAAGGCAAACGAGAGCACCAGTGCCGAAAGCGGGCAGGCGGCAAGCGTCGCGCCGTCAAAGGACATGTCGATTGCGGTCCCCACCGTCTACCCTCTCCTCTTTTCACTCGATGCTTTACTCACGCTATCGTCCGTCTCGTCCTTGCGCGGCAGGCGGCCGGCGACCGTCTCACGCAGAGCACACCATTTATCCGCCAGACAAACAATCCACGCCTCGCGACACGTCGGCGGCACCGGCACCAGCGGAAACATATGCCGCACGATAATATTCCGCTCTCGCGGCGTCAGCTCAAAATCTTCCTCGGCACGCGCCAGGGCAAAAAACGGATGTCGAAATCCGTGCAGTCGATGGCTCGGGTCGGGGTCGTGCCAATCATAGAGAAAGTAGTCGTGCAGCAAGGCCCCGCGCAGCAGCGAGGCACGGTCGATCGAAATGCCAGCACGGCCCAAGTGCTCGGCAAAGGACAGACTTGCCCGTGCCACCGAGGTCACATGTGCATAGACCGTCACGTCGCCATGCTGGATAAACTCGCGCGTCAGGTCCAAGCGGCCCGCCTGGGCGAGCTGGCGGGCGGCATCGTCGACCTCGTGCGCGATTTTCTCGGCACGAACGGCATCGGACATGCTGCCTCCTTCCAGCGGCTCACGGCGGCAAGCCACGGCCTGCACGTATTGAAAAAATCATCATCGAATCTATCAGTATGGCATCGGACAAAACGTTTTGCCCCACCAGTTGTCGAATTACCGCGCCGCCGTCACATATCAAACGCCAAAATGTGCGAGACTGTCTTGTGCAATTGTGTCGGCCGAGGGAGCGCCGGCGCTCGATTCGCATGGAGTAACCCACAACGATGCTGCTTACGCAAACGACAACGCCCGAGGACGTCAAGGCTCTCGACCGCGCCGAGCTTCCGCTGCTCTGCGGCGAGATTCGCTGCGCCATCCTCGAAAGCTCCGCCGCTGTCGGCGGACACGTTGCCCCCAACCTGGGCGTCGTTGAGCTTACGGTTGCGCTTCATCGCGTGTTTAACTCCCCTATCGACAAGATTGTCTTTGACGTTTCGCACCAGACCTACGCCCACAAGGCGCTGACCGGGCGCGCGTATACCTATATCGATCCGGAACGTTTTGGCGAGGCTTCTGGCTTTGCCAATCCCGACGAGTCCGAGCACGACCTGTTCGCCATGGGCCACACCTCCACATCGGTGAGCCTGGGCTGCGGCTTGGCACACGCCCGCGATCTGGCGGGCGACAGCTACAACGTCATCACCATCATTGGCGACGGCTCGCTTTCGGGCGGCTTGGCGTTTGAGGGCTTCAACAATGCCGCCGAACTCGACAGCAACCTGATCATCATCGTCAACGATAACGACCAGTCCATCGCCGAGAACCACGGTGGCCTCTATCGCAATCTGGCCGAGCTGCGCACCAGCAACGGCACCTGTGAGCGCAACGTTTTCCGCGCGATGGGACTCGACTACCGTTATTTGGACGCCGGCAACGACGTGTTGGCCCTGGTCGACGCGCTGCAGGAACTGCGCAATATCGATCATCCCATCGTGCTGCACGTCTCCACCGCCAAGGGCAAGGGCTTTGAGCCGGCCCAGAGCGACCCCGAACGCTGGCACCACGTGGGTCCGTTTGACATGGCGACTGGGCGCAAGCTTTGCCCGGGCCATCCGAGCGAGCCCGCGCCGCGCACCTATGCTGACATTACGGGCGAGGCGCTCAGCGCCGCCATCGAGCGCGATCCACAGGTCGTTGGCATCACGGCCGCCACGCCCTACATTATGGGCTTTACACCCGAGCTTCGCGCTGCCGCCGGCAAACAGTTCGTCGATGTGGGCATTGCCGAGGAGCACGCCGTGACCTTTGCCACCGCGCTTGCGCGCTCGGGCGCCAAGCCAGTCTTTGGTGTGTACGGTACGTTTTTGCAGCGCGCCTACGACGAGCTGTGGCACGACCTGTGCCTCAACGACGCCCCCGCAACCATTTTGGTGTTTGGTGCGTCAATCTTTGGCACCACGTCCGAGACGCATCTTTCGTTCTTTGATATTTCCATGCTGGGCGGTCTTCCCAACATGCACTACTTGGCGCCGGCCTGCATGGAGGAATATCTGTCCATGCTGAGCTGGTCGCTCGACCACCGCGAGCATCCCGTGGCGATTCGTGTGCCTGGTATTGGCCTGGTGAGCCGTCCCGACCTTGCGCCTGCCGAAGACACCGACTACAGCGCCGTTCGCTACAACGTGGTGCGCCAGGGTCGCGACGTAGCAGTGCTCGCGCTCGGCGATTTCTTTGAGCTGGGCGAGCGCGTGGCAAACCGTCTGACTGCCGAGTACGGCATCGAGGCCACGCTCGTCAACCCGCGCTTTGCAACCGAGCTCGACCGCGAGTTCCTCGACAGCCTTGCCGCCGAGCATCGCGTTGTCGTCACCCTCGAGGACGGCGTCTTGGACGGCGGCTGGGGCGAGCGCGTCGCGTGCTATCTGGCATGCACGCCGTTGCGCACGCGCACCTTTGGCATCGCCAAGGGCTTTCCCGACCGCTACGACCCCAACGAACTGCTCGCTCAAAACGGCATGACGGTCGAGAACATGGCCGCCGAAGCCGCAAGACTACTCAACGAGTAAGAAAACCTCCGCAAGGGAAGCATCCCTGCGGAGGTTTTTGTTTTCGCGACGCGATTATCTCAATCTGTAACATCCAGGGCCCGAATTCCCGTCTAACTGTTACAGATTGAGACAAAACAGCGAGGCGGGCCGCCACATCTGCAAGAACCACCACGAAGGTGCCTGTCCCTTTTTGGTAGGTAGAATTACCCATAAGGCAAGTATGTTTCTGAGTTATTTCGTGTTGACCCATTTGAGCGGGATAGGGTATAACTCTACTCAACCGCTAGGGATTTTATTGAGAAAGGTGTTCTCCCATGAGCAAGAACCTCTCCCAGCAGGTCGTTCTCGACCGCCGCGGCTTCGTTGCCGCCACCTTCGCAACCGTCGCCGGCCTTGGTCTTGCCGGCTGCTCCGACACCAGCGCCGAGGCCGACAAGGGTTCCGCCGCCGGCTCCTCCAAGAGCTCCAATGATACCGAGGCTTCCACCACGCTCGACGCTAAGGCATTCGACAAGCTCGTCGACAACGGCCCCAAGGCCGATGACGACGCCATCGCCGCCAGCACCTGGGCGACGGCCGTCAAGGACGCCGGCGTCTTTAAGATCGGTGGCGTTCAGACCTCCACGCTCTTCTCCCTCCTCAACGAGAAAGACGGTCAGACCCGCGGCTTCGACGCCGGTGTCGCACAGCTCCTGTCCAACTACATTCTGGGCGAGAACAAGGTCGAGATCACCCAGGTGACCTCGGACACGCGCGAGTCCGTCCTGCAGAACGGCCAGGTCGACGCCGTCTTTGCCACCTACACCATCACTGACGAGCGCAAGAAGCTCGTCTCCTTCGCCGGCCCCTACTACTACACCCAGCAGGCTATCCTGGTGCTCGCCGATAACGACGACATCAAGAGCGTCGACGACCTGGCCGACAAGAACGTCGCCGTCCAGTCTGGCTCCAACGGCCCCGCCATCCTGGAGGAGTTCGCTCCCAAGGCCAGCCAGCAGGAGTTCAAGACCGACGAGGAGGCCCGTCAGGCACTCCAGCAGGGTCGCGTTGACGCCTATGTCATCGATAACAACATGCAGCAGAGCGCCCTGGTCCGCGAGCCCGGTAAGTACAAGATTGCCGGCAAGCCCTTCGGCAGCAAGGAGCCCTATGGCATCGGTCTGCCGCTCGATTCCGACGGCGTCGCCTTTGTCAACGACTTCCTTAAGAAGATCGAGGACGACGGCACCTGGACTGAGCTGTGGCAGATCTGCATCGGCGACCGTACGGGCGACACCAATGTTCCCGAGCTGCCCGAGATCGGCGCCTAGGCAGCGAGTCTAGTAACGGCCGCAACGAAACCATACGGAAACGCATGATGCGCTTTATTGCGGTAAACTGTTTCCTCACTGAGTTGTTGGGGCTTCCGTACACACGGGAGCCCCTTTCCTTATCGGCGGG
>MNQC01000081.1:19315-21679 GCA_001915225.1 Collinsella sp. 60_9
CCGCATGAGTCTCTCCGAACTCTGGTCGCTCTATGGCCAGAACTATATCGACGCGCTGCTAGCAACCTGGGGCATGACGCTTGAGTCGTTTGCCATCGCCATGGTGCTGGCCGTCGCCGTCGCCGTGATGCGCGTGTCGCCGCTCAAGGTCGTTCTGCCCTACCGCACCTGCGTTATCGTCGCCACGGTCCTTTTGGGCTCGGCCTTTGGCTCCGAGAACTTTATGAGCGGCATCAACACCGTAGGCGTCGGCCAGGTGGAAGCCGCCCGCTCGCTGGGCATGAGCTTTAACCGTATCCTCGCCAAGATCGTGATTCCGCAGGCGCTGCGCTCGAGCGTGTTGCCCATGACCAACCTCTTTATCGCCGTCATGCTCACCACCGCGCTCGGCAGTCAGGTGCCGCTTAAACCGCAGGAGCTCACCGGCGTGGTGAGCTACATCAATACCCGCTCGCTCGGCGGCGTCGCCGCGTTCTTTATCTCGGCACTCGGCTACCTGGGCACGGCCTTTGTGGTGAGCCACATTGGCAACTATATCGATAAGAAGGTGAGGATCCTCCGATGAGCAAGCACTCCTCCCCTGCGCTTACCATGCGCGATGCGCTCTACGAGGCTCCCGGCCCCAAGATGCGCGCCAAGATTCGGATCGGCACCGCCATCTCGCTTGTTGCCGTGGCCGCACTCGCCGTCCTGGTACTGCAGCGCTTTTATGTGACTGGCCAGCTTTCGGTCCACTATTGGTATTTCTTTACGCACCTCACCACCTGGAAGTTCCTGCTTGCCGGCTTTGAGGGCACCGTTAAAGTCGCACTCACTGCCGGCGTCATTGCGCTGGTACTTGGCTTAGCCCTTATGCTCGGCCGCACCAGCGGCATCAAGCCGCTACAGCTGGTCTGCCGCGTGCTCACCGATTTCTTCCGCGGCGTGCCGAGTCTGCTGTTCATCTACTTCTTCTTTTTGGTGCTGCCCCAGTACAAGATCGCGCTACCGTCGTTTTGGATGCTCACGCTTCCCGTCGCGCTCGCCGCAGCCGGTGTACTTGCCGAGATCTTCCGTGCCGGCGTCAACGCCGTGCCGCGCGGTCAGGTCGAGGCGGCCCAGGCACTCGGTCTCNNNNGTGTTGCCGCAGGCTATTCGGTTTATCATTCCGTCCTTGATTTCGCAGCTTGTGGTCGTGGTCAAGGACACCACCGTCGCCTACGTGGTGAGCTACCCCGACCTCATGCAAAACGCCCGCGTGCTCATTACCAACTACGACGCCCTCGTATCGGTCTACCTGGTGATCGCAGTCATCTACATCCTCATCAACGTCGCGATCAACAAGGCCGCTGTCTATGTTTCGCACAAGACCGGCGCGACCATCATCCGCTAACGCTTTACCATTTCAAGTCATAAGGAGACGAGCACCATGGCACAGAGCACCTCTTCCACCGGCAATCAGCCGCTGATCGAGCTCAGACACGTCGATAAGCACTATGGCGACCTGCACGTTCTCAACGACATCAATCTGTCGGTCGACCGCGGCGAGGTCGTCGTGGTGATCGGCCCCTCGGGCTCGGGCAAGTCGACCATGTGCCGCACCATCAACCGCCTGGAAACCATCGACTCGGGCGAGATCCTCATCGAGGGCGAGCCCCTGCCGCAAGAAGGCAAGGACCTTGCCCGCATGCGTGCCGAGCTGGGCATGGTGTTCCAACAGTTCAACCTGTTTGCACATATGACCGTACTGCAGAACGTCATGCTGGGGCCGGTCGACGTGCTGGGCGTGTCCAAGGAAGAGGCCCGTGAGCGCGCCATGGACCTGCTGAGCCGCGTGGGCGTGGCCGAGCAGGCCGACAAGGTGCCCGCACAGCTCTCGGGCGGCCAGCAGCAGCGCGTGGCCATCGCCCGCTCGCTTGCCATGCAACCCAAGGCCATGCTCTTTGACGAGCCCACGAGCGCCCTCGATCCCGAAATGATCAACGAGGTGCTCGAGGTCATGGTCCGTCTGGCCCAGCAGGGCATGACGATGATCGTCATCACGCACGAGATGAACTTCGCCCGCCGCGTGGCCGATCGCGTCGTGTTTATGGCCGACGGCCAGATCGTGGAAACCGGCACGCCCGACGAGTTCTTCGACCACCCCCAGACCAAGCGCGCCCAGGACTTCCTCAACTCCATCAAGGGCCACTAACCAGACCGCCCACCCGCCCGCCATGCCCATCCAAACTCGAAAGTTACACCTATGATCGGAACTCGCACTTCATCGTCCTACACCCCGCACGTCGACGTCGCCCCCGCCGACCGCCCACTCATCCTCGTCGCACCGCGCTGGGAAGAGGCAGAGCCGTTTTTAACCGAGATGCTCTCCCCCAACGAGGAAAT
>MNQC01000082.1:0-11487 GCA_001915225.1 Collinsella sp. 60_9
CCGGTTCTCAAGGTGCACGCCCCGCGGCTCATCCGGTCCGACCGGGCCGCGCGGCAAGGAGATATATTGCCAGACCGGAGGGGCCCCGGGGGCGGGAATTCCACTCTTCACAAGTCCTACACAATACATCGCTTCCTATATAAGTCATAGAAAGGCTGGTGCAGAAATACTGCACGTATCAGATGATGACCCTTCGGTTAAGAGATATATAAAGATCGGTCACCTGTAAGTGTTTATCTACCCGCGCTTTTAGCAATGTAAACCAGCGCTTTCGATAAAAAAGGGGAGCGCCGCGCACAACGCGACACTCCCCTAGCGATTCAAGAGAATCTATTAGGCCTCGAGAGCCTTCTTGGCAATGGTAGCCAGCTCGTTGAAGGACTCGATGTCCTCGTAAGCCATCTGAGCCAGGACCTTGCGGTCGAGCTCGATGCCGGCAACCTTCAGGCCGTGCATGAACTGAGAGTAAGAGATGTCGTTCAGACGAGCAGCAGCGTTGATACGAGTGATCCAGAGAGAACGGATCTCGCGCTTCTTGTTGCGGCGATCACGATACTGATACTGCAGGGAGTGCTGGACCTGCTCTTTAGCATGCTTGTAAGTACGCGAAGCGGCACCGTAGTAACCCTTCGCACGGTGCATAACGGTACGGCGCTTCTTCTTGGCGGCAACAGCGCGCTTAATACGTGCCATGTTCTATCAACTCCTAGACGGTAAAACGAAAAAACGAACTTAGGCGAGACGCGACTTGATGACCTTGCGGTCGGCAGCGGCGATCTCGGTCTCCTGACGGAAGCCACGCTTACGCTTGGTGGACTTCTTGCTCAGGATGTGGCTCTTGAAAGCCTTGGCGCGCATAAGCTTGCCGGTACCAGTCTTGCGGAAACGCTTCTTGGTGCCGCTGTGGGACTTCATCTTAGGCATGAAATACTCCTTAATCGGTTACAGAACACTAGTTACTTGGTATCGCTTGCCGCTTTATCCTCATCGAAGGCGCCCTTAATCGGGGCGAGCAGCATAAGCATGTTACGGCCTTCCATCTTAGGCTTGGACTCGACCGTAGCGTAAGGCTTGAGATCCTCGGCGAGACGCTCGAGAACGTTAAGGCCCTGCTCCGGGTGAGCCATCTCACGGCCGCGGAACATGATGGTGATCTTAACGCGCGCGCCCTTCTTGAGGAAACGCAGAACGTGGCCCTTCTTGGTCTCGTAGTCGCCAACGTCGATCTTGGGTCGGAACTTCATTTCCTTGACCTCGACCTTGGACTGGTTCTTACGAGCAGCCTTGGCCTTCATGGCCTGCTGGTACTTGAACTTACCGTAGTCCATGACCTTGCAGACCGGCGGCTCCGCGTTGGGAGCGATCTCGACCAGGTCGAGACCCTGATCGTCGGCGACGCGCTGGGCATCGCGGATGGCGAACAGGCCGAGCTGAGAGCCATCGACGCCAATCAAACGGCACGAAGATGCAGTGATCTCGTCGTTGATGCGGGTGTCATCAGACTTAGCTATTTTCCCTACCTCCATTCATAAAAAAATAACCCGGCGCTTCTCAGCAACCAGGTCGTACACATAGACTTCCTCGATTTGAGGAAGGTAATCTAAGTTGTATGACCAGTCAGCTGCTCATTGGCGCCAAAAGGTGGGAACCCTCGGGTTCCTCTTTAGGGCATTGCGGAAACAACGCCTTGCGAATAATAACACGTACAGCGCGTTATCACATTACGTACACGAAAAAGGGGGCCGCAACCCCCTTGAAGCGCAGGTGCATGTATGGTGCCCGAGGCGAGACTCGAAGGGACTTCGCTTCGCGAAGCCCCGGGCTTCGGGCGCATGGCGCCCTCGCCACGCTCCGCTACAAACAGGCCACAGGCCTGTTTGCTTAACGCTCCGCGCGCTCACGCGAGTTCGGCACGAAAAAGGGGGCCTTGACCCCCTTGAACGCTCACTTGCATGTATGGTGCCCGAGGCGAGACTCGAACTCGCACGTTGTTGCCAACGGTGGATTTTGAGTCCACTGCGTCTGCCAATTCCGCCACTCGGGCACGCAATGCGTGAGTTAGTTTATCACAGCTTTCTGTTGATTAGTCCGAAAATGGAACTTCGAGCATTTCGATGAGTTCGACCGTGCGTAGCATCTCGCGCTGACGGCATCCGCGACCGTCGACCGAAGCCTCACCCATCTGGTTATCGTAAGGGTCCTCGCGCATGCCGTCGAAAGAGGGCTCAAACTCTGCCTGGAATCGATTGTTGGCCACCATACGCCATGGGTCGAGATTGCCAAAGTAGTGACGGCGGCGCCACTCCTCCCCCATCCTGTGAGCAGAAGATCCAAATGACACGTCGGCGTTGAGCCAACCGGTCTGCGGCGTATAGAACTCTGCCCAGTCGTGCGACCCCACCGAATCGGGCGCAACGTACAGGCCGCTCTGCCAACGGGCAGGCACGCCCGCGATACGGCACATGGTGATAAACGTGAGCGCCATAACGCCGCAATCGCCGCGGAGCGAATGCGCGCAGTCATCGGCAATAGATCCCAAAAGCAAGTACGGCGGCTGATAGCGATAGTCGATATGCTGCGTCAGATAATCATAGATAGCACGAGCGCGATCGAGCGGATCCTCGAGTCCGTCAACAACACCGGCCGTCAGCTGCTGCAGATACGGCGTGAATGCAATGTGCGGACGGTCCTCGGAAATATCCTCGGGCAGAGGCGCGTCCATACGCGGATGAACCGGAAGTGTGCCACCGTAGACATCACAATAAGCAGCATCGATGTGATAACGATAAGTCACCGAGAATGAGCGCTCACTCGAAGAAGACCACGAGGCGGTACGCGCCGAAGCGTTCGCGGGAGCAACAGCACCCTCCGGCGTCATGTCGAGAATCTCGACCCGAGACTGCTGACGGCAGGCAGCCGCGACGGGAAGCCAAGCGCAAACGGTCTCCCCCTCCAGAGCGCCGGGGACAGACACGGACGCTTTAAGCGTAATGACGCGAGCCAATCCGTTTTGTGACTCCATCTCCTTGAGCATCTCGTCGCGCAGTGCTATTCCGTCCGTAGAATCGGGACGCATGCCGGGGACCTCTTTGGGATATACGCGAAGCGAATCGAGGAAGTTGTCGAGAACGAACAGCTCGCCATCGATAAAGCGCCAGTCAATACGCTTACGGTCAATCAGATCGTCAAACTGCTCCTCGGTAAACTCAGGCCACTCCTCGCGAATCATCGCAATAGCTCGATCGCGCGACACCGAAAAATGAAGCGGCGTCTCAAGCATGGCAAGCCTCAATAGCCTGCGAAAGATACCCCGCGTCCTTTAAACGCAGAATCTCGGGTGGCAAGCCAACATCTAGAAAACGGAAGTCATCATTGCAAACATCAACAGAGCAACCAACAGGACCCTCGTCAATAACCTTCCCATCCGAAGGCAGCACATTAATAACAGCCATACCAAACTCCAAGTCATTAGAACTCTTGAAGCCCATTGTAGCGAGATAAAAAAGAAAGCCCCAACAAGGGAGCCATCAACACCGCCGAGCGGTAGTCAAAAAATGAATTCAGCCCAGTAACCCTGTAGCGAGTTAACGAAGGAGGCCCCGTTCACCCGAAGCTTTTCCCATTGCGCGACTTCTGGCAAAGCCAGGTGAGCGCAAGGGAAAAGCGTAGGGTGAGCGGGGCCTCCGACGGGAAAGTTAAACCGCTACTTACGCCTTGTTGACGGAGCCAAACTCCTCCATGAGCTCCTTGGTGCGGGCAACGATGTTGTCGCGACCAGGCTTGAGGAGCTTGCGGGGGTCAAAGCCCTTGCCCTGCTGATCCTTGCCAGCCTCGATGTACTCGCGAACGCCCTTGGCGAAGACGAGCTGCAGGTCGGTGTTGACGTTGATCTTGGAGATACCCAGGGAGATGGCCTTCTTGATCTGATCCTCGGGGATGCCGGTGCCACCGTGCAGAACGAGGGGCAGGTCGCCGGTCTCGGCCTTGATCTCGCCCAGACGCTCGAAGGAAAGGCCAGCCCAGTCGGCGGGATACACGCCGTGGATGTTGCCGATACCGCAGGCGAGGAAGTCGACGCCCAGGTCAGCAATCTGCTTGCACTCAGCGGGGTCAGCGAGCTCGCCGTTGGAGGTCACGCCGTCCTCGGTGCCGCCGATGCCGCCGACCTCGGCCTCGATGGACATGCCCTTGGAGTGGGCAAGCTCAACGAGCTCCTTGGTGCGGTCGAGGTTAAGCTGGAAGGTCTCCTCGTGAGAGCCGTCATACATGATGGACGTGAAGCCGGCCTCGATGCACTTGAAGCAGTCCTCGTAAGAACCGTGATCGAGGTGAAGGGCGACGGGAACGGTAACGCCCGTGGCCTCGACGGCAGCCTTGACCATGTCGGCGCAGACCTTGAAACCGCCCATCCACTTAGCGGCACCAGCGGTGCACTGAAGGATCAGCGGAGACTTGGCCTCCTCGGCGGCCTGGAGAATAGCCAGGGTCCACTCGAGGTTGTTGGTGTTGAAGGCACCGAGAGCGTACTTGCCGGCCTCGGCCTTCTTGAGCATGTCTGCTGCGTTGACGAGCATAAAAGAAACCTCCTGTAAGGTTGCTCCGATAACGCCTGAGATTTTACCACGACATACCCGAGCATAAACGTTCGTTTGTTCACGAATACCATCCGATTGGACAAATTTTGACCGTTTGCCCCACAGAATCGACCCACTGGGGAAAATAGCTTGACGATTGAGCGGTCTTCGTGGTTCGAAAGACGGCTTCGAGCCTACATCTGCATAAACGGGTTCTGCATAAGTTCGCGCGCCATCGTGGTCGAATCGCCATGGCCCGTCAAGCAAACGGTATCGGGCGGAAGCGTCTTGGCAAGTTTGGAGAGCGAGCGCATAATCGCCGCCTCGTCACCGCCGGAAAGATCGGTACGACCGTGGCTACCCGGGAAAAGCGTGTCGCCCACAAAGGCGATGTTCCCCTGCTCGGTCGCGGCGAACAGGACGATGCCGCCCGGCGTATGCCCCGGCGTCTCGATCACCTGCAGGCAGACGTCGCCCACCTCGATTGTATCGCCCTCGGCAAGCAAGCGCGTCGGCTCACCCGGATCGGGCGTCTCGATACCCCACATGGCGCGCTGCTCCTCGATATTTGCGCGAGGCACCGTCACGTCCTTAGCGCACAACTCATATAGTGCGCTGTCGCCAACGACAGCTCGAACCCCGGCAACCCCGCCAACATGGTCGGCATGACCGTGCGTGCAGACAGAGCCGAGTACGCGCACCTCGGGATGCGCGGTGCGGATATGCTCCACAAGACGCTCGCCCTCCCACGCCGGATCGACGATTAAGCACTCGTCATTCGAAATCACGGCGTAACTGTTGGTCTGAATGGGGCCGTTGACGAGCGCCTCAATCGAAGCCGCACCTCGGGGTGTCAGGTCCAAAGTCATATCGCCCATGCGCATACCCTCCTTCTAAAATACGTTCGAGGCACCAAACGATGCCTCGAACGTAACCAATATCTATGATGCTGAGAGGCTCTCGCACCTACACACGACGCTTGAGCTGAGCTCCGCCTTCGCCGGGCATAAGACGGCGAGCGTCGTAGACCGAATCGACGCTGCTGATGGAAGCAAGCAGCGGATCCAGACCGCTCGCGTCCGAGATTTCGACCATAAAGCGCAAGGTTGCAATACCCTCGCGGTTGGTCGACGTGGCGGCAGAAAGGATATTGCCGCCCGCATCGCCAATGGCAATGGTGACATCCTTGAGCAGGCCCATGCGGTCCAGGCACTCGACCACGATCTCGACCTGGAAGAGGGTGTCGGCAGCGCCGTCCCACTCCACATCGATCATGCGCTCGGGATGTTCCATAAGACCCTTGACGTTAGGACAGTTGGCGCGATGCACCGAAACGCCACGACCGCGCGTGATGAAGCCGACGATGTCGTCGCCCGTCACGGGGTTGCAGCAATGAGCCAGACGGACCAGCAGGCCGCTGTTGCTCTCGCCCTTGACGATAATGCCGTTACTGGCGCTCTTGCCGCGCTTTTGCGGCTTGCGGTTGGAGCCGCGGGCGGGCTGCTTCACGACCTCGGCGATAGCCTCGGCCTTGGTGAGCTGTTCCTCGGGCTTGGGGTCCAAGATTTGCTCGACCTTATTGCCCACAGCGCGCGGGGCAACCTTGCCGGCGCCGACGGCGGCAAACAGGTCCTCGAGCTGCTTGAAGTTAAACTGCTCCACCACGGCGTTGAGTGCACGCGTCGAACGCGGCGTAGAAATGCCATAGCCACGCTTACGCAGGTCCTTGGCCAGCATATCGCGACCGGCGGCAGCGTCGTCGTCCTTGGTCGCAGCGGCAAAATAGCGGCGGATCTTTGACTTGGCGGAAGGTGTCTTAACGATCTTAAGCCAATCGCGCGACGGCTTGGAACTCTTGTTAGTCAGGATTTCAACGCGGTCGCCCGTCTTGATCTCGTGCGTGAGCGGAGCCACCGCACCGTTGATTTTGGCGCCGACGCAGTGGTTTCCCACCTCGGTGTGAACGGCATAGGCAAAGTCGAGCGGCGTGGAGCCGGCACGAAGCGCCATGACCTCGCCTTTGGGCGTGAAGACAAAGATCTCCTGATCGAACAGATCGACCTTCAGCGAGTGCAGGTATTCCTTGGCATCGGTGATCTCGTCGGAAGCCGCCCAATCGAGCGAATGCTTGAGCCAGTTGATCTGGTCGTCCAAACGTTGAGCGTCATTGGTCTTGGAAGCAGACGATCCGCCCGACTTCTTATATAGCCAGTGGGCGGCAATGCCGTACTCGGCC
Organism: Collinsella sp. 60_9; assembly: GCA_001915225.1. Lineage (GTDB taxonomy): Bacteria > Actinomycetota > Coriobacteriia > Coriobacteriales > Coriobacteriaceae > Collinsella. The sequence goes on from MNQC01000082.1 coordinate 6,811, forward strand.
TGCTCATGCATCTCATAGGTTCGAATCTGAATCTCGAGCGGACGAGCCGTAGGGCCGATGACCGTCGTATGGAGCGACTGGTAGTTATTGACCTTAGGCATGGCGATATAGTCTTTAAAGCGACCAGGCATGGGGTGCCACAGCGTATGCACCGCACCGAGCGTGGAGTAGCAATCGCGCACCGAATGGGTAATAACGCGCAGCGCCACCAGGTCGTAGATCTCGGAGAACTCCTTGCCCTTGCGCTTCATCTTTTGGTAGATGGACCAATAGTGCTTGGAGCGGCCGTTGATCTGGAAGTCCTCCAGACCAATGCGGTTGAGCTCATCGGTAAGCGTCTTGATGGTCTCGGCAAGGTAGCGTTCGCGGACCTCGCGCGACTCCGCCACCATACGCGCGATGCGCTGGTAGGCATCGGGCTCCAGGTAGAAGAAGGACAGGTCCTCGAGCTCCCACTTAATAGAGCTCATGCCCAGGCGGTCGGCCAAGGGCGCGTACACGTCCATGGTCTCGCGCGCCTTAAACAGGCGACGGTCCTCGCGCAGGGCTGCCAGCGTTCGCATGTTGTGCAGACGATCGGCAAGTTTAACGATGATGACGCGAATGTCCTTGGACATGGCGAGGAACATCTTGCGCAGCGTAAGCGCCTGCTTCTCGTCCATGCTATCGACTTCGATGTTGGTGAGCTTGGTCACGCCATCGACGAGCTCGGCCACCGTATCGCCAAACAGGCCGGAAACATCGGCAAGCGAGGTCTCGGTATCCTCGACGGTATCGTGCAGCAGCGCGGCGCACACCACATCGCAGTCCATCTTGAGATCGGCCAAGATGATGGCCACCTCGACGGGATGGTTGATGTACATCTCACCCGAGCGGCGCTTTTGGTTGCAGTGCTTCTCGGCAGCAAAGCAATAGGCCTGCTCCACCTTAGAAAAGTCGTCCTCATTCATATATTTGAGGCACAGGCGCTCCAGCTTGTCGTAGCTGTCCGCCATAATCTCGGGTGGCAGCTCATCGGCATGCTTATAGTGCTCCATCTCCGAAAAAGGCTGGAGGGTGGAATCATGGGCGGTACGGGCTGCGGCATCCATCGAGGTCCCCTTCCCCTAGGCCCGCGGTACGATCGGGCGGTTAACTTTGGCTAGCATATCAGAAGCGCACGAATCGAGCGCCCAGCTCCGGAAAGCCGAAAACTCCATGCGCGAGCGCAAGCCCTCCAAATAGCGAATTGACCTGCTCAATTGCACACGGCCGGGGTTTTCGGCCATCGCGATGCGACGAGTGTCGTCAAACCCCGAAACTCGACAGAAACCAAGCTCTTCGAAGATTCCCAGGCCGCTTTCCACCGAACGCTCGTCGACCGGCGTGCGCGCATCGATGGCAAGGCACATCTGCGCGATGTCGATATCGCTCGCGCTAAAGGAATCGTCCCCGGTTTTGCCGCGGTTGGAGCGCCACATGGTCTGCAGCGCGCGATAGAGCGTGACGAGCTCGTCGCGCTCGGGCGCATAGCAGTCGAGCAGGCGCTCGTTAATGCGGGCGTCGCGCGACGAATAGAGCAGATGGATCACGGCGGGCTGGCCATCGCGGCCGGCACGTCCGCTCATCTGGTTGAACTCAATGCCGCCAAACGGCATGTGGTACAGCACGACATGGCGGATATCGGGTAGGTTGACACCCTCGCCAAAGGCGGAGGTCGAAACAATGCAGCTGAGGCTTCCGTCTCGAAATGCTTCCTCCACGCGGCGGCGATCGGAACGCGCAAGCCCCGCGTTATAGAACGCGATATGGGTTGCGCAATCGGGCACACGCTTGCGCAACGTCTTGGCGAGCGCCACGGACTGGTCGCGCGAATTGACGTAGATGACGGTCTTTTCCCCCGTCGCCACAATCGACACCAAACGGTTCTCGCGGCTCGCAAGGTCGCGGTCGTCCTCGAGCTGCAGGTTCTCGCGCACCGTCTCGTCGACCACCGTGCGAGTGATCGACAGCATGCGGGCGAGCTCGGCCACGACCGGAGCCGTCGCGGTGGCCGTCGCAGCCATAACGACCGGGTCGCCCAGGGCTTTGAGGATATCGGGCATGTCGAGATAGGCGCTGCGGTCGCCGCCCTTGGCAAGACCGGCATGATGCGCCTCATCGATAACGACAAAGCCGATGCGGCCCGAACGCGCGAAGCGGTCACGGTGGATTGACAGGAACTCGGGCGTCGTGAGCACGATACCGGTGCGGCCTGAAGCTAGGCCGGCGAACACGTCATCGCGTGCGGCCTCCACGGTCTCGCCGGTCAGCACGCCAACGCCAATGCCAAGCGATGCCATCGTCGACGAGAGGTGATAGGCCTGGTCGGCAACGAGCGCACGCAGCGGATAGACAAAGATGCTCGCACGTCCGCGAAGCACCGCCTCACGCGCGGCATGCACATGGAAGATGAGCGACTTGCCGCGGCCCGTTCCCATAACCGCCAAGACACTCTGGTGATCGGCCAAGGCGTCGAGCGCCTCAACCTGCGCGCGGTGCGGCTGGCTCGATCCGATAAAGCTATGGATAAGCGAGCGCGTGAGCTCGGTATAGGAAAGCTGGGCGAGCGTCTCGCGCTTACGCGACTCCAGGCGCAGGCCGGAATCCGCCGGCTGCACGCCACGACGAAGCTCGCATGCCGGATCGTCGACGCTGGGCAGCGTGGTATCGCGGACCAGAACATCCTTGATCATGAGCTTGGGCTTCACACGCCCCTGCCAATGCTCGGCCACGGCCTCGAACACCAAGTCGACGGCGCTGTCGCAATTGATGAGCCTATCGATCTGCGGCACGCGGAACATGATGGCCGGCACGCTCGCGGCGCCATCGGTCGCCACAAAGCGCATGTGCTCGCCAGTTTTGCCCACCACGGCGCGATCGCACATTGTCACGCCCTCGGCCGCCAACAGCGGCACCTTGTTGCCCTGGCCAAACGGCTCAAGACGGGAGATCTGCTCGATAGTCTCGATATTTAGCTCGGAGAGGTCAACGGTGGCGGCAACCTCGTCAGTGTCCTCAAAGTCCTCGGCGGGAAGCTCCGATAGCACGGCCGAAAGGCGACGGCGGAACTCATCGAGCTTGGATGCCTCGATGGTCACACCCACCGCACCGGCATGCCCGCCGCGGCGAATCAGCAGGTCGGAGCAACGCTCGACGGCGTCGAACAATCGAGAACAGCAGCGCCGGCACGTGATAACGGTTGGTCAGGCGGCTCGCCACGATGCCCTTGACGCCCTCGTGCCAGCCCTCACCTCCCACGACGATTGCGCGCCCGCCGTCATAAGTCTCCTCGACCTTCGCCATGGCATCGCGCGTAAGCTCGGCCTCGATCTCGCGGCGTTGGCGATTGATTTCCTCGAGCTCGGCGGCAAGCGCGCTCGCTTCGATGGGGTCGCGGGCAAGCAGCAGGTCGAGCGCCAGCTTGGGATCAGCCATGCGGCCGGCAGCATTCAGACGAGGGATGAGCGAAAACGACAGGCCGTCGGCCGTAATGGTAGAAAGGTCGGCCTTGGCAAGTGCGGCAAGCGCGATATAACCGGGGCGGGCCGTCACGCGCATCTGCTGGATGCCCTCGGCGACCAGTGCGCGGTTCTCGGGCGTCAGCGGCATCATGTCGGACACGGTGCCCAGCGCCGCGACCTCGATCAGCGAACGCCAATACGACGGCTTGTCCAGACGCTCGCCCAGGACTTGCACCAGCTTGAGTGCCACGCCGGCACCGGCAAGCTCACGCGAGGGACCCTCGTCCTCGAGCTTGGGGTCGGTCAGGGGCACGCCCTGCGGCACCTGGTCGGAGGGCTCGTGATGGTCCGTGACCACCAAATCGATCCCCAGGCTCTCCAGATAGGAAACCTCTTCCTTGGCGGCAATGCCGTTATCGACGGTCACGATCAGGTTGGGTTGGGCGAGCTCGTTGACGCGGTCGAGCGCCGCACGCGACAGGCCGTAGCCCTCGTCAAAGCGATGCGGAATAAACGGCGTGACGTTGGCGCCAAACGAACGTAGCGCCTCGGTCAACAGACAAGTCGACGTAATACCGTCAACGTCAAAATCGCCAAAGACGGCGATGTGCTCGTGGTTGCGAATAGCACGCTCGATGCGGTCGGCAACGACCGACATGCCCGGGATAATGAGTGGGTCGGCCCAGTCGCGATCGAGCGAAGGCGTCAAAAACAGCTGGCCTTCCTCGATGGATGTAATGCCGTGCGCAACCATAATGCGCGCCACCAACCCTGGTATGCCCAGGCCAGCCGAAAGCTCCTTTTCGAGCTCGGGGTTTTGCTGAGCGACTGCCCAGCGATGCGTCGTCTTAAGCGATGACATAGGCGCCCACCCCCGATAGGGGCAGGTCGCCGCGATACCTCTCACGGTTCATAGCGATGAGTCCTCTGTGTATGCCCGCTTCGGCAGGCAGATCTGTTGAACGGATTTATTATACCGTGCAGCGCGGACGCACAACGTCCAGCACGCCGTGGTTTCGATAAACGAGGGCGGTAATAGCCTCGAAATAATCGAACGTTTCAGCCGCACGGACGCATGCGAGCGTCTAGCATATCCATTCAAAACGGGTTCACGAGCAAAGGGAGTCACAAGAGTATATGAAGCAATGGGTTGGACTGGGCAAGTTTCTCGCAGGGCACATGCAGGTCATCGTTC
>MNQC01000082.1:11507-24210 GCA_001915225.1 Collinsella sp. 60_9
CCGATTTGCGTAACGCTCGGCGTGCTCTTTCCCCAGCAGATCGGCGTTCTCAAGCCCATCGTTCCCGCGCTCTTCGCCTTTATGACGTTTCAGGGTGCGCTCAGCAACACCTTCCACCAGGTAGCTGAGGTGTTCCGCCGTCCGCTGCATTTGATTTTGGCGTTATTTGTCTCGGCCGTGCTCATCCCCATCGCGGCGTATGCCATGGGCTCACTGTTCTTTGGCTCCAACCCCAACCTTGTCTGCGGCATCGTGCTCGAGTACAGCGTGCCCGTGGCAGTCACTGCCTTTATGTGGATTAGCATGTTCGGCGGCAACGGCCCGCTCGCGCTCACCATCATCCTGACGTCCTCGGTCATCTCACCTGTGACGATTCCTCTTACGCTCAAGCTCCTGCTGGGCGCCACCGTCTCGATCGACGTGCCGAGCATGATGCAGAATATGGCCTTTATGATCGCCATCCCCGCCGTGCTCGGTATCGTCATTAACGAACTCACGCGCGGCTGGGGTCATGAGAAACTCTCCCCCGCGCTTTCGCCCGCCTGCAAGTTCATGATGATGGGCGTCATCGCGTCCAACTCCACCGCCATGAGCGAGTACGTGCTGCACATGAACATGGTACGCCTGGAAGTCGCCCTCTTTATCCTGGCGTTCGCCATCAGTGGCTTTATCATCGGCATCCTGGTCGCACGTGTCCTGCATCTGCCGTATAGCGAGACGACCACCATGTGCTTTACCTGTGGCATGCGCAATATCTCTTCGGGCGCCGTCATCGCCACACAGTATTTTCCCGGCGAGGTCGTGTTCCCCGTCATGTGCGGCACGCTGTTTCAGCAGGTACTCGCCTCGCTTATCGGACATCTCTTTGAACGTCTGACCGGCGAGGAGCGCGCCAAACAGCGCAAGCGGGTCGAGGCCGGGCGCGACGCGATGGCACGCTAAGCAGCACTCTTTTCGCAGGCGCTCGCCTTGCTACGCGAGCGTTTCCAGATGCGCACGCAGGCGCTCAGCATCGATATCGAGCGTGGTCTCGGCATTGACCTGGGCCAGACGATTGCCCACAAAGTAGGGCGAAACCACCCAACGTGGCAGAGCCTTGGCAATGGTCCGGCCGTCCATGTGGTAGAAGAACAAGTTGTACGACTCCGCGCGACCGCCATGGTGCTCGTGCAGGATATAGCGCAGGGCCACCTGAATCGCATCGGCAAACAGGTCCGCTTCGGCTTGGTCGCGGGCGTCGTCGCTGGCGGCGATTCCCTGTGGAGCCGAGACGTTGACCTCAAAGAACCCCATGATCGGTTCGGTTGAGATGTCGACCGAGATTCTCCCCTGTTGCCAGACACTGATGCCTTCAAAGTTGGCTGAGGTCAGCGCCGCATAGCCGTCCTCCTGTTCCAGGCCCACAATCTGCATGTGTGGATGGACGAGGCTGCCGCCCGAAAGCGGGCCTTTGTTCTTGTACATGAGCACACTGCGGTACTGTTGAGAATCGATCATCTGCTGCCAACAGCCCAGGGCAAACCGCATCACATGATGCAGCTCATCCGGTTCATAGGTCACCAGGTCGGCGTCGTGATTGGCAGACTCGATCAATACGGTCTGACGTGTGGCCCGCAAGGTCTTGAACTTATTCTCGAGCCAGATGCAGTCACCATCGCGCTGGATGATGTTGGCAAGTCCCTCCGTGTCGCAAAAGGGGCACGCGGTGCCAGGGCGACGATTATCGTCGGGCTTACCGCTCGCCTGCTGAACGTCAAATACCAGCGCCACGGGTTATACCTCCAGCGGCACGATCTTGGTGCCATGGAGCTCGGAGACGCCCAGCGCCGCCGCGACCGCGTCGCGATTTGCCGTAGTGATGCCGCCGCCGGGAAGGATGGTCAAACGATCGCCCGCATACTCGATTAAACGAGCCAGGTGATCGAAATTATCCTCGATCGACGTACCGGCAGCGCCGCCATGCGTGAGGATGCGCGTAACGCCGCAGTCGGCAAGTGTATCAATCGCATCGAGCTGAGCCTCGGGCGAGAGCTGGTCAAACGCCATGTGGAAGGTGATGTCGATGGACTCGCGCTTACATTCCTCGGTCGCGCAGCCCGTAGCCATAACGAGGGCGCCGAGGGTGAGCTCGTCGAGCGCCCAGCCGCCGGCAAAGGGCTTGCAGCAGCCAAAGACCAGGCCGTCAACGCCGGCGCTCACAGCAAGGCCCAGGTCCATCTCCATCATGCGCAGCTCGTCCTGGTTGTAATGAAAGTCGCCACCACGCGGACGGATCATGCACATCACTCGCGCGTCATGCTCGTGAGCGTAGCTGACTGTAGCGCTAATAACGCCGGCGGAAGGCGTGGTGCCACCGACGGCGAGGTTGTCACACAGCTCAATGCGCCCCGCACCGGCCTCGATGGCCGCCGGCACTCGCTCAAAGTTCTCGGCACAAAACTCGTACAGCATAGATAGACCCCCAAAGGCAGCAAGTGTTTTCCGACGGGCATTGTCGCACGCCCCCATGAAGTTGCGGTGGAATAGGGACTGTTTTGGCTTCTTGAACCCCCAATTAGTCCCTATTTCACCGCAACTTAAAAAGGGGCGCTGACCGGGATAGCCAGCGCCCCTTTGTTGAATGGATTAACCGCCCAAGTAAGCCTTGCGCACGTTGTCGTCGTGCAGGAGCTCCTGGCCGGTGCCGGTCATGGTGATCTTGCCGGTCTCGAGCACGTAGCCGCGCGTGGCGATGGAAAGCGCCATCTGCGCGTTCTGCTCGACCAGAAGCACCGTGGTGCCGGCCTTGTGCAGGTCCTCGACAATCTGGAAGATCTGCTCGATCAGAATCGGCGCCAGGCCCATGGAGGGCTCGTCGAGCATAAGCAGCTTGGGGTTGCTCATAAGTGCGCGGCCCATAACGAGCATCTGCTGCTCGCCGCCCGAAAGGGTGCCGGCGACCTGAGGCGCGGGAACTGCTCGTAGACGCGCTCCAGGCCCGGAGCAATTGTGGACTTGGGCTGTGTATAGGCGCCCATCTCCAGGTTCTCCTCGACCGTCATCTGCAAAAAGGCGCGACGACCCTCGGGAACCTGAGCCAGGCCCTTACCAACCAGCTTATCAGCGGGCGTATGGGTAATGTCCTCGCCCATAAACTTGATGGAGCCGGTCTTGGAACGCAGCAGGCCCGAGACGGTCTTAAGCGTCGTGGACTTGCCGGCGCCGTTGGCACCGATCAGAGCCACGATCTCGCCCTCGTTGACGTTAAAGGAGATGTCCTTGATGGCGTGGATAGCGCCGTACCAGACGTTGATGTTGTAGACGGAAAGCATCGGCTCTGCCATTTAGTTCTCCCCCTTATCCTGCTTGCCCAGATATGCCTCGATAACAGCGTCGTTGTTCTGGATCTCCTCGGCCGTGCCCTTGGCGATGACCTTACCAAAGTTGAGCACGCAGATGCCCTCGCAGATGTTCATAACGAGCGACATATCATGCTCGATAAGCATGATGGCGATACCAAAGGTGTCGCGAATCTTGACGATGTTCTCCATGAGCTCCGCGGTCTCGGACGGGTTCATGCCGGCGGCAGGCTCGTCGAGCAGCAGCAGTTTGGGGTTGGTGGCAAGCGCGCGAACGATCTCCAGACGACGCTGAGCGCCGTAAGGAAGCGAGCCGGCCTGTTCATTTGCCAGGTGCTCCATGTCAAAGATGGACAGCAGCTCCATGGCGCGCTCGTGGGCGGCCTTCTCGTGCTTCCAATACGTAGGCAGGCGCAGCACGCCCTCAAAACCGGAGTAGCGCTCCTGGTTGTGCAGGCCGACCTTGACGTTGTCCTCCACCGTCATGGTGTTGAACAGACGGATGTTCTGGAACGTACGGGCAATACCCATGCGGTTGACCTGGTAGACCGACTTGCCCGAAGTGTCCTCACCGTCGAGCAGGATGGTGCCGTGCGTAGGCTGGTACACCTTGGTGAGCAGGTTGAAGACCGTGGTCTTGCCAGCGCCGTTGGGGCCGATGAGACCGGCGATCTCGGTCTTGCCGATAGTCAGGCTAAAGTCGTCGACTGCCTTAAGACCACCGAACTCAATGCCCAGGTGAATGCACTCGAGCGCCGGGCGCTGACCCAGGTCGCGGTCGGGAACGATGGCGCCAGAAGGATACGGAACCATCTTGCCCTTGTTGAACTCAAACTTACTGGGCATCGGCTGCCACCTCCTTCTTGGAAGCAAGGCGGTCCTTAATGCGTGCGAAGAACGCCTTGAGCTGCGGGTTGTTGGTAAAGATCATGACCAGGATCAGCACGATGGCGTAGATGAGCATGCGATAGTCCGAGAACTGACGGAGCAGCTCGGGAAGCACCGTGAGCAACGCCGCGGCGATGACGGAGCCGCGCATATTGCCCAGACCACCCAGGACCACGAACACCAGGATGAGGATGGACGTGTTGAAGTCGAACTTGGTGGCGGAGAGCTGCGAGAAGTTACCGCCGAAGAGAGCTCCGGCAGCACCGGCGAGGGCAGCGGAAACCACGAAGGCGATCATGCGGTACTCGGTGACGGAGATGCCTACGGACTCGGCTGCAATCTTGTTATCGCGCACGGCAATAATGGCACGACCGGTACGGCTGCGAACCAGGTTGAGCACAATCACGAGCGCGACCATAACCAGGATTGCGCCGGCAAGGAAGGTCGAATAGGTCGACACGCCCGATGCGCCCTGCGCGCCCTTGATGATGGCGGTGCCGTCCTCGAGCAGGTGCAGGTCGTCGATCGTGGAGTTACCCGTGATGTTAAAGATCACATGCAGGCCGCGGGAATCGACGCCCACAATGAGGCAGGTGACGACCTCTTTGATGATCTCGCCAAAAGCCAGGGTCACAATGGCCAGATAGTCGCCGCTCAGGCGCAGGACCGGGATACCGATCAAGAAGCCCAAGAGGGCAGCGGCGATAGCGCCGACCACAATGCTGATGATCAGACGCATCGGATCGGACGGAACGGTGCTCTCCAGCGCGACGGCAGTGACGATGCCCGTATAGGCACCGACGCTCATAAAGCCCGCGTGGCCCAGCGACAAGTCGCCCGCGATGCCGACGACGAGGTTAAGGGAGATTGCCATGACGATATAGGCCGTGATGGGAACCAACTGACCGGCGATCATGCGCGGGATCATGTGGTTAGACTGCATAAAGAAGACGATGGCGAACGCCACAACGCACATGGCGTACGTGACAAAGTCGTGACGCGTCTGCTTGTCTTTAAGAAACTTCATAACGCTCACCTACACCTTCTCGGGGACGTACTTGCCCAAGAGGCCGGCAGGCTTGACGAGCAGGACGATGATCAAAACACCAAAGACGATGGAGTTGGCAAGGCTCGTGGAAATGTAAGCCTGCGCCATTGCCTCGATGATGCCGATGAGAATGCCGCCGACAAAGGCACCGGGGATGGAGCCGATGCCGCCGAAAACGGCAGCGTCGAAGGCCTTGATGCCAGGCATGGCGCCCGTGGTGGGCTGCAGGACCGGCGAGTAGGAGCACAGGAGCACGCCGGCGATGGCAGCGAGGGCGGAGCCGATGGCGAACGTCATCGAGATGGTGCGGTTGACGTTGATGCCCATGAGCTGAGCGGCGGCCTTGTCCTCGGACACGGCGCGCATGGCCTTGCCCATCTTGGTCTTACCTGTAAAGAACATCAGGCCGGCCATGATAACCAGGCAGGCGACGATAACTCCGGCACCGGGAAGGTGACGAGCGAAGTGAAGTTCTTGGGCGTGGCGCCCCACAGAAGCTGCGCGGCGTTCTGCAGGAAGTAAGACACGCCGATGGCCGTGATCAGAACGGCCAGCGGGCCTGCTTGGCGCAGCGGCTTATAGGCCAGACCCTCAATGAGAACACCGAGAACCGTGCAGACCACACAAGAGAGAACTACAGATGCCCAGCCCGGGAGGCCGAGATACGACGTGGCGCAGAACGAGACATAGGCACCGACCATGATGACATCGCCGTGAGCGAAGTTGAGCATCTTGGCGATACCGTAGACCATGGTGTAGCCCAACGCGATGATGGCGTAGACGCTGCCCATGGACAGGCCGTTGACCAGGTATTGGATAAAGACCGTTATGAAACAGGGACGTTACACTGTCCCTAGATACCAAGCAAGCAGGGAAGGCCAAAACCTCCCCTGCTTGGGATCAAAACCGCTCTATGTAAGGCGGCCAATTAGGCCTGTACGTACTTGCCGTCGGTGATGACGTACGCCGTGGGCTCCTTCTGGACCTGGCCCTTATCGTTCCAGGTGAGCTTGCCGGTCAGACCGTCAACGGTAATCTTGAGCATAGCCTTGGACAGCTTCTCGGCGACCTCGGTCGGATCGGCGTCGACACCAAGACCGGCCTCCTTGACGGCCTCGGCCACCGCGTGCACGCCGTCGTAGGCGTCGGCGGCAAACTGGTCGGGGGTATCGCCGTACTTATCCTTGTAAGCGTTAACGAAGTCGGCGTTCTTCTCGTCGTCGGCGGAGAACGGGGTCATGAGCAGCAGACCCTCAGCAAGAGAGGTATCGAAGCCCTCAACGCCCAGGATGCCGTCCATGCCGTCGCAGCCCATCATCTTGACGTCGTAGCCCATGTCCTTGGCGTTCTTGAGCAGGACGGACGCCGGCGTGTAGTAGATCGGCGCAAAGATCATGGTGGCGCCGGCCTGCTTGGCCTTGGTCAGCTGGTTGGTAAAGCTCGTGGCGGAGTCGTCCTTAAAGGTCTCCTCGTCAACAATCTCGAGCTTGGACTCAGCGGCCTGGGCCTTAAAGGAATCTGCGATGCCCGAAGAATAGGCGTCGCCGGAGTTATAGAACAGCACGAACTTCTCGTCCGCATACTTCTGCGCCAGGAACTTGGCAGCGTTGACACCCTGGTTGGGGTCGGTGAAGCAAACCTGGAAGACGCAATCCTTGCCGTCGGTGACGTCCTCGGAGGACGCGGACGGGGTGATCATGAACGTCTTGGGGTCGTTACCGCACTCGGCGGCAACGGCAACCGACGCACCCGTGGTGGTCGGGCCGACGAGGGCCTGCATGCCCCAGTCGAGCAGGGTGTTGAAGGCGTTGACGGCCTTCTCGCCGTCGGCCTGGTCATCCTCGGCCTTGCTGGCAAGCGGCAGCTCCTTGGTCGAGAAATCCTTGCAGCCAAGCTCGACACCCTGGGTAACGGACTTGCCGTAGGACGCGTTGGCGCCGGTCAGCGGGCCGATGGTACCGATCTTAAACGAAGCGTCGCTCGAAGCGGAACCGCTGTCGCCGCCGTTGGAGGAGCAGCCAGCTAGAATGGACATCGCCCCCAGACCTGCTGCGCTCGCGATAACGCTCCTGCGATTCATAACAGGGTTCAATGACTTACCGGTGAGGCTCGACATGCGGCTCTCCTCTCAAATCTCGTCGGGTTTCGGCTACCCGACAGGCCATCCTTCGCCGTGTTCGGCGTTCGCAAAATACTAGACGCTTTAGTTAAGGAAAGTGGCGATTATTTCAACTTTTCTTTGGATTTGTTCATTTATCCATAATTCTGCGTATTTCTATTACTTTATGCAGTAATGCCACTTTATTGTGTGAAAGTAATGTTTCCGTTCTGTTACAGGCGTCCCTGCCCTGAATAAAACGGCCTCACCGGTCGCGCTTTATGCGCACTTAGGCGGCGATGTACTTGCCGTCCTGGATCACATAGGCTGTCCATGCCGTCGACACCCATTAGTGTCATGTCGTAGCTCATGTCCTTGGCGTTCTTGAGCAAAACGGACGCTGGGGTGTAATAGATCGGGGCAAAAATAAGCGTGGCTCCAACAAGGAAACTCCTGCGGTTAAGTACGTTGTTGATGCTAAACATGGTGTCCCCCTTTTTCGCTGGCCGCAGCGCGGCCGTCTTGCGGTACGGGGCAAACCTTATGGCGCAAACGTTGACAGTTTGTTACGGAGTTCCGTTTGTAGCGAGCATGTTTCCAATGTTTCCGCAGCGTTTCGGGGGTGCCGTTTTGTGCGACTCCTGTTGCCTGGCGAGCACGCGCCCTCGGTTCACGCTAGAATGCACTCAACCTTTAAGCGGTTAATCCATCCATAAGATGCACGAAGGAGCTATCTATGAGCGAACCCCTGCGCACCGTGAACGTCGGTCTGATCGGTCTGGGAACCGTCGGCGGCGGCGTGGCCCGTCTGATCAACAGCCACCACGATGAGTACCTGGCAGCCTACGGCATCGACCTTAAGCTGACCCGCGCCTGCGCGCTTGCTTGGGAGCAGGCCGAGGCGGCAGGCATTGAGCGCGAGGCCTTTACGAGTGACTGGCACGATGTCGTCAGCGACCCCGCCGTCGACATCGTCGTCGAGCTGATCGGCGGTGAGCATCCCGCAACCGAGATCTTCACCACTGCCTTCGAGAACGGCAAGCATGTCGTCTCTGCCAACAAGGCCCTGCTGGGCCGTCATGTCGAGACGCTCGCCGAGAAGGCGCGCGCGTGCGGCGTGCAGATTAAGTGCGAGGCCAGCTGCGGCGGCGGCATCCCCATCGTGAGCACGCTCGAGCACGACCTGGTGGGCAACAAGATCCTGACCATCGCCGGCATTCTCAACGGTACCACCAACTATATCCTGTCGCGCATGGACGCCGAGGGCGCCGATTACGCCGACGTGCTTGCCGACGCACAGGCCAAGGGCTATGCCGAGGCCGACCCGTCCGCCGACGTCGACGGCTTCGATGCCGCCAGCAAGACGGCCATCCTCGCCTCCATCGGCTTTGGCACCCGCGTTACCACCGACGATGTGTACCAGCAGGGTATCCGTACCATCGGTGCCGAGGACATCGCCCAAGCCCGCGAGCTCGGCTACACCATTAAGCTGCTCGGTATCGCCCGCAACACCGACACCGGTGTCGACGTCCGTGTGCATCCCACGCTGATTCCCGCCGACCATATGCTTGCCAAGGTCAACGGCGCCATGAACGCTGTCTACGTGGTAGGCGACGCCGTAGGCGAGACCATGTTCTACGGTGCCGGCGCAGGCTCCTTCCCCACCGCGAGCGCCGTCGTGGGCGATATCCTGTCGCTCTCCGAGCAGATCAGCCGCGGCGTGGCTCCGCTGCCCGAGATTGAGCCCTATGGCCACAACCTCGCCTTTAAGCCCATGGACGAGCTCCAGACCAAGTACTATGTGCGCCTGAAGGTCGCCGACCGCGTGGGTGCCCTGTCCGAGACGGTCAACATCTTTGCCAAGCACAACATCTCGATCTCGCTCATCAACCAGGTCGAAGACGGCAAGTCGGGCGTCAGCGATGCCTGTTCGGTCATCTTCCTGACGCACCGCGCGCTCGAGAAGGACGTCCAGGCTGCCGCTGCCGAGCTTGCCAGCGTCGACTGCGTGGCCGAGGTCGCCAACGTCCTGCGCATCGAGGACGTTGAGGCTTGGACCGAAGGCGTCATGGCGAACTAGTTCGGTTTACACCCCACAACGCATTTGCTCGAAGGGCTCCCGTCCGATGTGGGATGGGAGCCTTTTTGTCTCCTGCCCTAAGCACAACGACAGGGCACATTTGCGCGAGCCGCTCATCGGTAACGCGGGCTACCGTTCACCGATATGCAAACACGGCCGATTCCGGTTACGGCTACGCTGTGCTGCGAATGTCCGCCCGCGATGAGAGGAAATACCATGTTGCTCGAGGGCAAGAAAGCAATCATCACCGGAGGCACGCGCGGTATCGGCTATGCCATCGCCTGCCGTTTTATCGAGGAGGGCGCCTCCGTCACTGTCTTTGGCTCGCGTCAAGAGACCGCCGATGCGGCCGTTGAGAAGCTGACAGCCGCCTATCCCTACGCCAAGGTCTGGGGCCGCTCCTGCGACCTCACCTCACTCGAAGCCGTGACCGAGGCCTTTACCCAGGCTGCATCCGACATGGGCGGCTTGGACACGGTCGTCAACAATGCCGGTATCTCCCAGCGTTCACCCCTCTTGGACTACACGGCCGAGGAGTTCGCAAAGGTCATGGACCTTAACGTCGTCGCCGTCTTTAATGGCCACCAGGCTGCCGCCAAGATCATGACCGAGGCCGGCCACGGCGGCACCATCACTACCACAAGCTCGATGGTCGCCAAGTACGGCCAGCCCTCCGGCGTCGGTTACCCCACGTCCAAGTTTGCCGTCAACGGTATGGTCCAGTCGCTCTCGCGCGAGCTCGCCCCCGTGGGCATTCGCGTCAATGCCGTTGCACCCGGCGTAACCAAAACCGATATGGTCGCTAACCTGCCCGAAGAGGTTATTAAGCCCATCATCGCCACCATTCCGCTGGGTCGCATGGGCGAGCCCGAGGATGTCGCCAACGCCTTTGTTTTCCTGGCGAGCGACATGTCCTCCTACGTCACGGGCGCCGTGCTCCCCGTCGACGGAGCCGCCCGCTCTTAAGGGACCACAAGCCTCAGCTCCCAGCCTCAACATAGTCCAACAAAGAAGGCGCGCCGTCTGCATCAACTGCAGGCAGCGCGCCTTCT
This sequence comes from Collinsella sp. 60_9, assembly GCA_001915225.1. Classification (GTDB taxonomy): domain Bacteria; phylum Actinomycetota; class Coriobacteriia; order Coriobacteriales; family Coriobacteriaceae; genus Collinsella. The sequence continues at coordinate 22,012 of MNQC01000082.1, forward strand.
TCTGTTTGAAAGGGAAGCTGTGTCCCGCAGTCCCGACTCAGACCGGGACGCAGCTTCCCTCAGGGCCATGTTTCGGAAAGAGCGCCCCGTCTTGAACGCCGATTCTGGGATACCGTTTCCGCAACGGGTCTCTCGCGGAAACTGCATCGCACTCTGAGCGCCCATTCCGGGACACAGTTTCCCAACGGCCCCCGTTTCGGAAACCACATCCCGTTCCGAGCCTTCAAAGCGGGACGCGGCTTCCCCGAGAGAGTATCGACTACCTGCCGTCGTCGTCCTGGGCTTCATCGCGCGCATAGAGCTCCAACATGCGGCGGCGGTATTCGCGCACGGCGAGCTTGGCGCGCTCCAGGCGGCGACGCTCGCGCGGAGTCAGCTCGGACGGGTCGACCTCGTCTCCATAGGTCTTATCGGCAAGCAGGTGCGCAGCGTCCACGATGCGGGCATCGATGTGGCCGCTCGCCGCCTCGGCGGAAAGACGCTCGGCAATCGTATCGAAAAAAAGAAAAATATGACACATAAATTTGATTTTTTGGTAATAGGCTCGGGTATAGCAGGGATGAGTTTTGCCTTGAAAGTAGCTGAAAAAGGTCGTGTAGCTGTAATTTGTAAAACAGGTCTTGAAGAAGCTAATACGTTTTACGCACAAGGAGGAATTGCTTCTGTAACCAATACGCTGGTCGATAATTTTGAGAAACACATTGAAGATACGATGATTGCGGGAGATTGGATCAGCGATCGGGCTGCGGTCGAGAAAGTGGTGCGAGAAGCTCCCGGTCAGATTAAGGAGGTAATGCGGCCATACGCCGACACATCGCGCGTCGCGGGACAAATGCCCATAGAGATGAGAATGGGCACGGCACGAATAATCAGCAACGCCACGATAAAGCCCGCGAGCAAGCCCGGGCGCGACACCACGGCCGTCAGGTCGATCTTTGCGCCTGATACGGTAAAGAACACCGGAATCAAAAAGCCGTAGGCCAGGCCGTCGAGCTTGGTCTCGAGCGTATGGTTACCCTCGGGGATGATATAGCGCAGGACAAAGCCGGCGGCAAAAGAACCCAACACGATGTCGAGGTCAAAGATGGCCGAGAACGCCACGAGCGTGACCAGGATGAGCACCGTCAGGCGCACGAAGGTCTGCGACGTGGTGTCGGCGCGTTCCTCGACAAACGAAAAGAAGCGGCTGCCGACGCGCCTGGAACGACTTGGAACCGCGGCCAACAACACGCAAACCACCGCAAACAAGCCAAGGATTACGAGCGTTTGGATGCCGGTGCGGGCAGACAGCAGCACCGACATGGCGAGCACGGGACCGAGCTCGCCCCAAGTGCCATACGCGAGAATCGAGTCGCCCACACGCGTGCCGGTGAGCGAGCGCTCGCGCATGATGGGCACAAGCGTACCGAGCGCCGTGGAAGTAAGGGCAAGCGTCACGGCGATACCGTCGAAATGGCTGACCGAGAACCACGGCGTAAAGCGCACGGCAAGCCAGGCGATGCCAAACGTGACGGCCCACGTCGCCAAGCCGTAGCGCCCCTCCACACCCGTAATGTTCTTAGGGTCGATCTCAAAGCCGGCAAGCAGGAACAAAAAGGCCAGACCCAGCTCGGACACCAGCGAGACTCCAAATTTATCGCTCCTCTGCAGGAGGTGCTGCACAACCTGACCGGCGACCCGATCACGATCGTTGTAGTGACCGGCGAATACACCGCGCCGAGCACGAGCAAAAAGACCGTCTCGGGAACGGGCTTTCCGGGAATCGCCGAGGCGATGAAGGGGCTTGCAAAGGCCACGAGTGCGATGATGGCGAGCGAAACGAATGCCATGTGATGCCTTTCTCTTGTTTGCGCTTCACTGTAGCACCCTCGCCGTCCTCAACGCGCCGCGAGCTGTCGTATCATAGTGAGGTTTACAAACATGTGGCTCAAGGCGACCGCGAGGCTTGCCCCGTAAACCGACCGCTGCCGCATACCGTACCTCGGACGGATGGCACGGTTGAAACGCGCCTGCGCACGGCCGCCTACTCCGACCTCGACGTGAACGCCCATGTGAACAACGCCCGCTACGCCGACTGGCTCTCCGATGCGCTTGGCACGGCCGTCATGCGGCAATACTGCCTTCGGACGCTGCACATCAACTATGCCGCCGAGGTGCTGCACGGCGACGTCTCGCAGGCCCAGCGCGAAAAGATACTCC